>NZ_JBHXLU010000002.1:0-354266 GCF_042720695.1 Streptomyces sp. NPDC058457 | reverse complement strand
CAACGTCCTCTGGGCACTCCTCCGCGACGGGCGATGCTACGAACTCACCCCGCCCAGTGCTCACGCGGCTTGACAGACCGCATTAGGAATCACTGTGCTGTCGGAGAACACCGCGCTGGAGAAGTCACCGCCGTCGAAGGTGACGGCGGTGAAGTCGAAGTGGTGTCCCTGCCAGGAGTGACCTGTCACCCGATCGTGCGGCAGACCCGGGGAGTACGGCGACAGCATCGTAGGAAGTACAGCGGCAAGCCGATGGGCTTCGGACGAGCCTGGGTGTCACAGTCGGATTTGCGCGTGCTCCGGCTTTCAGTGGGCTGTAGCGGCAACTTGAGCGTGGGGCCATGAGCCGGGACTCGGCACATCTGGGAATAAGAACGCCTGGGGGCGTGAGTACTCGCTTCCCACCCTGCTGGCAGGAGGCATAGCCATGGCCTACAGCAACGCAGCCACGTTCTTGATGTTCGGGATCGAGGGGGGTGAGTACACCGCCGAGCTTTGGGAGGGACGTTCGGTAGTCGAGCCGGGGGACCGAGTCATCTTCGTCGAGGACAAGGTGCTGGAGGTCACGCAGCCATTGACAACCAACCGTTTCACCTTCCCGCCCGACCCTGTGCCCGTCCCTCCTGCGTCCACGGTCGGATTCAAGCTACGCCGTAGCGGGTTTCCAGGCGCCATGTTCAAGTCAGGCCACCTCGCCGAGCTTCCGCCTGAGCCTGCACCAGGCACGACGGCGATCGAGATCCTTGAGGCGCCGTGGGTGTTCCTCTCCGCCGAGGACGTTCGTGCCGCGATCGAACGTGGCCTGGGCACCCCGGCGGGGAGCCCACCCGGAACCCCCGTCAGTGCTCCGCCCTGGCCGCTCCCGGGCCACCCGAGCTATCTGGTCGACCTTGTGCTTGTATCGATCAACGATGGCAGCCTCCGCATCGAGGTACGGGGTCAGAAAGGCACCGATATCCTCGGCCGGCTGATGTGGCGATGGGAGGGCGACGTCACCGTAGCGCCGAACGATAGAATGATCCGCGCCGCCGGAGCCGAAGGCCCCCCGGTACGGCAGCCGATCCTGTCGATCCATGCCGAAACAGTCACACTGGTCCTGGACAGTATCGGGCCGAGCGCCGCCGAAACCGAGGCGATACTCGCCGTCGTCCGTCCGATCATTGCGCCGATGGTGGCCGGGTGGGTGACGGCGGGCGTCAATGCGAACATCGATACCGCCGCGCTGAGCCAAGCCGGAACCGTACTTGGAAGTCTGGGCGGGATGACGGCCGTACCGCTCTCAGTCGGCGTCGCCGTCGAGAACGTGCTCATTGGAAACCGCCGTGCCGAGGCTGGCGCGGATCCGACACGAGGAGTACATGTTCTGCCGGCCATCGGCACAGTGGGCAGTTTGCGTGCAGCGCTTGGCCTGCCGCAGCCCACCCTGAGTGGCGGGGGCTGTCGCAGATTCCTGCCAGGCGCGGGCTTGATCGCCTTGATGCTGGAACGACGGGGCTACGTG
This sequence comes from Streptomyces sp. NPDC058457, assembly GCF_042720695.1. NCBI lineage: Bacteria > Bacillati > Actinomycetota > Actinomycetes > Kitasatosporales > Streptomycetaceae > Streptomyces > Streptomyces sp. NPDC058457. The sequence continues at coordinate 352,765 of NZ_JBHXLU010000002.1, read as the reverse complement.
ATCGACGAGCCCGGCCGGTGGTGACTTCGGAAGCCGGCCCGGCGCAATTCCTCGGCCTGCGCTCGTTCGGGCCGCCGCACGGCGGCGCTCCCGCCGCGGCGGCGGGAGCGGGCCACCGCGTCCGGTCGAACAGCACCCGCGGCCCCTCCAGCGACGACCAGACCCGCGCCGCCAGGAACGCCCGCAGCTCGCCCGCGGCAAAGTCCCGGTACCCGTACGCCTCGCGGATCTCCCTCGCGTGTTCGTACGCCGTCTGCGCCCGAGTGCCGTGTCCAGCGAACTTCTCGTCATCGATGCCGAGCTGCTCGGCGACGAATCGCACCACCGACGCCGGGACCGGCGTGGCGTCTTCCGTCAGGAAGGTACCGAGCATTCGCACCGTGCCCCACTGCACCGCCTACCCCAGCCGGATCGTCGGACGCCGTTTCGCTGGGACAAGCTCCAACGCCTTCGCGTCAAGACGGAAGAACTGCTCCAGCTCCCCAGGCGTCGGGTCGCCACCGAGAACTTGCGACAGTTGAATATGCGAGCCCGCCAGTATCACGCCCGATGTTCGACACAGTTGGCGTCGCCCCGGCACCCGGCGCGGGCCGCCCCCGGGCTTGGGGATCCAGGCCGACGCCCCACCGGTGTCCGGCCTCACGGCTATCGTGGAGGCGTCCGTCACGACCGCGCGCCGCGAGCGCCCGTCTTCCGCCGGTCGACCGGCGACGGACCGGTCGTGGCTTCCCCTTTTCGGCTCGGACGTGGGAGCCGTCCACGCATGCGCGGGTCCAGTCGAGTTCGCCGGCCGCGTTCAGCTCAGCGAGCAGGATCCGGTGCAACCGGTCGAAGGCGCCCGCCTGTGTCTCAACTCAAGACTTGACGGTTGCTCACTTTACGAAACTGACAGCTTGCCGACAGGTACCCTTCCTACGGTGCCGTGTCCATGACAGACACCTCAGATGGCGCCCGCCCCGTCGGCCGCCGTACCGTACTCGTCGCCACCGGGACGACCGCCGCTGCCCTGGCCGTAGGCGCAGCGGTCTCGACCGAGGCCCCCGCGGCAGCCGCCGCCCCCGACCTCCAGCCGGCCGCCGCCGCGGCGGTCTGCACCCTCACGGAGGAACTGACCGAAGGCCCCTACTACCTCGACGGCGCGCTGGTCCGCACCGACATCACCGAGGGCAAGGCGGGCATCTCGCTCAAGCTCGTCCTCACCGTCGTCAACTCCGCCTGCACCGTCATCCCCAACGCCCTCGTGGAGGTCTGGCACACCGACGCGCTCGGCGAGTACTCCGGCTACGTCGGCAACAACGGCCACAGCGAGGCCGACGACGGCACCTTCCTGCGCGGCGGCGTCCTCACCAACTCCAGCGGCGTCGCCAACATCACCACGATCTACCCGGGCTGGTACCGGGGACGCTGCATCCACATCCACATGAAGGTCCACACGGGCGTCACCCTGACGTCCAACGGCTCCTTCACCGGCGGTACGACCGTGCACACCGGCCAGCTCTTCATCAACGAGACCATCACCACGGCGGTCGCCAAGGTCTCGCCCTACTCGACCAACACGACCACCCGCACCACCCTCGCCCAGGACTCGATCTACGACGACGGAGGCACCACCTCCGGCCTCATGGCCGTCACCGGCTCCACCACCGCCGGCTACACCGGCTCGCTCACCCTGGGCGTCTCCACCTGACGGCACCCGGGCCCCGGGGGCACGTCCCCCGGGGCCCGGCTCAGGGTCTGCGACGCAGTGGCAGGTCCACCTCGGCCCGTACGGTCTTGCCCGGTGCGCCGTCGCAGTCCCGTTCCAGCACCTCCCACCGATCGGCCAGCGCCTCCACGAGCACGAGCCCGCGCCCACCGGCGTCCAGCGGCCCCGACGGCCGTACGTCCCGGGGGCCGGGCGGCCGTCGTTCGGCCCGGGTGTCGGTGACCTCGACCCGCACGCTCCCCGTCACGAGCGAGAGCCGCAGCTCGAAGTCCCGCCCCGGCACCCGCCCGTGCGTCACGGCGTTCGCGGCCAGCTCCGCGACGATCACCGACACCTTGTCGATCACCTCTGCCGACGCGAACCGGCCACCCCACGCGTGGAGTTGGGCCACGGCCAGATGCCTCGCGAGCCGGGCACCACGCGGGGTGCCACTGAGCCGCTGGGCGAGTGTTCGACTGACGGTGACGGCGGTGGGGGGTGCGTCCATGCCCCCAATCTGGCGCCTGGAACCGGCAGTTCTCCAGGTGGGAGCCGCGTACGCCGGACCCGCGTACGCGGTGACGGACTGGACCGTACCGGTGACTCGCCGTCACCATGGGGACGGGAGGTGGCCTACGTGGGCGATGGAGTGGAGCCGGAGTCGTCGGACAGTCTGCGGACCTTCGGGGCGGTGGTCCAGGCCCTGCGCGAACACGCGGGGCTGAGCAGGGAGGAGTTCGGCGAACGGGTGCGGTTCTCGAAACACACGGTGGCATCGGTGGAGTTGGGCCGCCGCATGCCGGACGAGTCCTTCGTGGAGGCGGCGGAGGAGGCCCTGGGCAACACGGGGGCCTTACGGCGGGCGGCGGGGCATGTGGCTCGGCAACCGGGGTTGGCGGCCTGGTTTCGGCGGTGGGCGCGGATGGAGGCGACGGCGATCAACCTCTACACCTACGAATGCCGAGTGGTACCGGGCCTGTTGCAGACGGAGGCGTACGCGCGGGCAGTGTCGCTCAGCGTGCCACCGATCCCCAACGACCAGGAATTGGACGACCGGGTGGCCGCCCGAGTCGCCAGGCAGGAACTGCTGTCCACCCGGCGGGAGCGACCGTGCGCGTTCAGCTTCATCATCGAACAGGCCGTGCTGGAGCGACGGACGGGCGGCGACGACGTCACACGAGAGCTGCTCGACCATCTGCTGGAGGTGATCGACCGCCACCGGAACGTGGAGGTCCAGATCATGCCCCTGCTACAGCCCGTGCACGCCGGCCTGGATGGCCCATTGCAGCTGCTTGAGACCCCCGAGAATCAGTGGTTCGCTTATTCGGAAGGACAGAAGAACGGCCGCCTCATCGCCGATCCGAAGGAGATCAGCGTCCTCCACCAGCGGTATGGAAAACTGCGCTCGCAGGCCCGCAGCCTTCGGGACTCCAGGGCCCTGTTGGAGCAGATGCGAGGAGCGCTATGAGCACGTCCGAACTGACCTGGTTCAAGAGCAGCTACAGCAGCGGCAGCGAGGGCGACTGCGTCGAGGTCGCCCTCCGTTGGCGCAAGTCCAGCTACAGCAGCGGCAGTCAGGGCGATTGCGTCGAAGTAGCCACCCGCCCCACCACCATCCACATCCGCGACTCCAAGAACCGCCGGGGCCCCCAACTCGCCCTTTCCCCCGGCGCCTGGGCCGACTTCCTCCCGCTGGTCAGCGCCGCAACGCGCCTGCCGTAGCGCCGGTGCGCTCGCGCAGGAGGATGCGGAGGGTGTTGGCGTGCTCGTAGCCGACCTTGCGGGCGACGGTCTCCAGGGGCAGGTCCGTGGTCCGCAGCAGGTGCGAGGCGCGTTCGACGCGCAGGTCCTGGACGAAGCGGACGGGTGACGTGCCGAGCGTGCGGCGCATGGCGCGCTGGAGCGTGCGTTCGCTGACGCCGACGGCCCGTGCCGCGTCGGCGATCGAGATCGGCTGGTCGAGGTGGATCCGGGCCCAGCGCTCGAAGGCCGCGAGCATGGGATCGCTCTGCGCGAGCGCCGCGGCGATGGTGTACGAGGCCTGCGACGGGCGCTCGTCGACGACCAGGTACCGGGCGACCAGGTCCGCGAGCGCCGGGCTGGTCGTCCGGACGATCGCGAGCGCGAGGTCGACGTGGGCGAAGGCCGCGCCGGCGGTGGTCACGCCGTCCGACGTCGTGACCATGCGGGTCTCGTCGAGCGTGACCGCCGGGTAGCGCGTGCGGAAGTACGGGGCGAGCCACCAGCTCGTGGTGGCGCGCAGCCCTTCGAGGACTCCTGACTCGGCAAGGAGGAACGTCCCGCTGCAGGCGGAGCCGATGGGGGTCCGGCGTTCGCGTGCCGTGGCCACCAGCCGCCGCAGCGGCGCCGAGTCCGGACCCGAGACATACCCGATCAGGGCGTCGGGCCGCCGCTCGGCCAGCGCGGGCACCAGCAGCAGGTCCGCGTCCTCGGCCGCGCCGACGGGGGCGGTCTCGACCAGGTGCCCGGCGCCCGTACGGACGCGCCGGCGGAAACCGATCGTGGTGACGTTCCAGGCGGGCGGCGGTTCCGGAAGCTCGTCGCGCATGGCGTTCGCCCCCGTCAGCACGTCGAGGAGGGCCGCCAGCCCGGAGTCGAAAACGCCGTCGTAGGCGAGTACAGCCACGTCCATGACGGAAACGGTATCGGACGAGTCGTTTCCGCCACTGGGTGGGGCGGTGCGGGCGGCCTAGATTCCTTGTTGTCCCTCCCCCCAACCCCCATCACAGGAGTGCATCATGAGCAAGCTCGGACTGCTGGCGCAGATCGAGGCCAAGCCCGAGTACGCCGACAAGGTCGAGGCCCTGCTGCGCGACGCGCTGCAGCTCGCGCAGCAGGAGGACCACACCGTCGCCTGGTTCGCGTTCAAGCTGGGCGACACGACGTTCGGCGTCTTCGACACCTTCGACGACGAGCAGGGGCGTCAGGCGCACCTGCAGGGCAGGATCGCGGCGGCGCTGACGGAGGCCGCGGGGACCATGCTCAGCGAGGCCCCCGGGATCCGGCCCCTCGACGTCCTGTCGGCCAAGCTGCCCTGACCCGGCGGGTCCTAGCGGGTCCTAGTCGTGCGCCCCGGGGTCGAAGCCCTCGGGCGCACGGTCGAGGAAGACCGTGACGGAGCTGATCCGGCCGTCGCCGTCGAGGTGCAGCACGTCGGTTCCGGTGGCGAAGGAGGTGCCGGCGTCGTCGCCGGTGAGGATCTCCCACCGGAGCCGGGCGCGGTCGTGGTGGACCTGCGGCTGCTCGCGCAGGCGGAGCGTGACCCGGCCCATGTGGGCGGCGAACTGGTTACGGAAGTCGATCAGCGCCTGGGTCCCGGTGAGGACCCCGATCTGGGCGCGGTACTCGACGCCGTCGGCGAAGGCGGCTGCCGCGTGTGCGCGCTGCTCCTGCTCGGTCCCGGTGTTCCAGAACCGTACGTAGTCGTCGAGCGGTTCGGCGGTATCGGTCATGGTGGCTGTCCTTTCGCGGTGAACTGCGTTGCCCTGCCCAGAATGTGAGGGTGCGCGGCGCGTGCTGTCGATGACCTGCGAGGTCATTGCCGTGGCGCGCGCCGCCGGGCAGCCTGGGGTGCATGACGACGACCACCACCGAGCCGGTCGGGGTGCTGGTACGGCGCTGGCGTGAGCGGCGGCGGCGTTCGCAGCTGGACGTGTCGCTCGCCGCCGAGTTGTCGACCCGGCACCTGAGCTGCATCGAGACCGGGCGGGCGCGACCGAGCCGGGACATGGTCCGGCGGCTGTGCGACGAACTCGACGTGCCTCTGCGGGAGCGCAACACGCTCTACCTGGCGGCCGGTTACGCCCCGGTGCACCGCGAGCGCGCCTACGCCGACCTGGGTGTGGCGCGCGCGGCGGTGGAGGCCGTCCTCGCGGGGCACGAGCCGAATCCGGCGCTCGCCGTCAACGTGCGGTGGGAGCTGCTGGCCGCGAACCGTGCGATGGGGCTGTTCCTCGGCGACGTCGCGCCGGACGTGACCGGTCCGCCGCTCAACGTGCTGCGGGCGACCCTGCACCCGGACGGCCTGTCCGGACGCATCCGGAACCTAGCGCAGTGGCGCGCGCACGTGCTCCGCCGGGTCCGCCGTCAGCTGGACCGGACCTCGGCCGCGGGACTCGCCGAACTCCTCACGGAACTGGAGAGCTACCCGTCCCCCGAGCCGGACGAGCCCCGGGACACCGGCTCACCCCACGACGACCTGGTGGTCCCCCTGCGCCTCTCCTCCGACCAGGGCGACCTCGCCCTCCTCTACACCACCACGGTCTTCGGCTCCCCGCGGGACGTGACCCTGGACGAGATCGCCGTCGAGACCTTCTTCCCGGCGGACGCGCACACGGCTGCGGTGCTGCGGGCGATGACCTAGACCAGCCACTTCCCGTCACGCATCAGGGTCCGCCCGGCCAGCTCGGGAACGGTTCCCCATGCCTGCAGCACCTGCAGGGCGACCTGGAAGAAGACGTACGACGGGTGGTCCTCGCGGGGGTCCCAGCCGTCCTTGGCGGCGAAGGCGTCGCCCACCCCGTCCGGCAGCTCCTCGCGGGTCAGCATGCGTGCGGTGCCGTGCACCAGGACCACGTCCCGGGTATGGCCGAAGGAGAGCCGGACCCGGCCCGAGGCGCGGAGGTTGCGCCCGGTCGGGTTGGTGTCGCGGGTGGCCAGCCACACGCTCTCGCCGTCCCACCAGAAGGCAAGCGGAACGAGGCACGGCTCACCGGTGCCGTCGGCCGTGGCGACCCATACGTCGTTGTCCCGCGCGAGCCGTTCCAGGGCCTCGTGCTTGCGCTGCTCCTGGCTTCGGGGTTCGCTGCGGCGAGAGTCAACTGATGCCATGCGGCGAGGCTATGACGGGGCGCGTCCGGTCACATCCGGCGGCGGGACTAGGGCGCGAGGCGTAGGGCCGTACTCGTACCGCGTGCCGAACAGCTGAGGCCCTACGGATCAGATCGGAGACAAGTTCACTCTTCGCTCGATGGGCAGATGCGGCGACATACGCACATAAAGGAACAGGTTCCCGCTCGCCGAACAGCCGATGGGGCACAGTTCGCAGCCAAGCCTCTCCTCGTACGAACCATGCAATCGCCCTGCCCCACGGACCCGCGGCCCGTGTCCTCCGGCTCGTATCGCAAGCTGCGCATCGAGGCGGACGTCAACGGGCGGTGCAGTGGACGTCAACGGGCGATGCAGTGAACGTCAACGGGCCGTGCACACGCGCCCGGTTCCATGGTCACGCGGCCGGTTCCCTCGATCAGGCAGCGTCCACGCCGTTTCCGTACGGTGCGGCGCATCCTCGCACCCGTGAGCACCAGGCCTCCAACCACCGTGTGAGCATCAGCAGGGGAAATACGATGACGCGTTCCCACCTGTCTCCCGGCGGGAGTTCGCAGGCCCCCGGGCGCCTGCCGGGCTTCCCCCCGTCCGGCGGCGACGATCGGCCGGCCGGCGATGTGAAGTTCAGAAACTTCGTGACACTCACTGCTCAGGAAATCGAGGGGGGCTCAGACTCTGAGTGGCGATGAGTTGGCGCCCTTATCGCACCTGACGGAAGTTTCTGTTCCGAGATCTGCCAATCCTGACGGGTTCCGTTTCGACGCTCAAGGTCACGTAATCGACGGTCTGCTGCATGCCCGGATTTACTGCGGCGCAATGAATGGGGTGTCCTGCGGCAGTACGGCCGATGATCCGATCGTGGCCGATGTGGTCAAGGCGGGCTGGATCTCATTTGTCGGTGAAGGGGGAGAATATACTGTCAAGCCGGGCCAGATGTTCATTCGCGACACCAAACTGTCATGGGAGTTTTCTTGCTCCGCCTCCTTTTCGGCGCACGTCATATCCGTTCCCAGACACCTGGTGGTCCCTCGCGTCAATTCGGTAAGAGTGCTTGATCGCGCATACGTGACAGATGCCGGCATGCCGGAAGTTACGTTTCTCCTGAAAGTCATTGAGATGATTGACGAGAGTGTCGATCACCTGGGCGTCTCGAAATCCATACGAATCACCCTTGGGGATGCTTTCGCCGCACTCGTCTCGGGAATCATGTCCGATTGCTGGGGCATGGAGTCGGATGCTCACGCGAGTATGACTGTTGCGGCTGCGAGAAATGTCATCGAGCGTCATCTGGACAGCCGCGATCTCTCACCTCGGATGGTCGCTCAGCGTATTGGTGTCTCACTCCGTACACTGCACCGCTCATTTTCGGTGTCAGGTCACCACCGTCCGCCTGCCCGCGAACCCCGACTACGACCCCAGTGACAAACTCTCCGTGGCCGGCGGGACCCAGCAGGTCGTCACGGCCGACATCCGGGCCGACGAACTGAGCAGCGCCAAAGCCGCCGCTCTGGGCGTCACCGCCGACGCCGCGCTGCGGGTCTATGTGGTGGTGCTCCCCAACACCGCCGAGGCCATCGCCACGACCACCGACCACCTGCTGCTGCGCGCCGGGCTCGTCGGCCTCGTACTGATCGCCGCCGCCACCTACTTCGCCGTCCGCATCGCGCTGCGGCCGGTCGAAGCCATCCGCGTCCTCACCGCCTCGGTCACCGCGCACGACCCCCGCGAGCGCGTCACCGTACCCGCCACGGGACACGAGATCACCACCCTCGCCACCACCATCAACACCACCCTCCAACGCCTCGACAACGCCGCCGCCCAGCAACGCCGCTTCGTCGCGGACGCCGCCCACGAACTGCGCAGCCCCCTCACCACACTGCTGGCCAGCCTGGAAGTCGCGCTCGCCTACCCGGAACGCACCGACTGGCCCGCCGCGGCCACCACCGCCGCACGCCAGACCCGCCGCCTCCAGGCCCTCGCCGAAGACCTGCTGCTCCTGGCCCGCCTCGACACCCGCACCCCCACAGCCGACCCCGAACTCGTCGACCTGACGGCCCTCGCCTCCCGGCTGACCGAGCAGTACCCCCTCGCCGAAGGGCCGTTGACCCTCACCTGCGACAGCACCGCCCCCGCACACGCGCAGGGAGACCCCACCGAATACGAACGGCTCCTGCGCAACCTCGTCGACAACGCCGCCCGCCACGCCGCCCACCGCATCCAGATCACCATCCGAAACCAGGACGCTTGGATCGTCCTCACGGTGCACGACGACGGACCAGGCGTGCCCGCCGAGGACGCCGAGCGCATCTTCGAACGCTTCGTCCGGCTCGACGACGCCCGCTCCCGCGACCACGGCGGCACCGGCCTGGGCCTCGCCATCGCCCGCGACCTGGCCCACCGCCACCGAGGCACCCTCACCCTCACCCCCCGCACCCTCGGCGCATGCTTCGAGCTACGCCTTCCCCAGGCCCCCACCCCGGCCCCGCGGAGTAGGGGCACGTTCGATGGCCGGATAAGCAGTGAGCGATAGAATCGTGCCATGTCCGTTGCCGTCGGCTTCCTGCCCACCCGCCCCCACCGGGTCGTCGTGCTCGCCCTCGACGGGGTCTACCCCTTCGAGCTGGGGATCCCGAACCGGGTCTTCCCCTGCGTTCCCGGCGCCTACGACGTGGTGACCTGCGCGGCGACGGAGGACCGCACGGTGGCGACCAACGCCGACTTCACGATCACCGTCGGGCACGGGCCCGAGGCGCTGGAGAGCGCGGACACCGTGGTCGTGCCGCCGTACGACATGGCGCGGATCGCGCAGGAACTGCCCGAGCCCGTCGCCGCGGCGCTGGCGCGGATCCGGCCCGGTACCCGGATCGTCTCCATCTGCACGGGGGCGTTCGCGCTCGCGGCGGCCGGGATGCTCGACGGGCGGCCGGCGACGACGCACTGGGCGCTGGCGCCGCGGTTCCGTCGGATGTTCCCCCAGGTGGCCCTGGATCCGGACGTGTTGTTCATCGACGACGGGGACGTCCTGACCTCGGCCGGGGCGGCCTCCGGTGTCGACGTCTGCCTGCACGTGGTGCGCTCCGACCACGGCAGCGCGGTCGCCAACAGCGTGGCCCGGCAGTGTGTCGTACCGCCGTGGCGGGACGGCGGCCAGGCGCAGTACATCGAGCAGCCGGTGCCGGACGAGGGCACCACCGGTACGGCGGCCACCCGGGCGTGGGCCCTGGAGAACCTGGAACGGCCGCTCGCCCTGCACGAGCTGGCGGAGCATGCCCGGATGAGCCGGCGCACCTTCGCCCGCCGCTTCCAGGAGGAGACGGGGACGAGCCCGGGGCGCTGGCTGATCCAGCAGCGGGTGCACCGCGCCCGCCACCTCCTGGAGAGCAGCGAGCTGTCGGTCGACCGCATCGCGGCCGAGGTCGGCTTCGCCACGGGCACGTCACTGCGGCAGCACCTGCACGCGGCGATCGGCGTCTCCCCGCAGACGTACCGGAACACGTTCCGGGCCACGGCGGGCAGCAGGGTCTGAGCGGCGGGCGCGGGCGCGCCGGGGCCGGGTGGGCCGGGGCCGGGTGGGTCGTCGTTCGGGTTCAGGCGAAGTGGCGGATGCGGGCGGCCGTCGCGGGGGCGTACGGGAGCCAGTCGTGGACCGAGCCGGTCCTGACGAACTCGGCGACCGCGGTACCGAACTCGCGCCCCAGGGCACGCTGGGCGTCTCCGACCCCGCCGAGCATCGGGCTGTCCGGGTAGGCGTCGAAGGTGTTGAAGAGGAAGGGCAGTTCGACGCAGTGGGCGGCGCCGAGGGAGTGCGGGTCCTCGGCCGGGCGGTAGTCGAACTCGTAGACGTGGGTCGCGTTGCCGCCGGCCGCGTGGTGGTCGGCGATCTCCAGCGAGCCGTCGCGGAAGAGCGCGTCCGTGCCGATCGCGGTGAAGACCTGCGCGGGGGTGCCCTGCGGGAGCCGGGCGGCGTACGCGTCGTAGATCTCCCGGGCCCGGTCACCGGCCTGGGCGGACAGGAGGTCCAGCGCGCCGGCGGTGGTGAGGTGCTGGATGTGCGGGTCGAAGGCGAAGAAGGACGTCGCCTCGTCGGCGGTGGTACCGATGAGCAGCGGCTTGCCCTCCAGGGCGCCGTCGGTGAGCGCCCGCTGCCAGGTGCGGGGCATGCCGGGGGCGCCCAGCACCGGGTACATCGGCGGGGCGGCGTTGCCGGGGCGGGCGATCCGGACCGCGAGCCGTCCGTAGGCGGACAGCAGCTGCTCGGCGGGCAGGGCGCGCAGGGCCTTCGCGGTGTCGGCGCCGGCCGGGACGCCGAGCAGCCGCAGATAGGTCTCGGCGTTCTCGGCCGCGTCCTCGGGGTCCTGCGGGGCCAGGCCGAAGGGGCCGCTCTGCACCAGCACCCGGCTGACGAAGCCGGAGGTCTGCGGGTCGAGCGCCAGGGAGAGGGCGGAGTAGGCGCCGGCCGACTGACCGCCGACCGTCACCTCGCGCGGGTCGCCGCCGAAGGAGGCGATGTTGTCCCGGACCCAGCGCAGCACGGCGGCCTGGTCCTGGGGGCCGAGGTTGGCGGCGCCGATCTCCGGGAGGTAGAGGTAACCCAGCGGTCCCACACGGTAGTTGGCGGTGACGACCACGATGTCGCCGAGGGCGGCGAGGCGGCCGCCGTCGTACCAGTCCCAGCCGCCGGAGCCGCTGGTGAAGCCGCCGCCGTGCCACCAGACCAGGACCGGGCGGGACGCGCCGTCCGCCAGGGCCCCGCGCGGCGCGAAGACGTTGACGGTGAGGCTGCCGTCCTCGTTCCAGTCCGGCGTGCGATGTCCCATCACCTGCTCCAGGCGGGACGGGCCCTGCGGGACGGCGGGCCCCGACCGCACGGCCTCCCGCACCCCGGTCCATCCCGGGTGCGGCCGCGGCGCGGCGAACCGCAGCTCACCGACCGGCGACGCGGCGTACGGGATGCCCCGGAAGGAGACCGCCCCGCCCGCCCCGCCCGCCGCGATTCCCTGGACCTTGCCCCGGTCCGTGGCCACGACCGGGTTCTCGATGTCCGCCATGGTGCTCACCTCTCTCGGTTCGGTTGCGATGTCACCGATCCTCACCGAGAGCACGGAAACGAGCCAGAAAGCGGGCTTCGAATCGCGAATACAGGCCATATGATCCGTGATTATGGAGAAAGCACGCCATCAGCTGGACGAGACCGACAGCCGGATCGCCGCCGCGATGCTGGCCTCCCCGCGCGCCTCGTGGCGCACCGTCGGCCGGGTCCTCGGGATGTCGGAGCGGACCGTGGTCCGGCGGGCCGCGCCGCTCTACCACGACGGCACGCTGCGGGCCACGGCCGTCCGCAACCCGGTGTGCTTCCCCGACCTGATCCCGCTGGCCCTGCGCATCCGGTGCAAGCCCAACCGGATCAGCGCCATCGCCGCCACCCTGGCCCGCCGCCCCGACACGATCTGGGTGGACGTGCTCGGCGGCGGCGACGAGATCTGCACCATCCTGTTCCTGGACGGCCCGGACGCCCGCAACAACCTGCTGCTGCGCGACCTGCCGGCCACCGCCGCCGTCCAGTCGTGGACCTCGCACGCGCTGCTGCGGGTCTTCCCGGCCGGCTTCGGCTGGAGCGGCGGCCTGCTGTCGGCGGAGGAGCTGGCCGGTCTGCGCCAGGACCTGCCGGAGGCCGCCCCGCGCCCCTCGCTCGCACCCGTCGACCACCAGCTGATCGCCGGGCTGGTCGAGGACGGGCGGGCCTCCTACACGGAGCTCGCGCACCGCGCCGGCATCAGTGCCCTGACCGCCCGCCGGCGCCTGGAGGCGCTGGCGGGCGGCCTGGTCGTCAGGCTCGCGACCGAGGTCGATCTCGCCCGGCTGGGCATCCGTACCGAGGCGCTGCTGTGGATGACGGTCGCCCCCGGCCGTCTGGAGGAGACCGGCCGGCGGCTGAGCCGCCATCCACAGGTCCGTTTCGCCTCGGCCACCACCGGCTCGGCCAACCTGCTCGTGGCCGTCGCGGCGACCGACCTCGACGCGCTCTACCGCTTCCTGAGCGACACGATCGGCGCCCTGGAACACGTCTCCACGATGGAGGTCACGCCGATCCTGAGCGGGGTCAAGCGGACCGGACTGGTCCGGCCCGGGAGCCTGTGACCGACCCGGAGCCCGTGACCGACCCCGGAGCCGGGGGCCGGACCAGCTGGTCGGGCTACTTGCCCGGGCACTGCTTCCAGGCCAGGTGGTAGACGGTGCTGATGTCGCCGTCGGTGGAGTCCATGGTCATGAAGCTGACCTTGCCGGGGTTCGCGCTCCCGGCGTTCACCCGCAGCTCCGTGTTGATGTTGAAGTTGCGCTGGACTCCGCAGGGCGCCCAGACCAGTTGGGCCCAGTCGTTGGTGTCGGTGGCCTGCCAGTTGTCGTTGTAGGGGCCGCTGAAGGGGTGGCTCGCCGCGGCGGTGTTGGACGAGCCCTGGAAGTAGTACGAGGCGCGCTGGGTACCGATGGCGCCCGACTGGAGCGAGGCGAAACCGCGGTAGTCGGCGCTGGCGATGGCGTAGGTGAAGCCGCCCGGCACGTGAACGACCAGGTTGAGCTGGCAGTTGCGCCGGAAGGCGGTGGGGTCGGAGTTGCCGCCGGCCTGGGCGAGATAGGCGCTGTAGGTGACGGTGAAGGCCTCGTTGTCCTCGGACACGGCGACGGCGGTGGTCCCCTGCGGACAGCCGGAGCCGTTCACCGTGGCGACGTTGATCACGATCTTGTCCGGCGGCGGGTCGTCGAAGACCGGCGACGACGAGGCCTTGGCCTGGGCGGGAAGCCCGGCGGTGAGCAGCGCGGCGAGCGCTCCGCCGAGCAGGAGTCCGCGTCTCCTGGGTCCCATGGTTTCTCCACTTCGGTGATCGGTGGGGGGTTACGCCCGCGGCCCTCCGTGGCTCACCTCTGTAGTTCACCTTTGAAGAATCTGTGTGCTTCCTGTGAAGACCGGGGCGCTCGAATCGTAGGAACCCCCACGCGGAGGGGTCAGGGCGAACTCCGGCCATTCACAGTCCCGGATTTCACAGCCCGCGAGGGCCTCAGGGGTTCTCCCAGGCCGCCGGCTCCGCGGCCAGCGCCCGCACCGGATCCGGCAGCGCGTCCGCCGCGATGTCCGCCACCGTGACGCCTTCGAGGATCTTGCGGACGTTGGCGCGCAGCGCGATCCACAGGGGCAGCAGCGGCTGGGCGGTGCCGGTGTAGGCCAGACCCGTCGGGCGTTCCCCCCGTACCGAGACGATCGGGCCGTCCACCGCACGGATCAGGTCCGCCACGGTGATCGCGGACGCGTCCCGCGCCAGCCGGTAGCCGCCGCCCCCGCCACGCCGGCTGTCGACGATCCCGGCGCGCCGGAGGTCACCCAGAATGCCCTCCAGGAACTTGTGCGGAATCTCCTGCGCACCGGCGATCTCCTCCGCCTTCACAGGGCCCTCCCCCTGCCGTACGGCGAGCTCCAGTACCGCCCGTACCGCGTAATCCGCTCGTGCCGAGATCCTCATGCGTCCATTGTGGGGCGTCCTCCCGTGGACAATGGCCGCACTCGCGCCCCGTAAGATCGCCCGGGAGGATCCCTTGGCGCTCAGCAGACGTACCTTCAGTGCCCTCGCCGGCTCGGCCGCGCTCGGCTTCGCCCTGGGCGGCAGCGGCGGGCCAGGAGCGCCCTCGGCGTACGCGGCGCGCAGCGTGCCGACCGGCCCGGCCCCCGCCGCGCCGCACGCCGACGGGCGGCGGCACACGATCGGCTACGACCACCACTCCCTCCTCGTCGACGGCCGGCGGCTGGTGGTCTGGTCCGGCGAGATGCACCCCTTCCGCCTCCCGAGCCCGTCCCTGTGGCGGGACGTCCTGGAGAAGATGCGGGCGCACGGCTACAACACGGTCAGCGTCTACGTGGCGTGGAACTACCACTCCCCCGCCCCCGGCGAGTACGACTTCACCGGCGTACGCGACCTCGATCTCTTCCTCCGCACGGCGGCCGAGACCGGGCTGTACGTCATCCTCCGCCCCGGCCCCTACATCAACGCCGAGGTCGACGCCGGCGGCTTCCCCGGCTGGCTCACTGCCACCGAGGGCGCCGCCCGCTCCACCGACCCGACCTACCTCGGCCATGTCGACGAGTGGCTGACGGCCGTCAACCGCATCGTGCGCCGCCACCAGCTCACCGACGGCGGCGGAACCGTCCTCCTCTACCAGATCGAGAACGAGTACGACGGCCACGTCGCCGACCCGACCGGCCCCGCCTACATGTCCCACCTGTACAAGAAGGTGCGGGCCGACGGCATCGACGTCCCCCTCTTCCACAACGACAAGGGCCGCAACGGCTACTGGATCCCCGGCTCCTTCGACACCGGCGGCGAGACCGGCAAGTGGCTGTACGGCTTCGACGGCTATCCGTCGCCTTCCCAACCCGCCCCGGACTGGGGTGACTTCGGGATCGGCGGCCTCAAGGGCGGCGCGACCGCGAGCCCGCGTACGCCCGGCTTCGTGCCGGAGTTCGGGGGCGGCTGGTTCGACCCGTGGGGCGGGGTCGAGTTCGGCGGCAAGGGGTACGCCGAGTCCCGGCGCACCCGGGACGCGGCCTACGAGCGCCGCTTCTACCTCACCAACCTCGCCAACGGCCTCACCCTCCACAACGTCTACATGACCTACGGCGGGACCACCTGGGGCTGGCTGCCGGCACCGGTCGTCTACACGTCGTACGACTACGGCGCGGCCATCGACGAGGCCCGCAACGTCACGCCGAAGATCGCGCCGATGCACCAGCTCGGCCACCTCCTCCAGCGCGTCCCGGACTTCGCGAAGCTGGACCGCGCGGCCGACGTCCACGTGTCCGGGCTGAAGGCGTACCACCTCACCAACCCCGACACCCAGGCCCACTTCTACGTCCTGCGCAACGACGGCGACGGCGAGGTCACCTCCACGCTCCGGACGGCCGACGGCGACGACGTCGAGCTGACCGTCCCGGCCCAGGACGCCCGGCTCGTCACCACCGGCCTCTCCCTCGGCAAGCGGAAGCTGCGCTACTGCACCGCGCAGCCGATGTTCGTGCTCACCGCGGGACGCCAGGACATCGCCCTGTTCACCGGCCGGTACGGCGAGATGGCGCACCTGGTCCTGGAGTGCCCGGCCGAGCCCTTCGTCCAGCGCCTCGACGCCGAGGCGGCCTGGGTCTACGACCAGGGCGTCCTGCACGTCACCGCCCCGCTCGGGCAGGGCGGACTCACCCGGGTCCTGGTCCAGCGCGGCGAGAGCGACACCCCGCTGCTCCTGCTCTTCGCCGACGACGCGACGGCGCTCCGGCTGTTCCCGTACGACACCCCGTCCGGCACGCTCCTCGTCTACGGTCCGGCGCTGCTGCGCCACGCCAAGCTCGACGGGCCGGCCGTCCGGCTCACCGGGGACACGGTCGGCCCGACCGGCCTGGAGGTCTGGGGACCCCGCGGGATCACCTCGGTCACCTGGAACGGGCGGCCGGTACCGACGCGGGTGAGCCTCTCGGAGAGCCTGGTCGCCCTGTCGGACATGCCGGGGGCGCCGCGGCCTGCGCTGCCGGCCCTTGCCGACTGGCGCCGGAAGGCCGAGAACCCCGAGTCGGCGACCGGCTTCGACGACTCGGCGTGGACGGTCGCCGACAAGAAGACGTCGTTCAGCACGACGGCGGTCCCGGCCGGTCAGCCGGTGCTCTTCGCCGACGACTACGGCTTCCACTACGGGGACGTCTGGTACCGGGGCCGGGTGGACGGTGACCTGTCGGACCTGGAGTCGGTCTCCCTCGCCTACAGCACCGGCACCCAGGGCATGCTGATGGCCTGGCTGGACGGGGTTCCGCTGGGCTCGCACCGGATGCCGGTGCCGGACGCGAAGACGGTGCGGAAGGGGAGTTGGGCGGCCACGGCCGAGTTCTCCGTCGCCGGGGTGAAGAAGAAGCAGAGAAGGAAGCCGCAGCATGTGCTGTCCGTGCTGGTGCGGCGGATGCAGCACGACATGGACGGCGGCTCGCTGGACACCCACAAGGTGGCGCGCGGGCTGACCGCCGTCTCCTTCAAGGGCGCCTCGCCGAAGGTGGGTTGGCGGATCCAGGGGACGGTCGCCGCGGATCCGGTGCGCGGGCCGCAGAACAACGGGGGGCTGTACGGGGAGCGGGAGGGATGGCACCTGCCCGGGTTCGCGGACGGCGGGTGGGAGGCGGTTGCGCTTCCCCGCTCCGACAAGGGGATGGGGGTCACCTGGTACCGGACCGGGTTCCGGATGTCCGTGCCGGGCGGGGTGGATGCTTCGGTGGGGCTGGTGCTGGAGGACGATCCGGCGCGGGCCTACCGGGTGCAGATCTTCCTCAACGGGTGGAACCTGGGGCAGTACGTCAATGACGTGGGGCCGCAGCATACGTTCGTGCTGCCGAACGGGATCTTGCGGACTCGGGGCTCGAACACGTTGGCCCTGGCTGTGCTTTCGGATGGCACGAGCGAGTTCGGGCCGGGGGTTGTGCGGCTGGAGTTGCTGGGGAGTGCGGCAGGGGGAGTGCCGGTGACTTCGGTGGTCTCCCCCGGCCGTTGACTGCGGGCCGGTGGGGGCTGGTCGCGCAGCTCCCCGCGCCCCCAAGGGGGCGCGTTGACCCTTACGTCAGTCGGATCACATTCCAGGAGAGGGGTTCCAGAACGGCGTTGAGAGTGCCGCTGTTCAGAGACGTGCCCTCGGCCAGGTGAGGGGTCACCCGCTCCGGTTCCTCCAAGGTGTTGCGGGCGTCGGGGTCCTCGTCCGACAGGACGCTGTGTTCCGTGACCTGCGTGAGGTCCAGGCCGCTCAGGGCCACTTCCAGCGGCAGCGTCTCCGTCCGGCTGCGGTTCACGGCGAAGACCGTGACCGTGCCGTCCTCGGCCCTGACCGCCGTCGCGTGCAGCAGGCTCGTCTCGCCGTACTGCTTCGTGTCGTACGTCGGTGAGTCCACGCGTACGTCCAGGACCCGGCCCCTGCCGTACCGGGACGCCTGGGCGAAGGGGAAGAACGTCGTCTGGCGCCAGGCAGGGCCGCCGGGCTCCGTCATGATCGGGGCGATCACGTTGACCAGCTGGGCCAGGCAGGCGACCGTGACGCGGTCGGCGTGGCGGAGCAGGGC
Organism: Streptomyces sp. NPDC058457; assembly: GCF_042720695.1. Classification (NCBI taxonomy): domain Bacteria; kingdom Bacillati; phylum Actinomycetota; class Actinomycetes; order Kitasatosporales; family Streptomycetaceae; genus Streptomyces; species Streptomyces sp. NPDC058457. The sequence goes on along the minus strand of NZ_JBHXLU010000002.1, from coordinate 335,105 downwards.
GATGAGGAGGGAGCCGAAGACCACCGCGTCCAGGACGCTGTAGTTGTCCTCCAGGAGGCGGGGGGCCTCGGGCCAGTCCCGCGCGTCGGAGTTCTCGATCGCATGCCACTTCGAGGTGTACCAGACGTTCCACTCGTCGAAGGAGAGGTTGATCTTCTTCTGGGACTTCAGCCTGGCGCCCACGTGGTCACAGGTGGCGACCACGTTCTCGATGAAGGACTCCATGTCGACGGCGGAGGCCAGGAAGGAGTCGACGTCGCCGTCCTGAGGCTCGTAGTAGGCGTGCAGGGAGATGTAGTCGACCAGGTCGTACGTCTCCGCGAGGACCGTCGCCTCCCACTCGGCGAAGGTCGGCATGGACTGGCTGGAGGAACCGCAGGCGACCAGTTCCACGGACGGGTCCATCTGGCGCATGGCGCGGGCGGTCTCGGCGGCGATGCGGCCGTATTCCCCGGCGGTCTTGTGGCCGGTCTGCCAGGGGCCGTCCATCTCGTTGCCCAGACACCAGAGCCTGATGCCGAAGGGGTCCTTGTCGCCGTGGGCGGCGCGGAGGTCCGACAGGGCGGTTCCGGAGGGCTGGTTGGCGTACTCCTGGAGTTCCAGGGCCTCCGCCACGCCCCGCGTGCCGAGGTTGATCGCCATCATGGGCTCGGCCTGCGGGCCGACCTTCTTCAGGAAGGCGATGTACTCGCCGAGTCCGAAGCGGTTGGTCTCCGTCGACCGCCAGGCGAGGTCGAGGCGGCGCGGGCGGTCCTCCACCGGGCCGACCGAGTCCTCCCACTTGTAGCCGGAGACGAAGTTGCCGCCGGGGTAGCGGAGGGTGGTGACGCCGAGTTCGCGGACGAGGTCGAGGACGTCGGTGCGGAGGCCTTCGGCGTCGGCCGTGGGGTGGGTGGGCTCGAAGATGCCGGTGTAGACGCAGCGGCCCAGGTGCTCGACGAAGGAGCCGAAGAGCCGGGGGTTGACTTCGCCGATGGTGAAGGCGGGGTCGAGGGTGAAGCGGGCGGTGCGCAATTTTCGCCTTTCGGGGGTGGGTGACTTGTGTTTCGTGGGCGGGTGCGGGTGGTTCGTGGTTGCTCGCGCAGTTCCCCGCGCCCCTAAAGCAAGCTGGGCCAGCCGTCCTTTGTCCAGCTCAGGGGGTTAAGCCCTAGCTTTGGCGTTCCGTTGTCGTCCGCGTCGTAGTAGTGGTACGCCAGCCAGGTCCTGCCGTGGGTGCGGAACGTCGACTCGCCGCCCGGGCCTGTGTACCTGCCGTGGCTCGCCAGCAGCAGGTCTCCGCCGCCCTCCAGCATCGGCTTCCCCGTGCTGTCGGCGTACGGGCCCGTCGCCGACGTCGAGCGGCCCACCCTGATCTTGTAGGTGGAGTTCACTCCGGCGCAGCAGGCGTCGTAGGAGGCGAAGAGGTAGTAGTAGCGGCCGTGGTGGAGGATCGAGGCGCCTTCGACCGCGTAGGGGGCGTCCGGGCGGGTGGCCAACTGCTGGACCGTGGCGCCGGGGACCGCCTTTCCCGTGTGCGGGTTCAGCTGCACCATGCGGATGCCGGTCCAGTACGAGCCGAACGCCATCCAGAGCTTGCCGTCGGCTCGGACCAGCGCCGGGTCGATGGCGTTCCAGGAGTCGGTCGTGTCGGAGGCGAAGGCGGCGCCGTGGTCGGTCCAGGTGCCGGGGAGGCCCGTCGGGGAGGTGGCCACGCCGATCGCGGAGTGGTTGGTGCCCCAGGAGGAGACCGCGTAGTAGAGCCAGTAGCGGCCGTCGCGGTAGGAGAGGTCGGGGGCCCAGGGGTCGGCGGTGGAGTTGTAGTCGTACCACCAGCTCGGGGGCGTGGTGAACGCGTTGCCCGCGTCGGTCCAGTCGTGGAGGTTCGTGGAGAGGCGGGCGCCGATGATGCCGCCGGTGGAGTAGGCGACGTACTGGCCGTCCTTGAGGTGGTGGACGGTGGGGTCGTGGATGATCTGCTGGCCGGTCAGGGGGAGGGGGTCGGGGTAGGTGGTGGCCGCGGAGGCGGTGGTGGGGAGGAGTGCCAGGGTCGCGGCCGCAAGCAGGGTGGCGAGTCTGGGGAAGCGCTTCAACTCCGGCTCCTCACTGGCCGGCCAGGCCCGTGTGGGCCACGCCGCGCACGATCTGGCTCTGGAAGAAGACGAACACGATGATCAGCGGGAGGCCCGCGATCAGGCCGCCGGCCATCAGCTGCGGCCAGACGATACCGAAGGCGTTCTGCACGGTCGCGATGCCGTTCGGCATCGTCATCAGGTCGGGGTTGTTGGTCACCATGTACGGCCACAGGAAGTTGTTCCAGGAGGCTATGAAGGTGAAGATGCCGACCGCGGAGAGGGACGGCTTGGAGAGGGGGAGGACGATCGTGAAGAAGATGCGCCAGCGGCCGGCGCCGTCGATGAAGGCGGCCTCCTCCAGTTCCTTGGGCAGCGACTGGAAGAACTTGTAGAGGATGTAGACCATCGCGGCGGGGGCACACTGGGGGAGGATCATGCCCCAGTAGGTGTCCACCATGCCGAGCGACTGGACCGTGGTGAACAGCGGGACACCGAGGATGGCCGGGGAGAACATCAGGCCCGCCATGGTGAGCGAGAGCAGGACGCCCTTGCCCCGGAACTCGGTACGGGCGAAGCCGTATCCGGCGAGGGACGCGACGAGCAGCACGACGAAGGTCACGCAGACCGAGACGACGACCGAGTTGACGAACCAGTCGGGGATGTTGCCGGCGTCGAAGATGCCCTTCCAGGAGTCCCAGGTGACGTGGTCCGGGATCCAGTGCGGGGAGGCGACCGACTCGGTGGAGGTCTTGAGCGAGGTCGACAGGGCCCAGAAGAGCGGGGCGATCCAGAGGAGGGAAAGGACGGCGGCGATCGCCGTGAGGGCGATCTGGGGCGGGGTCCAGGTGGAGCGCGGCCTGCGGACGGCGCGGGGCGTGGTGCTGCTCATCGGGTGGCCTCCTCGCGGGTGCGCAGCAGCAGCATCCGGGCGAGGGCGACGGCCGCGACGATGATGAAGAGGATCATGGAGATCGCGGAGGCGTAGCCCACGCGGTAGCTGGTGAAGCCCTGCTCGATCATGTACTGCACGAAGGTGCGGGTGGAGTTCTCGGGGCCCGAGCCGAACTGGAACATGATGACGACCTGGTCGTAGACCTGGAGCGAGGCCAGGATCTGGAGCGCGATGACCAGGCCGGTGATGTTGCGCAGGTTGGGGACGGTGATGTGGACCATGCGCTGGAAGGCGTTCGCGCCGTCCAGTTCGGCCGCCTCGTAGAGGTGCCGGGGGATGTTCTGGAGGGCGGCCAGGTAGAGGAGGAAGGAGAAGCCGACGGTCCACCAGAGGGTCGCGATGACGCTCGCGAGCAGGGCCGTGGACTTCTGGGTGAGCCAGGGGGTGTCCAGGCCGAGGGTGTGGTTGACCAGGCCGTTGACCGGCTGGAAGAGCCAGTACCAGAGGTTGGCCACGACGGCCGACGGGAGCAGGAACGGGGCGAAGAAGCTGAACCGCCACAGCCACTTGAAGTGGACGGTGTGGTGGGCGATCAGCGCCATCAGGAGCGCCATGACGACGATCAGCGGGACCACCCAGAGGGTGAACTTGACGCTGTGCCACAGGGACTGCCAGACCAGGTCGTCCTGGAGGGCCTCGCGGTAGTTGTCCAGGCCGATGAAGCTGGTGTGGTCGCCGGAGATGTTGGCGTCCGTGAAGGACAGGTACAGGCCGCGGACGATCGGGACCAGGACGAAGAGGCCGTACAGGACGAAGAACGGGGTGACGAACCAGCCGCCGTGCTGGAGGCGGCGGCCCCAGCGCAGGCGCAGGGTGTCGGTGCCGGTGGCGGTGCGTGCCACGCGCGGGGCGGCGGGGACGGCCGTGGTGGAGGCGGTGGAGCTCATGCGCCGGCTCCCTTCAGCTCCTGGGCGGCGGTCTTGCCGTCCATCGGGTTCTTCGAGGCCAGCAGGGCCTCCAGGGCGCTCTTCATGGCGCGGGCGGTGGCGTCGGGCCTGGTGGAGCCGAGGTTGGAACCGGCGATGAGCGGGCCGACCCGCTTGGAGAGGGTGCCGGTGGAGCCCGCGAACCAGATGTGCGGCTCGGTGGCGAGGTGCCGCATGGCGTCCTGGGAGTACTCGCGCTGCGGTGAGAGCTTCGTGTACGCCGGGTCCTCGAAGGTCGGCAGGTAGGCGGGGACGTGACCGCCCTGGGCCCAGGTCGCCGCGTTCCTCACCAGGTAGGCGGCGAGCGCGTAGGCGCCCTCGTTCGCGGCGCCGCCGCGGCCGGCCTGGTGGGGCAGGACGAAGGAGTGGGACTCGGCGTGGGTGCCGGGGGTGCCGAAGACCGGGGGCAGGGGCGTGGCGCCGTAGTCGATCTTCGCGGGGGTGTAGACCGGGACCGACCAGTCGCCCTCCCAGACGAAGGGGGCACCGGCCAGGAACATCGCGGCGTCGTCCGAGCCCGCGATCGCGTAGCCGTCGGTGACGTGCCTGCGGAGGAACTCCAGTACCCGGGTGGCCTTGTCGGTGTCGAAGACGACGCCGGTCTGGTCGGCGTCGAAGTAGCCGCCGCCGAGCTGCTGGTAGAAGGCGACGAAGAACCACCAGGAGAAGTTCTGGTCGTTGGCGTGCATGCCGAGGGTCTGCAGGCCGCCCTTGAGCTTCGACCTGGCGGCCTTGAGCATGGCGAACCAGTCGTCCTCGGAGGCGGCGTGCGGCAGTCTGCCGTCCGCGTCGAGCAGGCCCGCCTTCCGGCAGACGTCCTTGCGGTAGAAGTTCAGCTGGACGTGGACGTCCAGGGGCAGGGCGTACAGCTCGCCGCCGACGACGCCGCGTTTCCACAGGGTGGGGTTGAAGTCGGCCTCGCGGACGCCGTGTTCGGCGAGCTTGCCGATGTCCCAGGGGTCGAGGAGGCGCCCGGGTGCGAAGCCGGTGACCCGGCCCTGGTGCATGACGGCCAGGTCGGGGGCGCGGTTGCCGGCGGCCGCCATGGCGAGCTTGGTGTAGTAGGGGTCGCCCCAGGTGAGCGTGGACGCCTTGACGTCCGTGTCGGGGTGGGCCGCGTGGAAGGCGTCCACCATGGCCTGCATGTTGGCGCCGTCGCCGCCGGAGAAGAGGTTCCAGTAGCGGACGCGGGTGCGCGCGCTCGATGTCAGTGCGTCGGCGCCGGTGCCGAGGGCCGCGAAGCCGAAGCTCGCCGCCACCGCCAGCCCTCCCGCCGTGCCCAGTAGTTGCCTGCGACCGAGGCCAGGTCGTCCCATGCCATTGCCTGCCCTTGTCTTCGGGATCCGTGGTGCTCGTGATCGCACTCGTCATTCTTGTTCGATATATCGGCTCACGCTCGTAACTTCGAACGGGACCGTAAAATCGAAGCGCTTGCGCGTCAATGGGTCCGGCGTGACTTTCCTGTATCGAGCAGTTGTTCTCACGTGAACTACCGCTCGAACTACCGCCCCCGGACGCGTAGTCTCGGACGGGCCGACGCAGCGCGGTGACCGCCGTCGGGGCGGTGCGAAGGGGGAGCGATGGACTTGGCCGGCGCGCGGCACCGGTGGGCCCCGATCGCCGCGTGGCTGCGGCGCTCCCGGCCGGACACGGGGGCACGGCGCTCCCGGCCGACCGCTCAGATGCGCCGGCTCGCCGCCGGCCTCACCGCCGCCGTCCGCGCCCGGCCGCAGCCGCCGGCCGGGGTGCGTGAGGTGTGCCGGGCCCTGTGCGAGGAGATGACCGCACTGCGCGGCGGACGGCCGGTGGAGCTGCGTTTCGAGCGGTTCCCGGACGAGATCGAGGTCACCGGACTGTGGGTGGAGTTCCAGGACTTCGATCTGGTCATCGTCGAGGAGCGGGCCGCGGCCGTGCAGCAACTGGTCATCCTCGGGCATGAACTGTGGCATCTGCACGCCGGTCACCACCAGCAGCACGGGGCCGGCCCGGCGGCGGTCCGCGCACTGGCCGGTCAACCCGACTGGCGGGAGAACGCGTTGACGGTGGCCGCGCGCGATGGCTCCCGGGCGACCGACGAGGCCGAGGCCGACGACTTCGGGTACCGGCTGGCTACCGCCCTGAGGCCGTACGTGGAGAGTCCGCGCCGCCCCGCGCTCGACCCCCTCCGGCCCCAGCCCGACCCGCTCCAGCGGTCCCTCGGTTACCGCGGGCACGGCGGAGCGGCACGGTGACGCCGACCTCGTCCGCCCTGGAACCCGCACGGTTCCTCAGCGACTTCTACATCTCCTTCTGGATCCCCACCGCAGTGCTGACCACCGCCCTGGTCATCAAGCTGCCCACCATCATCCGGCTCTGGCGCGACCCGCTGCTGCGCGCGGTCGGCGGCCTGCTGCTGCTCGCCTGCGGAGTGTTCGTGTTCTGCACCCCGTCGACGATCGCCGCCGTGAACCGGTGGACCGGCGTCCCCAACATCTCGGCGCCCTGGTGCTATTCGCTGCTCACCGCGTTCTGCGGCTCCTGTCTGCTGCTGATCATCGCCTGGCGCAACGGCCTCTCCGACCGCTCGGCCGCCACCCGGCGGGCGATGCGCTGGGTGGTCGCCGTCTACTCCGGGGTGATCGCCGCCCTGTGGCTGCTCTTCGCGCTCGCCGACACGCCCGTGGAGCGACTGCAGGACCTGGACACGTACTACGCCAACACCCCGTTCATGCGCGAGGAGATCCTGCTCTACCTCGTCGCCCACTCGATCGCCTGCTTGATCACCTCATGGCTGATCTGGAACTGGGTGCGCACCGAGGGCCTCGACGCCTGGCTGCGCTGGGGACTGAAACTGCTCGGCGTCGGCTACGTCCTGAACCTGATGTTCGACGCGGCCAAGCTGGTCGCGGTCGCCGCCCGCTGGTGCGGCCGCGACCTGGACTGGCTCAGCACCGACCTGGCCCCGCCCGTCGCCGCCCTGTCCGCGATCAACATCGCCGTCGGCTTCATCCTCCCGCACGCCGGCCAGTACCTGCACGAGCGCTGGCGGGTCCGGCTCGCCCACCGCGAGCTGCGGCCGCTGTACCAGCTGACCCGGACCGTGCACGGCGACCGCGTCCCCTTCGCCCTCCGCGCCACGCCCGAGCTGCGGCTGACCAGGCGCGAGACCTTCATCCGAGACGTGCTGCTGCCCCTCACCCGGCACATCGACGGGGACCTCGACCGGCGCTCCTACGACGCCGCGGTCGACCTCGGCCACCCTCCCGACCGGGCCCGGGCGCTGGCGTCCGCGGTCAGCATCCTGGACGCCGTCGGCACCCGGGGCCGTACCCCCGAACCTGCCGACACGGCCGGCGGCCCGGACGCCACCCACCTCCTCCAGGAGATCGGGGCGGTGTCCCGGGTCCTGCGCCACCCCGACGAGATCGAGGCGGTCCGCATGCGTGCGGCCGTCACAGCCATCCCCGCAGAGAGCGCCGTCCATGAGTAATCGCACCGCCGTCGTCCTCGGCGGCTCCCTCGCCGGCCTGCTGGCCGCCCACGCCCTCGTGCCGTTCGCGGACCGGGTCGTGGTCGTCGAACGGGACGCGCTGTCCGCCGGCCCCGAACCGCGCAAGGGGCTCCCGCAGGCCCGGCACGTCCACCACCTGTGGTCCGGCGGGGCACGCGCCCTGGAGGAGCTGCTGCCCGGCACGGTCGAGCGGCTGCAGGCGGCGGGCGTGCGGCGGCTGCCGGTGACCACGGACATGGTGGCGCTGTCCCCGCAGGGCTGGTTCCGGCGCTGGGACGAGTCGGCGTTCGTGCTGCCGTGCAGCCGGGACCTGCTGGACTCGGTGGTACGCGAGCAGGTGCTGGCCGACGACCGGATCGAACTGCTGGCACGCACCGAGGCGGTGGCGCTGACCGGCACGCACCAGGCGGTGACGGGGGTACGGCTACGAGCGCTCGACGGCGGCGCGGAGCGGGAGCTGGCCGCCGGGCTGGTCGTCGACGCGACCGGCCGCGGCTCCCGCACGCCGGCCTGGCTGACCGAACTCGGACTGCCCGCACCCGCGTTCCGCGAGGTCGACTCCGGTATCGCCTACGCCAGCCGGCTGTTCCTGGCCCCGGAGGAGGCCGCCCGGACCGGTTTCCCCATCGTCCACCTCCAGGGCAGCCCGCAGGGCAGCCGTCCGGGCCGCGGCGGCGTCCTGATGCCGATCGAGAACGGCCGGTGGCTGGTCACCCTGTACGGCCGCCGGGACGGCGCACCGGGCGCGGACGCCGACGACTTCCTGAGGTACGCCCGGGAGGAACTGGCCCACCCCGTCATCGCTGAACTCCTCACGAACGCCACGCCGTTGACCGGCGTCACGGTGACGCGCACGACGGCCAACCGGCGCCACTTCTACGAGCGCATGCAGGCTTGGCCGGAGAACCTCGTCGTACTCGGCGACGCAGTGTGCGCGCTGAATCCGGTGTACGGGCACGGGATGTCGGTGGCGGCGCAAGGAGCGCTCGCGGTAAGGACCGTGATGCAGCGTCAGGGCTGGGCCTCGCCCGGACTCGCCTTCTCGCTCCAAAAGGCGGTGAGTCGGCCGGTGCGGGCGGCGTGGGATCTGTCGACGGGGCTGGACGTGTTCTACCCGGGCGCGACGGAGGGCGGGCCGACGCTGCGGGAGCGGTTGGCGCAGGCGTACGTCGGGCGGCTGATGTACACGGCGACCGGGAACGGGCGGATCGCGCGGCGGGTCACGGATGTGACGGCTCTGGAGCGGGGGGCGGAGGTGCTGATGGCGCCGAGTGTGGTGCTGGCATCGTTGGTGGGACCGCTGAAACCGGCGTTGACCGGACCGCCGTTGACTGCAGGGGAGCTGAAGGCGGCGGGGGTTCTGTAGCGCCCCGTCAGGGGCGCGGGGAACTGCGCGGCCGGCCCCCACTCGCCCGCAGGCGAAAGACGACCCTGCCACGCCGGACAGTCGAGCATCTGCGGCGCCGTCGTGGCTGGTCGCGCAGTTCCCCGCGCCCCTTCAGGGCGCTCAGCCCTGGAACGCCGGTTGGGCCACGCCCTTCCCGGCCCCCGGGATCACCAGCAGGGACCCCGCCGTCGGATGCGGCCGGTCCAGCCCCACCCGGGCCGTGGTGACGTACAGGTCGGTCAGATCGGCGCCCCCGAACGCGCAGGCTGTGGTGAGCGTGGCGGGAAGGGGGATGACCCGGTCCAGCTCGCCCGTCGGCGTGTAGCGGCGTACCGCCGCCCCGCCCCACAGCGCCACCCACACACAGCCGTCCGCGTCGACCGTCAGGCCGTCGGGGAAGCCGGCGCTCTCCTCGATCGTCACCAACGGGCGGCGCTCGACGGGAAGTCCGTCGACGTAGTCGAAGACGTCCACCCGGCGGGTCGGCGTGTCGACGTAGTAGACGTGGCGGCCGTCCGGGCTCCAGCCCGTGCCGTTGCTGACCGTGACGTCCGGCAGCAACGTCGTCACCGTGCCGTCGGGCGACACCCGGGACAGCGTGCCGCCCCCGGTCGCCTCGTCGTAGCGCATCGTGCCGGCCCACAGGGAGCCGTCGGGGGCGACGGCCGCGTCGTTGGCGCGGCGGCCGGGGACCGGCTCGCGGTGCAGCCAGCGGAACGTGTCGTCGGGGTCGAGGAGGCCGACGCCGTCCCGGAGGTTGAGGACCAGGCCACCGCCCGCGCGCGGCTTGACCGCACCGACGTGCTGTTCGGTGGTGCGGACCGTACGGCCGCCCGTGGCCGGGTCGTAGCTGTGGATCCGCGAGCCCAGGACGTCTATCCAGATCAGGCGGCCGGTCGCCGCGTCCCACGTCGGGCCCTCGCCGAGCGTCGCCTCCGCGGCGACCGCGACCTCGTACGCCGTCGTCATCACGCCACGCTCCGGTGACCGAGGCGCTCGGAGAGTTCGGCGGCGCCCTTGGCCGCGAGCTGCTCCAGCTCGTCCCGGCGCTCGTCGCTCCAGCGGATCATCGGAACGGAGATGGACAGCGCCGCGACGACCTGGCCGGTACGGTCGCGGACCGGCGCGGCGACGCAGGAGACGTCCGGGTTGGACTCGCGGCTCTCCACGGCCACACCGCGCGCACGGATCCCGGCGAGGGCCTCGCGCAGGGCGCCCGGCTCGGTGATGCTGTTCGGGGTCATCGCGACGAGGTCGGCGTCGTCCGGGATGCGCGCGGTCAGCTCCGGCTCCGGCAGCGAGGCCAGCAGCATCTTGCCGACCGAGGTGCAGTGGGCGGGCAGCCGGCGGCCGGCCGCGGAGACCATGCGCACCGCGTGCGTGGAGTCGACCTTGGCAATGTAGATGACGTCGGTGCCTTCGAGGATCGCCACGTGGACGGTCTCGTCGCAGGTCTCGGCGACGGACCGGGCGACCTGCTGGCCCTCGGCGGCGAGGTCGAGCTGCTCGGCGTATCGGCTGCCGAGCTGGTACGGACGGACACCGAGCCGGTAGCGTCCGGGCTGTCCGGGTACGGGCACGATGTACGACCGGGCGGAGAGCGTGGTCACCAGCTCGTGCACGGTGGTCCGCGGCAGCTGGAGTTTGCGCACTATGTCGGGGGCGGAGAGAGTCCCGTCCCCGTCGAGGAAGAGCTCAAGAATGTCGAGAGCCCGGGTCACGGCAGGCACGAGGCGTCCCACGTCCGGCCCCCTCCCTTGGGTCTAGGCGCCAGATATCGGTGCGGCGCGCGTCGGAGCTGCGGAACCGTTCGAGATATCAACAGGCGATCGGCATGACGAACACAGGCTAACCATCTGGGATTCCGCGGGCAATGGCCGGGAACCAGCCGTACCCAAGCAGGCACCCAAGCACGTGCACCACATGTGCACCATGGGTGCCATGCAACTGGACTTCCAGCTGGTGCTGCTGCGCCGCATGGCCGACCACAACCCGGACCTGGTCGAGGACGCCCGGCGCACACTGGGCGCTTCGATCGCGGACATGCGGGAGGCCAACAAGCGTTGGCAGGCGATGGCCCGCTCGCCCCGGTCCCGCTCGGCGGCGGCCCGCTACCGCTCGGTCCTCGGCCCGCCCGCGTCCGAGACGAAACGGACCGTGGGCGACCTGGAGTGCGCGGCCTGGCAGTGGCCGCTCCCCCTCTGGCCCACCCTCCGCTTCGAGGTCATGGTCGCCCCCGGCGGCGCGGTCTGGAACGAGTGGCTGGTCCGCGCCCCCGGCGCCCCCGCCCCGAGACTGGAGACCCTCGACGACCTGACCCCCTGGTCCTGCACGGTCGACGAGGCCGCCCGCGCCTTCGCCCCCGCCCGCCCACTGGAGGGCACGGCCCCGACCCGCTGGGGGCTCACCTTCAAGGTGCCCGACGGCCGTCAGGTGGTCGCCGAGTTCACCTGGGGCCTGCTCCAGCGCACCGCGGTCATCGACGGGCCGCGCTGAGGATCGCCGCCGCCACGGCGTCCGCCGACCCGGGGTGCAGGAACAGGAACAGGTTCGGCTCGACCAGCTCCAGCTCCATCACCTGCGGCTGCCCGTCCGCCCCGTCGACCAGGTCCACCCGGGCGTACAGCAGCTCGGGCGCGTCCGGTACGGCGGCCAGCGCGCGCTCCGCGACGGCGACTTCGGCCGGGGTCGGGGTCCACCTCTCCAGCTCCGGGTGGGCGACCTTGTCCGCGTCGTACGCCGTGCCCGGCGTGAGCACCGCCCGCTTGCGGCTGGCGTGCAGCAGCCGCCCGCCGAAGAACTGCAGCGCCCGCTCCCCGCTGACGTCGATGCCGGAGACGTACGGCTGGACCATCGCGGTCAGCCCCTCCTCGTGCATCCGGGCGAGGTGCCCTACGGCCGTCCCGTGCTCGGCGGGCGTGTAGCGGGCGGCGAACCGGGCGCCGGCGCCGAAGGTGGGCTTGACGACGAAGTCGCGGTCGGACGGCAGCTCCGCGGGATCGCCGGGTGCCAGATACCGGGTCGGTACGACCGGCACACCGGCCGCCGCGAGATCACCGAGATACCGCTTGTCGGTGTTCCAGCGCACGACCTCCGCCGGATTCGCGATCCGGGTCGCCTTCCCCACCCGCTCCACCCACGGCAGGAACTCGTCCGTACGCCAGGCGTAGTCCCAGGTGGAACGGAGGACGACCAGGTCGTGGTCGCCCCACTCCGTCCCGGGGTCGTCCCACGGCCGGGCGACGGCCTCGGCCCCCGCGTCGGCCAGCGCCCGCAGCAGCACCGGCAGGTCCCGGTCCTTGCTCGGTTCCGCGCCGGGGTCGTAGGTGGCGAGGGCAATGCGGGGCACGGTGGGGCTCCCTTGTCGTGATGACGGCTGGTTTCCGCTCGGTCGCAGGCTAACCATCCGTACCGGCCATACCGCAACCGCGGCCGCCCTGTTGACCTTCACCTTCGGTGAAGCCCCAGCATCGGTGGCGGACGTCGAGGAACACGAGGCACGGGCATGGAGACGGCATGGAGACGGCATGGAGTGGCTGACCATCGGGGCCTTCGCGAGGGCCTGCCGGCTGTCGCCGAAGGCGTTGCGGCTGTACGACGAGCTGGACCTGCTGAAACCCGCCCGGGTCGACCCGGAGACCGGCTACCGGTACTACGCCGACGCGCAGCTGGAACGCGCCCGGCTGGTGGCCTGGCTGCGGCGGCTGGGCATGCCGCTGACGCGGATCCGCGAGGTGTGCGCGCTGCCCGCCGGCCCGGCCGCCCGGGAGGTGCGCGCGTACTGGGCCCGGGTCGAGACGGAGACCGCCGTACGGCGGGACCTGGCCGCGTTCCTCGTCGACCACCTGTCCGGTGAATCGAGAAGGGACACGACGAAGATGCTGGAGTTGCGTTACGCCGCCCATTCGGACCGGGGGCATGTCCGGCCGTCCAACCAGGACACCGCGTACGCGGGGCGCCGGCTGCTGGCCGTCGCCGACGGGTGCGGGCCGGCCGGGGAGTCGGCCAGTGCCGCCGCCGTGGCGGCGCTGAAGTCCCTGGAGGACGCGGAGCTTTCGGCGGGGAACGTGCTGAATCTCCTGGAGGACGCGGTGCGGTCGGCCGACGAGGCCGTGCGGCAGGTGGCAGAGGGCAGTACGGAAGGGGGCACGGAGGTCGGTACGACGCTCACCGCGCTGCTGTGGACCGGGTCCCGGCTGGCCCTCGTGCACATCGGGGACTCGCGGGGGTATCTGCTGCGGGACGGGGAGCTGTTCCGGATCACGCACGACCACAGCGTGGTGCAGTCGCTGATCGACGAGGGCCGGCTGACGCCGGAAGAGGCCGAGAGCCATCCGCAGCGGATGCTGCTGGCGAAGGCCCTGCCGGGTGGCACCGCCGACGCCCCGGACCTGAAACTGCACGAGGCCCGGGCCGGCGACCGGTACCTGCTGTGCTCGGACGGCCTGACCAGGGCGGTGTCCGACGAGCGGATCCGGGAGTTGCTGAGCGGGGGCGAGCCTGGGGACGCGGTGCGGGTACTGGTCGAGGCCGCCAACGCGGCGGGCGGGGACGACAACGTGAGCGCGGTGGTGGCCGACGTCGTGTTGCCCGCCCACCCACCCGTCTCGGCCCGATAAGAGGCCGAGGAAGGACGAGATCCGACCGGACGGAAAGCCGTCCGGGACCCGCCCCCGCCTCGGCCGACGGCAAGGCCGGAGGGGGCGGGCCACGAAGGGAGAACGCCGCCTCCGGGCTCGCCCCGCCACGGCCCACGGCCGCCACCGAGAACGCCGCCTCCCGGCTCACCCCACCCCGGCCCACAACCCCCACCAAGAACGCCACCCCCGAACTCACCCCACCCCGGCCCACAACCCCTACCGAGAACGCCGTCCCCCGGGCTCGCTTCGGCCCTGCCCACGGCCCTCGCTCCGCCCGGCAGAAGGTCCGCCATGACGTCCACGGCACCGGCCGATGCCCGCACCGGTCTCCCCGGCCTCGCCCCGGCGGTGTGATCAAGGTCGTGGGGTGGAGTGCGAGTGGGTGCCCTCGGAGGGCGGTACCTGGTGTAGGAAGAGGTTGTCGAGGTTCCGATCGGTGAGGAGTCGTCGCGTGTCCCTTCTGTTTCCGGCCCTGGTGGACGGTCCGGGCGAGCAGGTGGCCCTGCGGTTCGGCGCACGGTCGTTGACGTACGGGCAGCTCGCCGCCGCGGCCGGCGCCGTCGCGGGCCGGGTCCAGGACGCCGACCGGGTCGCGGTGTGGGCGACGCCGGAACTGGAGACGGCCGTCGCCGTCGTCGGCACCCTGCTCGCCGGCCGGGCGGCCGTACCGCTCAACCCCAAGTCGGGCGAGAAGGAACTCGCACACATCCTCTCCGACAGTGCGCCGGCCGTCGTTCTGGCCGCCCCGGGTGTCCGACTCCCTGCCGCGCTGGCGGACTTGGCGCGGATCGACGTCGACGCGCAGGCCGTCGGCCCGGTGCCCGAGGACCGCACCGCCGAGGCCGACCCCGCCCTCGTCGTCTACACCTCCGGCACCACCGGCCCGCCCAAGGGCGCCGTCATCCCGCGCCGGGCGCTCGCCGCCACCCTGGACGCGCTCGCCGACGCCTGGCAGTGGACCGGCGAGGACGTCCTCGTGCACGGCCTCCCGCTCTTCCATGTGCACGGGCTCGTGCTGGGGATCCTCGGGCCGCTGCGCCGCGGCGGCTCCGTCCGGCACCTCGGGCGGTTCGACACCGACGGGGTCACCCGCGAACTGAACGACGGCGCGACCATGCTCTTCGGCGTCCCCACCATGTACCACCGGATCGCCGAGGCGCTGCCCGCCGACCCCGGGCTTGCGAAGGCGCTCGGCCGGGCCCGGCTGCTGGTCTCCGGCTCGGCCGCGCTGCCCGTCCACGACCACGAGCGGATCGCGGCCGCGACCGGACGGCGGGTCGTCGAGCGGTACGGCATGACGGAGACCCTGATGAACACCAGCGTCAGGGCCGACGGGGAGGCGCGGGCGGGGACCGTGGGGGTGCCGCTGCCGGGGGTGGAGCTGCGGCTGGTGGAGGAGGACGGGACGGCGATCACTACGTTCGACGGGGAGACCGTCGGGGAGATCCAGGTGCGTGGCCCGAACCTGTTCACCGAGTACCTCAACCGGCCCGACGCCACCGCCGCCGCCTTCACCGCCGACGGCTGGTTCCGCACCGGTGACATGGCCGTGCGGGAGCCGGACGGCTATGTGCGGATCGTCGGGCGCAAGGCCACCGACCTGATCAAGAGCGGGGGTTACAAGATCGGGGCCGGTGAGATCGAGAACGCGCTCCTGGAGCACCCGGGGGTGCGGGAGGCCGCCGTCACCGGGGAGCCGGACGCGGACCTGGGCGAGCGGATCGTCGCCTGGATCGTCCCGGCCGACCCGCAGGCACCGCCGTCCGCCGAGGAGTTGGCGAACCATGTCGCCGCGCGGCTCGCCCCGCACAAGCGGCCCCGGGTCGTCCACTACCTGGACGCCCTCCCCCGCAACGACATGGGGAAGATCATGAAGCGGGCCCTCGGTGCCTGAGCCGGCATCCGGGCCGGCACCCGAGCGGCTCTCCGCCCGGCAGGTCCTCGGCCTCGTCACCGACCCCGGCACCTTCGCCGAACTCCCGCACCCGGCACGGCAGTCGCCGCCCGACGGCCCGCTCGGCTGGCAGGGGTACGACGCCTCGCGCGCCCGCGCCGCCGAGCGCACCGGCGAGGAGGAGTCCGTCGTCGTCGGCACCGCGCAGGTCGAGGGCACGGCGGCCGTGCTGATCGCCTTCGAGTTCGGCTTCCTCGGCGGCTCGCTCGGCGAGCGCACCGGGGACCGGCTGGAGGCGGCGTACGTCCATGCCCGCGCCCACCGGCTCCCGGTCGTGCCGCTGGTCGCCACCGGCGGCAGCCGGATGCAGGAGGGCATGCTCGCCCTCTCCCAACTCCAGCGGGTGGCACGCCAGTCGGCGCTCACCCGGGAGGCGGGGCTGCCGCAGATCGCGGTCCTGCGCGACCCGACGACCGGCGGCGGCTGGGCGACCCTGGGCGCCGGCGCCGATGTCGTCCTGGCCCTGCCCGGCGCCCAGGTGGGCTTCGCCGGCTCCCGGGTCCGCCCGCCGGACGCCGATCCGGCCGCGTACACGGCCGAGGCGCAGTTCGCGGCCGGGGCGGCCGACGCCGTGGTGCCCCTGGAGGATCTGAGGGCATCGCTCGGGCTGTGGCTGCGGCTGCTGACCGCCCCCGCCCCGATACCCGCCGACCCGCCGGCCGCCCTCGGCGGCACCGCGCTGCCCGCCACCGGCTGGGAGGCCGTCCGGCGCGCCCGCGCCCCGCACCGCCCGCGCGCCGACGCCTACCTGGACGCCTACTTCACCCGCCGGGTCGCCCTGGTCGGCGACCGGTGCGGCGGGGCGGACCCCGGCGGGATGCTGTGCGGCTTCGGCGAGCGGGAGGACGGCCGTACGGTCGCCTTCGCCGCGCAGACCGGGACGGCGACCAGGCCCGCCGGATACCGCACAGCATCCCGCCTGATACGGCTCGCGGACCGGCTGGGGATCCCCGTGCTGACCCTCGTCGACACCCCGGGCGCCGCGAACGACGCCGAGGCGGAACGGCAGGGCGCCGGCGCCGCGATCGCGGAGCTGTTCGGCGAGGTCGCGGCGGCCCGGACGCCGATCACCACCCTCGTCATCGGCGAGGGCGGCTCGGGCGGGGCGCTGGCGCTGGCCGCACCGGACAGCACCTGGGCCACGCCGGACAGCTACTTCTCCGTCATCGCACCCGAGTTGGCGGCGGCGATCCTGAAGCGGCCCCCGGAGCAGACCGAGACCACCGCCGGCCAACTGCGCATCCGGCCCCAGGACCTGGTGGAACTGGGGGTGGTCCGGGGCATCGTGGACCACGCCACGACCGGCTCCGCCGCACCCCTGCCACCGGGCTGACCTCCCGCCCGCCGCTCTGCTCGACCGCGCGTCCGGCTGCCCCGCCCCGACCCGTCCGCCCATCCGCCCGCCCATCGTGGTCGTCTGCGGGTCCGTGGGGGCTGGTCGCGCAGTTCCCCGCGCCCCTGCGGGGCGCTGCCCCACCCGCTCACCCGTCCGACCATCGTCGGTCGTTCCGAAAAAGTGTCACGGGGCCTGTACCGCACAGGCGTTGGGCGATGGTGCGGAAACGGCACGTCCGGGCGGTTTCCGTCGCGGCGGGCAGACACGGGCCGCCGCCTTCGGTGACAATGGGCCGGTTACGGGGTCGGAGTACACGGGGGAGCCGGGGGCGTCATGGCGAGGATGATGGAGTTCAAGACCGAGGACGGCGCCGTCGTCGTCGTGGAGTCGGCCGACAGCGTGCCCGGCAGCCGTCCGGTGTCCCGCGACGGCGGTGCGGGACCGGTCACCCAGGCCACCCGCTCCTTCGAGGGCGCCCTGGACGGGGTGCGGGCGGCGGCCCAGTCCGCGCTGCGGGTCTTCCGGGACGGCGCCCTGCAACCCGACTCCGTGGAGCTGGAGTTCGGCGTGAAGCTGACGGCGGAGGCGGGCGCCGTGATCGCCAAGGGCGCGGCCGAGGGGCAGCTGGTGGTACGGCTGAGCTGGGCCTCCGGGGCTGCCGACGCGACATGAGCCGCGCTGCCTGGCACGCCCGGATCGAGTGCGGGGGCGCGATCTCGGGGGCGGGCTTCCTCGTCGCCCCGCGCACGGTGCTGACCTGTGCGCATGTCGTCCAGGACCGGGAGTCGGCGCCGCTGACCGTGAGCTTCCCGAACCGCCGGGACCTGGGCGGGCTGACCGCGACCGTGGCCGTGCACGGCGGCTGGGCGGGCGGCTGGACCGACCCGGGCGATCTCGCCGTACTCGAACTGGACCGCGAAGTGCCGTTACCGCCGGCCCGGTTCGCGCCGCCGGGAGCGGAGCAGGGCGGGGCGCACCTGGTCGCGTACGGCTTCCCGGAGGGCTACGGCGAAGGGGTGCAGGCCCGCTACCGTGCCGTGTCCCGGACGCTGATCGCCGACGAGTGGCTCCAGCTGGAGGCCGCCTCGGCGCACGGGCAGCCGCTGGCGGGCGGGTTCAGCGGGGCGGCCCTGGCGCTGCCGGACGACCGGGTGGTCGGGATGGTCGTGCAGGCCTCCGAGGAGGCGGACGTCCGGATCGGGCGGATGCTGCCGACGGAGGTCATGGCCCGCTACTGGTACGACCTGGGCGCGCTGGTCCCGGCGGCCGAGACCGACACCCCGGCCGCGACAGGGCTGCTGCACGCGCTGGTGCGGCGGGCCGAGGAGGCCGGCCTGGACTGCCGTCCCGACCAGCTCTACCGGGACGCGACGGGCCCCTTCGCCCCGGATCCGCCCCCGGACGGGTTCGCCTCGCTGCGGGACGCGGCCGCGTACGTGCAGTGGCAGGTGGACGACCCGGAGGCGGTGCCGAGGTTCGCCGACCGGCTGCGGGCGCTGCTTGAGCCGCGGCCTCCGGCACCCGCGCGGGCGGCCGCCTGGGCACCCATCGTCGTCGAGCTGGAGCGCAGCGGCGAGGGCCAGGACCAGGTCACGGTGCGGGTGTCGGCGTACCGGGAGGGGCAGCGCCGGCCGGTGGGCGTGGCGCGGCTGCCGCGCGGTGACGTGCGGACGTACGTCCAGCAGCACGTCGACGACGCCTTCGGCCATCTCGCCCAGGACGCCGAGGCGTTGCTCACCTTCGTACTGCCCCGCGAGTGGCTGAACGAGCCGGTCGCGCACTGGGAGTGCGGCCCCGAGGACTCCACCCCGCTCGGCTGCGCGCACCCGCTGGTGGTGACCGACCGCTCCCGGCACCGCAGCGCGCGGCTGCGCCACCAGCTGGCCGGCCGGTGGCGGGCCCTGGAGCGGAGTCCGGGGAAGGCGGTACTGCACCGGGTCGACTGCGGCAGTGCCGAGCGCCCGCTCAGCCTGCGCAAACGCCTGCGGGACGCGGACGCCGGCCTGGCGGGTTTCGGCGCCCCGCCCGCCGCGGCCCCGGAGCACTTCGAGACCGGCGTGAACTTCCCGGTCCCGGTGCTCCTGTGGCCGCGCACCGGCTGCGCGAGCACCGACCACGCGGGCCCGTGCCCGGGCAGCGACTTCCTCGACGCCCTCGGCCCGCAGGTCGCCGGCGTCCCCCCGGCCGAACTCCCGCGCCGGATCTGGCACCTGCGGGAGGAGGCGGCGGCCACCGACCCCGACGGGCACTGGGCGAGGGACGTACAGCTTCTCTGGGACGACCCCCGCTGCTACCCCGAACCGCCCGCCAGCCTGCACACCCCCGTCGCCTGACCGCGCCGCCGTCAACGGAGAAGGAACCCATGCCCCTGTGGCCCGTCTACACCGGTACGAAGGAGCCGCACGACGGCGTCACGGGGCTGCCCGCGCCGCCGCCCTGGCGGGCCTTCGACGGCGGCCCGGAACTGGCGACCCCCGCCGACGCCGACGACACCTCGGCCACCTCCCCGGACCGCACCCACCGCGCCGCGACCTACCAGGCGACACCGCGCACGGTCCAGCTCGTCAACGCGGCCCTCTATCTGCGCCGCCCGCTACTGGTCACCGGCCCGCCCGGCACCGGCAAGTCCTCCCTCGCCTACGCGGTCGCCCGCGAGCTGCGGCTGGGCCCGGTGCTGCGCTGGAACATCACCAGCCGCAGCACCCTGCACGACGGCCTCTACCAGTACGACCCGCTCTCCCGCCTCTACGCGGCCCGCCAGTCGGCCACGGCCCTCGGCCCGGGCGCCCCCGTCCCCGAGTCCGGTATCGAGGACCATCTGCGTCTCGGCCCGCTCGGTACCGCGCTGCTCCCCTACGGCCGCCCCCGCGCCCTGCTCATCGACGAGATCGACAAGAGCGACCTCGACCTGCCCAACGACCTCCTCAACGTCCTGGAGGAGGGCCAGTACGAGATCCCGGAACTGGTCCGCGCCGCCCGGCACTCCCCCACCGCCGAGGTGATGGTCGACGGCACCGACGAACGGGTGCGGGTGGAGCGCGGCCGGGTGCGCTGCCGGGCCTTCCCGTTCGTCGTCCTCACCAGCAACGGCGAACGCGAGTTCCCGCCGGCCTTCCTGCGCCGCTGTGTCACGCTGAGGCTGCGCCAGCCCGACGACCGGCAGCTCGCCGACATCGTCCGCGCCCACCTCGGCGAACCGGACGCCTACGCCGAGTCGCTGATCACCCGGTTCCTGTCCCGGGTCGGCGGCGGCGACCTCGCCACCGACCAGCTCCTCAACGCGATCTACCTGGCCCGTTCCTCCGACCTGAGCGCCGAGTCGCTGGACGAACTGGCGGAACAGCTGATGCCGTATCTCGGCGAGGCCACCCGGACCGATGCCTTCTGACCACCCGGCTCCGCTCGCCCGCCTCGCCGACCTGCTGGCGCAGGCGGGGGACGGCGTGCGTCCGACGTCCCGGGAGCTGGCCGAACTGCTGTGGCTGGCGGGGCGGATGGACCGGGAGGAGGGAGAGTCGGCACCTCCGCCGGACGAGGCCCTCGTAGCGGCGGACCCACCGTCCCCGGATCCGGCCGCCGGCCCACCGCCCGCGCCGCGCCCCGACCCGGCGGGGCCCCCGGCCGCGGGGAGCGCGGAGGACCCCGCCCGCACCCCGCTCCACCTGCCCTCCCCGTCCCTGTCCCCCGGCCCGTACGCCTCCCTCCTGGCGCCCGCGCCGCCCATGCTGCGCCACCCGCTGGCCCTGCAACGCTCCCTGCGCCCCCTCAAACGCCGTACGGACGCCCCGTCCGGCCACCGGCTCGACGAACCCGCCACCGCCGACCGCATCGCCCGCCTCGGCGCGGCCCCCGAGTGGTGGCTCCCGGTCCTGCGCCCCGCGCGGGAACGCTGGCTGCGGCTGAACCTGGTGTACGACGACGGTCCGACGATGCCGGTCTGGCACCCGCTGCTCCGCGAACTGCACACGGCACTGGCCCAGTCGGGGGTGTTCCGGACGGTGGCCGTCCACCGGGCGGGCGCGGACGGTGCGGTGAGCGGCGAGGGGCTGCCCGGCGAGGGGCGCACGGTCACGCTTCTGATCAGCGACTGCATGGGCCCGCAGTGGCGGCCGGGCGAGGCGGGGGCACGATGGTACGGCACCCTGCGGCGGTGGGCGCGGCAGATGCCGCTGGCGGTGGTCCAGCCGCTCCCCGAACACCTGTGGCGCGACACGGCGTTGCCGGCCACGCCCGGACTGCTGTCGGCGCCGTTCCCGGCGGCACCGACGGCCGCGCTCACCTTCACGCCGTACGAGGGGGAGGTCCCGGAGGGTTCGCCGGTGCTGCCGGTCCTGGAGGCCGGGCCGCGGTGGCTGGCGAACTGGGCGGGGCTGGTGGCGTCGGCGGGCGGGGCCCGGTTCCCGGGGGCGGCCGCGCCGTTGGACGCCGGCGTCCGGGGCGACGCCCGTACCGACGTGTCCCGGCTGTCCGCCGAGGAACTGGTCCTGCGGTTCCGGGCGACCGCGTCCCCCGAGGCGTTCCGGCTGGCGGGGCATCTCGCGGTCGGCCGGCCCGATCTGCCGGTCATGCGGCTGGTGCAGCGGGCGGTGGAGCCGGATCCGCGGCCGCAGCACCTGGCGGAGGTGATTCTGAGCGGGGTGCTGACGGCGGTACCGGGGCCGCCGGGGGCGTACGCGTTCCGGCCGGGAGCGCGGGAACTGCTGCTGCGCAGCCTGCCACGGGCGGCGCGCAGCGGTACGAGCGAACTGCTGGCCCGGGTCGGCGGACTGATCGAGGAGCGGGCGGGCGCGGCGGCCGGGGAGTTCCGGGCGGTGGCCCCGATGGCGGGGGGGACTTCCGCGGCGGGCGAGGGCGAGGCGTTCGCGACGGTACGCGCGGAGAGCGTGCGGCAGCTGGCGGGGGGCGGGGCCGGGGCGGTCCCGGTGCCGCGGGAGGTCGGTGGGCGGTACCGGCTGGTGCGACAGCTCGCGCCGGGCGGCTCGACGTGGCTGGCCGAGGACGTCGAGACGGACCGGACGGTGACGGTCAGGCTGCACGAGCCGTTCCGGGAGCGGGGGCGGAGCGAGAGGTTTCTCGGTGACGCCGGACGCCTGCGGTCGCTCACGCACCCGAACGTGGCGGCCGTCCTCGGCTTCGGGCTCGACGACGGGGCACCCTATGTCGTCACGGAATGGCTGGACGGAATCGCCCTGAGCAAACTCGCGCCGACCGACGGTGAGAGTCTGTCCGCGCCGCTTCTCACGTCGATCGGCGCTCAACTGGCCCACGCCGTCGGGGCACTGCACGCGGCCGGGCTCTCCC
Source organism: Streptomyces sp. NPDC058457 (assembly GCF_042720695.1). Lineage (NCBI taxonomy): Bacteria > Bacillati > Actinomycetota > Actinomycetes > Kitasatosporales > Streptomycetaceae > Streptomyces > Streptomyces sp. NPDC058457. The sequence continues at coordinate 313,068 of NZ_JBHXLU010000002.1, read as the reverse complement.
ATGGCTCGATCGGCCTGTCGGGCGTGATTCTGCTGCCCGACGGAACCGCCAAGCTCACCCGGTTCGAACCGGGCAGGTCGTCGGGGTCGGTCGGGCAGGGGCAGGACCTGCGGGCGCTGCGGACCCTGCTGCTGCGGCTGACCGCACCGGGCCGGCAGCCGACGCCGTCCGTGGCGCCGACGGAGCTCGAACACCTGCCGCGCCCCGTGCAGGGGGTGTACGCGGATGCCCTGGGCATGCTGGCGTCGAAGTCGCTGCGCGTCCAGCGGCAAGGGCTGGAACTGCTCACGGACCCGCGCCTGCGGCATGCGGCGAGCGAGTCGTACCGGACACGCTTCTACCACCTTCTTTCACATCCGCTCCTGGGACTTCCCCACGACCGCCGGGACGTCGGGTCCGTCGCGGGCGCGGTGCTCGCCATGCTGCTGCTCAAGCACGGTCGCGTGGTGACCCGGGACGAACTCGCGAGAGGTCTCTGGAACGCGGGCGAGGAGCCACGGGACGCGACGGCCGAGCTTGCCCTGATCGTCTCCCGGCTGCGGCTGGTCCTCGGCCCGGGGGTTCTGGCGAGGCATCCCGACGGCTACGCCCTGCACGCCGGTGACGACTACGTCGACCTGCTCGAGTGCGAGGGACTGGAACACCGGGCCACGCAGCTGGCGGCCGAGGGCCGGCTCACGGACGCCCGGGGCATGATCGACCAGGCGCTGCGGCTGTGGCAGGGCCCGGAGGCCCTCCCCGGCATCCCCGGGCCCGCGGCCCGCACCGCCCGCACCCGCCTCCTCCGGCTCCGCCTCGCCCTGCACCGCAAGCGCGCCGAACTCGACCTGGACCTGGGCGAGTACGAGCGCGCCGGCGCCGAACTCACCGAACTCGTCCGGGCGTACCCCTCCCACGAGGACTTCCGCCGCCTCCTGCTCATCGCGCTCCAGCGGCAGGACCGTGTCCACGAAGCACTGGACGTCTACGAGGAGTACGAGCTCGCCGGCGGCACCGACCCCGAACTCCGGGCGATAGGGCACGAGTTGCGCGCCGAGTTCGACGAGCCGGGCGACGGGGGCGAGTACGAGCCCCCGGCCCCGGAAGCCTGGTCTCCCGACGAACCGGAGGAGGGTTCCTTCCCGACCGAGGAGTCACTGCCGTCGATCTTCGCGATCGAGGAGGAGGCGACCGCCCGCCAGGAGGCGCCGCTGCCGCAGAACGTCGTACCCGAGAGCCTGTTCGCGGTGGAGGATCCGCTGGGCGAGGAGGAGCCGCCGTGGGAGGCGGGGGACGAGGGCGGGGACGGGGGCGGGCGCGATCCCGACGATCTCCTCGAGGCCGCCCCCGGCGCCGGTCCGCCCCCGCCCACCTACCGCACCCTGCTCTCCGTCGAGTTCGCCGACACCCCCCGGCACCCGGACGACGTGGCGGCGCTCGGCCGGGTGGTCACCCGGCTGGCAGGGGACGCCGCACTGCGCGCCGGCGAGTACGTGCTGACCGCCCACGGCAACGGCTACTCGGTGCTGACGGAGCCGGACGTCAGCGGGCTGCCGCTGTTCCTCGTCACCGTCGCGCGGTTCGAGGACGAGGTGCTGAGGCTGGGCGGTCCCAGATGCCTGGCGATCTTCTCCTGTGTCCTGGACGACGGCCGTACCGTGGGCCCGGCCCTGTCGAGGGTCCGCCGCACCCTGGACGCGGTCGACGACCGGCGGGGCATCATCGCCGTACCGCAGCTGCTCCGGGACGAGCTGGAGGACGACACCGACCCCGCCCCGTTGCTGCTGCCGCTGCGCCGCGGGACCGGGGAGGGCTGGTACCAGCTGTGCGTGCTGACGCGCCCGCTGTACGACGGCACGCGCAAGCCGACACCCGTGCACGGGCCCTACCCGGTGCCCGGACACAGCCCGTTTCCCGAGCCGGTCCGGGAGACCAGGACCGTCGTGTACCAGACCCGCTCAGGCGACGAACTCAGCCTCGTCATGTTCCCCGCGGCCACGCACTACCGCGAGGTCGACCTCACCGAACGACGGCTGGCGCTGGACGAGACCGACGCGACCTTCCGCGCCGTCGGCGAAGCCCGCTGGCGCGTCGTCGATCCCCTCCGGGCGGTGGCCCACGGCACCGCCGCATCCGCACGCAGGGTCATCACGGACCTCCTGCGAGCGCGGCTGCGCTATCTGTCGGACCACTACCCGCGCACCTACCTCCGCCAGGCGAGCGCCGAACTCGCCGACGGACCGGGCGAACGGCGGACCCCGCCGGGCATCGACGTCCGCTGGGACCTCACCCTCACGCCGACCCACGACGCCTACCCCGTACCGCCGGCCCGTCCGGAGCGGGTCGACCTCAATGCCCGTCTGCGCCGGGCGGACGCGGTCATGTTCGGTTTCGACGGCACGCTGGCCCGGCTCCACCCCGACGACGTGACCCCGGACATCCCGCTCCTGGCCCGGCTGCTCGGTCCGGATCCGCTCGGCCGTCCCCCCATGCTGGACCTGCAGAACGTCTCCCCGGAGTTGCGCGCACGCCTGACGGCCCTGGAGTCGCAGGCGGCCGAGCGGTCCGTGCCGGTCGCCGACGCCGACCTCGTGATCCGTACCCTCGCCGACATGGGCCTGGAGCTGGCGGTCGTCACCGACTGCGATGCGTACACGGCGACCGCGTATCTGCGCCGGCGCGGGCTGCTGGACTGCCTGCACGGAGGTGTCCACGGGCGCGACGGGCTGCACTCACCGCTGATGCCCGACCCGCACGTCGTGACGCAGGCCCTGCGGTACCTCGGTGTCCGTCCCTCGAAGTGCCTGATGGTCGGCGCCACCGAGGCCGAGCGGGCGGCCGCCCGGCAGGCCGACATCCCCTTCTTCCACGTCAGCGGCGAACCCGGCCTGCGCCCGCTCCTCGAAGCCGCCCGCACCCTGTAGCCGGGAAACCCCCCATTCAGCCGCGCCCCGCCCGGCCCCTCCCCGCAGGCGCGCCGCTCTGATCCCCCGGAGGATGCGAAGCAGGCCGCCGACCGGCGGTGCCACCCCACACGGCCCGCGCTCGGGAGGATCTGCCGTGACCGTCAGTCTGGAGCAGTTGCGCCGCTGCCATTTCGCCGTCGATCTGGGGGCCGCCCGCACCCGCGTGTACGTGAAGGGCATGGGTCTGGTCGTCGACCAGCCCTCCGTCGCCGCCGTGAACACCCGTTCCGGCGCCCTGATCGCCGTCGGCGAGTTCGCGGAGAAGATGACGGGCCGTACCCCGGACTACATCCGCGTGGTGCGGCCCATCTCCGGCGGGACCATCGTCGACATCGAGATGGCCCAGCGCATGCTGCGCCATCTGCTCGGCGACAAGATCCGCCGCTCCCTGCGCCGCAAGCCCCGGCTGCGGGCGGCGGCCTGCACGACGCACGACGCCGACCCGCTGGCCCAGCGGGCGACCATCGAGACGCTGGTGGGGCTGGGGGCCAGACGGGTGGAGCTGGTCGACACGCTGATCGCCGCGGCGGTGGGGTGCGGGCTTCCGGTGGAGCGGCCCGAGGCCAGCATGATCCTGGTCTGCGGGGCCGCCGCCACCCAGGTCGCCGTGTTGTCGCTGGGGTCGATCGTGTGCGCCGAGCGGCTGCCCGTCGGCGGTGAGGCCGTGGACCGCGCGATCGTGCAGCACCTGCGGCACGAGCACGAGCTGATGCTGCCGAACCAGTCGGTCCGGCCCCTGGAGCTGGCCCTGGACGGCAACGGCCTCACCCCGCACGGCCCGGCCTCCACCGAGATCCACGGGCGGGACGTGGCCACCGGGCTGGCCCGCAGCGTGCGGGTCGACACCGCCGCCGTACGCGATGCCATCCAGACGCCTCTCATGTCCGTCCTGGACGGCATCGGCAAGGTGCTGCGGGACTGCCCGCCGGACCTGGTCGCCGATCTCGTCGACCGCGGGATCATGATGGTCGGCGGTTCGGCGCTGCTCCCCGGCTTCGACCAGCTGCTGCGGGAGGCCACCGGTATGCCGGTGCACATCGCGGAGCGGCCGGACGTGTGCGCCGTCCAGGGCATCGGGGCGATGCTGGAGGGCCGGATCGAGCCGCTGGTGCTGGACCCGCTGGCCGCCTGAACAGCCACCTTCCGCGGCCGGGCACCGGTGTGAGTCGATGCGCCCCCTGCGCATCTTGTCGCCCCTGGATTAGGGTGGACTCACCGATGGTGACGGGAGGGGACGTTCCGTGACAGCCGATATCACCGAGTATCTCGCCGAGGCGGCAGCGGTCCCCCGCCTCACCGTGACCCGTGTCGGAGTGACCGGACACCGTGCGCTCCCGCCGTCCGTCCTGCCGCTCGTCCGTTCGGCCCTGCGGCGTCAGTTCAGCCGCAGCGACGTGGCCTGGGAGGCCCTCAGCTGCCTCGCGGCCGGCGCCGACCAGCTGTTCGCGGACATCGCCCTGGCCCATGGCGTCCCGGTGACGGCCGTGATCCCCGGCATGGACTACGAGGCCCACCTGGGCGACGAGCAGGCCCGGGCCACGTACCGCAGGATCCTGCGGTCCTGTGCGAACCGCGTCGACCTGCCCCGCCAGCCGACGCACGAGCAGGCCTACTTCGCGGCGGGCTGCTGGATCGTGGACCACTCCGACCACCTGATCGCCGTATGGGACGGCCGCCCGGCGCGCGGCCCGGGCGGCACCGGCGACGTGGTGGCCTACGCGCGGCGCAGGGGGGTGCCGGTGACGGTGCTGTGGCAGACGGGGGTGCGGCGGGACTGACACCGGGCCCGCCCGCCGGTCACGGGGCGGCCGTGAGGGGGTGTCAGGTGCCGAAGCGCACCAGCCACTCCGTGTGCGCCGGGGACATCAGACGCTCCGTCTCCCCCACCGCCTCGGCCCAGCCCGCCTCCGTCACCGTCGTGGCCATGGCGATCCGGGCGGTCTCCAGGTCCTGTTCGATGAGGGAGTGGGCGTGCGTCAGCGGGCCGTGGCGTCGCACCTCCTGCCAGGCGACACCCGCCGCGGCGGCCGCGCTGAGGAGCCCCGCGAGGTCGGCGCCGCCGAGCAGGCCGACGGTCCGCAGCAGGGCGGCCGCGAGGGCGAACAGGGTCAGTGCCGCGGTGACGGAGGACCAGCGGGCGGCGGCGCGATGCGCGCGGACGGACCGGTTCTTGTACCAGACGGCCTGTTCCAGGAGCCGGTCGCGCAGGTAGAGGTCCCGGCGGGCCGCGTAGGACTTGGCCCGCTCGGCGCGCATCCGCGGTGTGATCTGCCCCCCGCCCCGTTCCCCGGGGTCGCTGCGGGAGTCCTCCCAGCCGCATTTGCGCAGCTCGCGCAGGCGTTCCTCGACGCGCTCCGCGAAGACCGCGTCCGGGTCGGCGACATGGGAGTGGAAGGGCCCGCCGTGCACCATGTACTGCCAGGCCAGCGACTTCAGCAGTTCGGCGGCCGCCCGGTGCGCCTGCCAGTGGGCGCGGGAGCGACGCCGCGAGGTGCTCAGGCCGAGGGCTATCGTCAGCCCGTACAGCACGGCGGCGAGCAGCGTCATGACGTGCCCTGACGCCTGCTCGGTCAGGACGGCGGCCGTGGTGGCCAGCAGAAGCAGCAGCAGATGCGTACGCACCGCCCGGAACGAGTCACTCTGATGGCGCAACGCCCACTGGTCGCTGACCTGGAACAGCGGCGGCAGGTCCCCGTCGCTCAGCGTGGTTCGCGGTACAGGAGTGACAGCCGCTCCCATGACGCCCCCTGGATTCGCTGCGCGCCCCCGACAGCCTTACGCGCGCCTCCGAAGACCAGCGTAAGAACTCCCTGGGTGCGGAAACCAGTCCCACGCGCAAGTGAGGCATTTCTGATATATGGTTCCGCGTCAGCACGACCGGACTGCGCGGAAGTCCGCAAATCCTTTGAGCCGCCGAGGAGTTGCGTGTGCGACAGTCACAGCCGACAGCAGCTTCACCAATCCGAACCGGAGCTGAGAGACACCATGATCCTTTCGGTGACGCCGGCGAGGCGCCCTTCCCTCACCACCACGATCACTTCAGGACGCACGCGCCTGAGGGACATCGGACCGCGCACGGCCGCCGCCGCGCGCACCGCGGGGCGCGTGACCTGCCCCGACAACCGTCCCGACCGTCCCGTCACGTTCAACTCGGCCTGCTGAGCGAGGAGGGCTGACGTGGGGCAGCGCGCCGACGAGGCATCAACAGCCGCAGGACGCCCGAGGCTTCCCGGCAGCCCACCTCTGAGACAGCTGGTCCTCAAGATCCACAGCAGGTGTGACCTGCTCTGTGACCACTGCTACGTGTACCAGCACGCCGACCAGAGCTGGCGGAACCGCCCGACCTTCATCCGCCCGGAGACCGTGCGCGCCGTCGCCGGCCGGCTGGCCGAGTACGCCCGCTCGCGGACCCTCGAGTCCGTCTCGGTGATCCTGCACGGCGGCGAACCGCTGCTGGTCGGCCCGGCCCGGTTGCGGGCCATCTGCGCGGAGCTGACCAGCGCCCTCTCCCCGCTGACCGCGCTCGACCTGCGCATGCACACCAACGCGGTCACCCTGAACCGACGACACCTGGACGTCTGCCGGGAGTTCGGGGTCCGGGTCAGCGTGTCGCTCGACGGCGACCGCGCGGCCAACGACCGGCACCGGCTCGACCGAAGGGGACGCAGCAGCCACGACCGCGTCGTCCGCGGCATCCGGCTGCTCCAGGAGCCCGAGTACCGCCACCTGTTCAGCGGGGTGCTGTGCACGGTGGACGTGGCGAACGACCCGGTCGCCGTGCACGACGCCCTCACCGCACTGGCCCCGCCGCGGATCGACTACCTGCTTCCGCACTCCACCTGGGACTCCCCGCCGCCCAACCCGGCCCAGGCCACCGCGCCGTACGCCGACTGGCTGCTCGCGGTCTTCGACCGGTGGGAGGAGCAGGGCCGCCCGATGCCGGTGCGGACCTTCGAGTCGGTGCTCAGCACGCTCCGCGGCGGGCCGCCCCTGACCGAGGCGCTCGGGCTGGCGCCGAGCGACCTGGCCGTGATCGAGACGGACGGCGCCTTCGAGCAGGCCGACTGGCTCAAGACCGCCTACGCGGGCGCACCCGAGACGGGGTACGACGTCTTCCGGCACGGTTTCGCGGAGTTCGCCGCGCACCCCGGTGTCCAGGCCCGACAGGCGGGCGTCGACGGGCTCAGCGACACCTGCCGCCGGTGCCCGGTGGTGCGGTCCTGCGGCGGCGGCCTGTACGGACACCGGTACCGCTCGGGAGACGGCTTCGACAACCCCAGCGTCTTCTGCGCCGATCTGCGCTCCCTGGTCGAGGGCATCGCCGACCGGGTGACCGACCGCTCCTTCTCGCCCGCGGTGCTGGGCTCGGATCAACTCTCCTGGGCTCAGCTGGATTTGGACCGGCTGCTGTTACGCCGCGTACAGGAGCACCTGGCGTCCGAGCCGGACTGGGCGGACGCCTGGCGGCTGCTGCTGGCCCTGGACGCCGACCCCGGCACCGCCCCGCACCTGGACGAGGTGCTGACGCACCCCTATGTGCGCACCAGCCTCCAGCGCTCCCTCAACGGCCCCGTCGACACGGCCCGGTTCATGGCACTGGCCGCCGCGGCGGCCCTGCGGGCAGGGGTACCGGCCACGCTGTCCTGGGACCAGCCCGGCACCCGCCTGTACCTGCCCACCTGGGGCACCTACCGCCTGGACACCCCCGGCCGCATCGAGGTCACCGTGGCACCGGACGCCCTCCGGGTGCGCGAGGACCGCGAGGCCGACGGGAACTGGGTACGCCTCGACGAGGTCCCCGTCTCCGCGCGCTGGCGTCCCGTCGACCGGCTGCCGGTCCAGGACGGCCCGCTGGTCGACGACGCCGACCCCTACCGCGACTGCTACGCCTTCCCGGTCGCCCCGCCGCTGGAGTGCGGCGAGTTCGCCGAACGGATGGCCCGGGCCTACGAGCTGCTGGCGAAGGACGCACCGGCCAGGCACACCGACCCGGACACGTTCCGTCCCGGCGTCCTCACCCCGCTGGCGGCGGGCAGCGGTCTGGTGCTGGGTGCCCACGGGCTGGGGGCGCTGGGCGTGGCGGTGGACGTGACACCGGAGGAGTTCGCCCGCGAACTCCCGCGCATCGGCCGCCGGGCCCGCCTCACCGCCCTGCGCGAGACGGCCGACCTGCACCCGCCGGGCAGCCCCGCGGGCCCCCTGCTGGACCTGGCGGACGAGGAGCTCGGCCGGGATGCAGGCGAGGAGGCGGCAGGCGCCCTCACCGCGCTCACCCTGCTGCCCGAGAACGAGCTGACCCAGACCGGTGCCGTGCTGGTGGCCCGCATGTGGTCGCAGTGGGCGGACCGTCCTGCAGCGTCGGCGGAGCGGGCCGACGGCCTGTCAGCGGACAGGGGGACGCGTGGCGAGGGGTGAACGGGTGCAGGACCGGGTTCCGGACAACCGGCCCTGTTTCTTCCTGTCGTACGCCCGCACCCCGCGGTGGAGCCCGGACAGCGGCGACCCGGACCACTGGGTGCGGGTCCTGTTCAACGACCTGTGCGGCCACATCATGGCGCTCACCGACCTGCCCGCCGGTTCCCCGGCCGGTTTCATGGACCGGGAGATGCGTTCCGGGGAGGGCCGGCCCGAGAAGCTGAGCGAGAACCTCGCCGCCTGCCGGGTGTTCGTGCCGCTGTTCTCGCCGCGCTACTTCTCCAGCGAGACGTGCGGCCGCGAGTGGTACGCCTTCCACGAACGGATGCTGAACGCGAGGACCACCGGGACGGCCACCGCCCCGGCCATCGTGCCCGCCCTGTGGACCCCCGTCGACATGCGCGAACTCCCGGACTCCGTACGGCACATCCGCGTCGAGGACGCGCCGTCGGGCGGCCGGTACCTCAGCACCGGTATCTACGGGCTGATCAAGCTCAGCCGGCTGCGCGACGAGTACGACGAGACCGTGTTCGGCCTCGCCGAGCGCATCGTGCAGGCGGCCGGCGAGTCCCGGCTGCCGCCCGGCCGCCCCCGGGACTACGAGAGCACGCCGAGCGCCTTCAATCCGCGCGGCACCGGCCCCCGGCACATCCGGCTGACCGTTCTCGCGCCGACCCGGGACTCCGTCCCGGGCCACCGCGACGCCCAGCCGTACGGTGACGACGCAGTGGACTGGAACCCGTACCGCACCGAGTCGACGCGCGCGCTGTCCACGCACGCCGAGGAACTGATCCGCTCGCTGGACTACCGGGTGACCGTCGCCGCCTTCGACGACGAGAACCCCACCGAGGAGCCGCACGGGTCCGGGGAGCGGCGGCCCGGCATCCTGCTCGTGGACCAGTGGGCGCTGAGCGACGAGGAACGGCGGAGCAGACTGAAGACGTTCGACGCGCACGCCCGCCCATGGGTGAGCGCGATCGTGCCGCGCTGCCGGACGGACCTGCAGAACCACGGACAGGAGGGGCGGCGGCTCGCCGAGGAGCTGGAGCGGGTGATGCCGACCATCCTGGAGCGGGCCCGGCGCGGCGACACCCGGAGCGCCGTCGACGGCGTACCCACGCTCAAGTCCTTCACCAGGGTGCTGCCCGAGGTGGTGGCGTACACGACCCGGCAGTTCCTGAAGAACGCGGAGGTCCGACTGCCGCCGGGCCCGCACATCCCCAGACCCCGTCTGGCGGACCCGTGTCCGCCGTCCGACCCGGACGCGGGAGACGACCCCGGAGGAGAGGCATGACGGCCGCAAGGGACGGACGCATCATCACCTTCTACTCGTACAAAGGCGGCACCGGACGGACGATGGCGCTGGCCAACACGGCGTGGATCCTCGCCGCCAACGGCAAACGGGTCCTCGCCGTGGACTGGGACCTGGAAGCCCCGGGGCTGGATCGCTTCTTCCACCCGTTCCTGGACCCCAACGTGCTCGCCGCCACCGGGGGCGTCCTCAACATCCTCCAGGACTACGCCTGGGCGGCGACGGACGGCACCAGCCGCACGGGCGCCTGGCACCTGGAGTTCGCGGACGTGGAACACCACGCCGTCTCGCTCTCCCCCGAACGGCAGGGACTCGCCTTCGAGAGGGACGGCTCGCTCGACTTCCTCTCCGCGGGCCGCCAGTTCCGCGCCTACGCGGGCACGGCGTCGTCCCTGGAGTGGGACAACTTCTACGACCGCCTCGGCGGCGGCATGTTCCTGGAGGCGCTGCGCGACAGCATGAAACGGTCGTACGACTACGTCCTGATCGACTCCCGCACCGGGCGGTCGGACACCGCGGACATCTGCACCCTCCAGATGCCCGACCTCCTCGTGGACTGCTTCACCCTCAGCGACCAGTCCATCGAAGGCGCCGCCGAGGTCGCGCACAGCGTCGCCGACGAGCACCGCAAGCGGCGGATCCGGGTGCTGCCCGTGCCGATGCGCGTCGACGACGGCGAGAAGGACAAGGTCGAGGCGGGCCGAGCGGTGGCCCGGCTGAAGTTCGCCGGACTGCCGAAGGGGCCGGGCGGGGAATCGCTCAGCGCCGACGAGGTCACCGCCTACTGGGGCAGCGTCGAAATTCCGTACAAGCCGTACTACGCGTACGAGGAGACCCTTGCCGTCGTCGGGGACAAGAGGGGCGACCCCAAGTCGCTGCTGTCCGCCTTCGAACGGCTCACCGCGGCCGTGTCCGACAACCAGGTCACCGCGCTGCCGCAGATCCCGGAAGCGGTGCGGCTGCGCAGCCGGGACGCGTTCATCCGGCGCCGGCCGCAGGCCACCGGGGCGCGGGTGGCGATCGTGTACGCGGCGGAGAACCGGATGTGGGCCGACTGGATCGAGTCGCTGCTGAAGCGGGCGGGCTGCGCCGTCACGCTGCACGACCTGGCCGCCGGACCGCTCGGCGGTCCCTCCCCCGGCACCCGCACCCTGGTGGTGTGGTCCAAGGCGCTGCACGACTCCCGGCACACCGAGAGCCTGCTGGGCCCGGCGGCCGGCGACGGGGCACCGGGATCACTGGTGCCGGTGCAGGTCGACGAGGTCCGGCTACCGGCGTCGTACCCGGACCAGACCGATCCTGTCGTCGACCTGCACGGACTCGACGAGGCCGGCTGCGAGGGCGCGCTGCTCGGCGCGCTCGAACTGCCCGGGCAGGTACCGAAGAGCGGACCGGCGGCGCCCCGGTTCCCCGGCCATGTCCCGGCCCACTGGAACGTGCCGCAGCGCAACAGCACCTTCGCCGGGCGGGGTTACATCCTCGCAAAGGTACGGGAGCAGCTGCGCAGCGGCATGACCGCCGTGCTGCCCCAGCACCAGGCGCTGTTCGGGATGGGCGGGGTCGGCAAGACGCAGATCGCCCTGGAGTACGTGCACCGTTTCAGCGCCGACTACGACCTGGTGTGGTGGGTGTCGGCCGGGAACATCGACAACGTGGTGGCCTCGCTCGCCGAACTCGGTTCCCGCATCGGCGCGCCCGGCGGCGAGGACATGGCACTGGCCAGCAAGGAAACCGTGCGCATGCTCTCCCGGGGCAACCCCACCAAGCGGTGGATCCTGGTCTTCGACAACGCCGACGATCCGGAGGACCTCGCCGGCTACATGCCCGCCACCGGCGGCGGGCACATCCTCGTCACCTCACGGAACCAGGCGTGGTCGGACAGGGGGGAGACGCTGCCCGTCGACGTCTTCCAGCGGCAGGAGAGCGTCGAGCACCTGTCCCGGCGCGCCCCCGGGCTCAGCCCGGCGGAGGCCGACCAGGTCGCGGAGGCCGTGGGCGATCTGCCGCTCGCGGTGGAGCAGGCCGGGGCCTGGCTGGCCGAGACCGCCATGCCGACGGCCGAGTACCTGCGCCGCCTCACCGAGGAGACCGCCGCGGTGCTGGGGCTCAACCAGCCGGCCGACTACCCCGAGACGGTGGCCGCCACCTGGAACATCTCCATCGAGCGGCTGAAGGAGCGTTCGCCCGCATCGGTACGGCTGCTGCAGCTGTGCGCGTTCCTCGCCGCCGAGCCGATCTCCGCCGAACTGCTCTACGACAGCGACGAGATGCTCACCGCCCTCGGCCTGACGGAGAGCCTGCTGATCGGCCAGCTGGTACGGGAGATCGGCCGGCTCGCGCTGGCCAAGGTCGACCAGATCTCCCGCTCGATCCAGGTGCACCGGCTCGTGCAGGCGGTGATCCGCTCCCAGATGTCGGAGGAGGACCGGCGCGAGGCCCGGCACACAGTGCACGAGATCCTCAGAGGCGCCCGCCCCAAAGGGGACGAACCCACGGACAACCGGGAGAACTGGCCGCAGTTCGACATCGTCTGGCCGCATCTGACCGCCTCCGGCATCCGCAACTGCACCGAGACGGAGCCGCGCCGGCTGCTCATCGACCGCGTCCGCTACCTGTGGAAGCGCGGCGAGTTCCCGCGGGCGCAGCGACTCGCCGAGCAACTCCTCGACCACTGGAAGGAACCCCTCGGCGAGGACGACGAGCAGTACCTGTACCTGCGCTGCCAGCTCGCCAACGTGCTGCGCTCCCAGGGGCTGTACGTCGAGGCGCGGGAGCTGGACGCCGACGTGCTCGGGCGGCAGCGCCGGCTGCTCGGCAACCGGCACCCGCACACGTTCATCACCACCTCCGGCCTCTCCAGCGACCTCGCGGCGCTGGGCGAGTACACCAAGGCGGTGGAGCTGGCGAAGGAAGCGCACGACGGCTTCAGCGACCTCTTCTACGAGGCCCACCCGCGCACCCTGAACGCGGCCAACAACCTCGCACTGGCCCTGCGCATGGTCGGCAGGTACCGGGACGCCCGGCAGATCGACGACGTCACCCTCACCCGCCGTACCCAGGTGCACGGCGCGGATCACATCTACACGCTCTCGTCCGCGGAGAACCTCGGCCGCGACCTCCGCGAGGTCGGCGAGTACAGCGCGTCGGTGACCGTGCTGTCCCGGGCGTACGACCAGCACAAGCGCGTGCTCGGCAAGGAGTTCCCGGGCACGCTGCGGTGCGCGAAGTCGCTCGCGGTGTCGCTGCGCCGGGCGGGCGAGCTGGAGGACGCGCGGCGGCTGACGTCCGCGACCCTGGAGCAGTACCGGTTGCAGTACACCGCGTCCACCCCGGACTCGCTCGCCTGCGAACTGAACCTCGCCGCCGACCTGTTCGCGGCCGAGGACCGGGAAGCCGCGCGCGACGTCGCCCAGAAGGTGCTCACCGAGTACGTGAAGAAGCCGGGCGAGGCACACCCCTACACCCAGGCCGCGATGAACAACCTCGGTGTCTTCCACTGGGGCTGCGGTGACCAGGAGCAGGCCGAGGAGGTGTTCCTGAAGGTGCTGGAGCGTATGACCGAGGTGCTCGGCGCCCACCACCCGCACACCCGGTTCTGCTCCGCCAACTACGCCATCGTGCTTGCCGAGAGCGGCCGGCTGGAGGAGGCCTGGGAGCGGGAGCGACTCAGCATCGACGCGTTGCGCGCCGACCTCGGCGCCCAGCATCCCGAGGCTCTGGCCGTCGTCAGCAACGGCGCCCTCACCCTGACCGCCCTCGGCCGCCTGGACGAGGCCCGGACGCTGCGCGAGGAGACGGTCCGGAGACTGATGGGGCTGCGCCGGCAACTCGGCGAGAACAACGGCATCACCCGCTTCGCGCTGGCGGAACGCCGGGTGTACCGGGACCTGGAGCCGCTGGCCGTGTGACCGGGTCGGCGACGGGGTTGACCAGGAGCAGGCCGCGGCCGGTGCGGGCCGTCCGCGTGCCCGTGCTCCGTGCGGCGATCCGGGTTGCCTAGTACGGCAGGATGCGCCCGGAAGGCGTCCTGCGGTCGATCTCCTGCCCGCGGGGAGCGGGCCGACGAACAACGCGTACGCGGATCCGACCGTCCATGACGCCCTCCTCTTGCCGAGCCCTGACCGGTGCCTGCTGTCCGGTAGGAGGGCTCTGCCCCGCACATGGCTGGTCCAAGCCTGGTGCGGGGCAGCAAAGTTGGCGGGCGGCCTGCTCAGCGGGCGTCCGGCCGTGGCCCGCGCAGGAACAGGGCGCCGGTGAGGGTGGAGAGGAGGACGAGGGCGGCGTTCACCGCGATCGCCGCCCTGAGGCCGCCGAGGACGGCCGCGGCACCGGTGCCGGTCGTCGCCGCGGTGGCGATCGCGCTCATGACCGGGGTGCCCATGGCGATGCCGATCTGCTGGGTCATGGTCGCGAGCCCGGTGGCCAGGCCCTGTTCGCGGTCGGCCAGCCCCGAGGTGGCGGTGACCATGAAACCGACGATCACCAGCATGTTGCCGCCCCCGCCGGCGAACGTGGCGACGAGCAGCAGCCCCAGCGAGGAGCGGGTGTCGCCGAGGCCGAGCAGGGCTGCCGTGCACCCGGCCTGCAGGATGCCCCCGCCGATCAGCGTCCGCCCGCTGCCGAGACGGCCGATGACCCTCGGGGCGGCCGAACCGCCGACGACGGTTCCGGCGCCCAGCACGCCGAAGGACAGTCCCGCGGCCAGCGGGGAGAAACCGAGCACCTCCTGGAGGTAGAGGGTCAGCAGGAAGACCAGGGACGTCTCGGTGAGGAACGCGATCAGACCGGCGGCGTTGCCCCAGGCCACCGAGGGGCGGCCGAGCACACCGAGCGGCACCAGCGGCTCGGCCACCCGGCGCTCCACCGCCCGGAACACGATCAGCAGCAGCACCCCCGCCGCCGTCGGCAGCAGCGCGGACGGCGCACCCCAGCCGTGCTCGCCCGCCTGGGTGAGGCCGAGGACGACGGCCAGCAGACCGAGCGTGACGCTGAGGGCGCCGGGCACGTCGAGCCTCGGGCGCCCGTCGGGCCGGGACTCCGCGACCACCGCCGGGGCGACGAGCAGTACGGCGAGGGCGACGGGCACGTTGACGAAGAACGCCCAGCGCCAGGAGAGCAGGTCGGTCAGGAGGCCACCGAGGATCGCGCCGGTGGTGAAACCGGCCGGCATCAGCGCCCCGTTGAGGCCGAGCGCCTTCTCGCGCAGCGGGCCCTCCGGGAACGAGGTGGTCAGCAGCGACAGCCCGGCCGGGGTCACCGCGGCGGTGGCCAGGCCCTGCAGGACGCGGGCCGCGATCAGCACCTCCGGGTTCCCCGCCAGGCCGCCCAGCAGCCCGGCTCCCCCTCCGACGCGGCGCTGCGGCTGCTGGGCAGCGTCACCGCGCCGGTGGCCGACCCGGCGAAACCACGGTCCCGTAACACGTGAATCACAGGAGGTACCCGTAGGTTCCGGTGCCCATGACAGACACCTTCTCCACGTCTCACGGAAGGACATCCCTCCGGTCATGAGCAAACACAGGAACCGCCGGGCCGCGCGCATCGTGGCCTTCGGAGCCGCCGGTGCCCTGACGGTCGCCGCGGGCGTCACCGCGGTGGCGTCGGCGAGCCAGCCGGCCACGGCGACCGCGACCACCTGCTCCTTCACCCGGTCCGACACCTCGGCGAGCACCGGGGACAACCCCCGGCACGTGGTGACCGGTGACCTCGACGGCGACGGGAACGCCGACGTGGTCGCCGCGGACAACTCCGCCGACTCGGTCTCCGTGCTGCTCGGCAACGGCGACGGCACCTTCGGCGCGGCCACGGACTACTCCGTGGGCGACGCGCCGTACCAGACCGTCATCGCCGACTTCGACGCCGACGGCAACCCGGACCTCGCCACCGCCGACTTCGACGGCGGCACGGTGAGCGTGCTGCCCGGCAACGGCGACGGCACCTTCGGGACGGCCACGCAGTACACGGTCGGCTCGGGCGCCCGCGCGCTGGTCGCCGGTGACGTCGACGGGGACGGCGACCTGGACGTCGCGGTGGCCGAGGAGTCCGCCGGGCGCGTCAACCTGCTGCTGGGCGACGGTGAAGGTGCGTTCACCGTCTCCTCGCAGACGGTGACCGTGACCCGGCCGCACGGGCTGGTCCTCTCCGACTTCGACGGCGACGGCAACCTGGACGTCGCCACCGCCAGTGTCGCCACCGCCGGGGGCGTGAGCGTGGCCCTCGGCAACGGCGACGGGACCTTCGGCGACGTCACCGCGTACAGCAGCGTGCAGCGGCTCTACTCGCTCACCGAGGGCGACTTCGACGGGGACGGCACCACCGACCTGGCCGCCGTCAGCAACGGCTCCGACACCCTGGAGATCTACGCCGGGAACGGTGACGGCACCTTCCAGGACCCCGTCGACCACACGACCTCCGCCCTGCCGGTCGCCGTCAACGCGGCCGACGTCAACGGCGACGACGTCCCCGACGTCCTGGTCTCGTCCCTCAACGGCAACTCGGTCGAGGTCTTCACGGGCAGCGCCGGAGGCTCGTTGAGCGAGCTGACCGAGCTGTCGGCGGACGGCGCCTACGAGGCGGCCGCCGCCGACGTGACGTCCGACGGCACGACGGACCTGGTGGTGGCGAGCAGCAGCGACGACGCGGTGGACGTCTTCACCGGCTCGTGCGAGTGACCCGTCAGCCCACGCCGACGGCGATCGCACCGCTGTAGTCCCCGCCCGGCTCGATGGCGGTCGGCTCCCCGTCGACCGTCATCGTGACCGCACCCCCGCCGGACGCGGTCACGGAGGAGTCCGCCGAGAGGGTCAGGCGGCTGAGGTACGACGTTCCGGTGGCCGTCCACCGCGAGCCGCCGGCGAGCGTGACGACCACCCCGTTGTTGACGACCGGTTGTGCGGTGTTGGTGACATGGCCGAGCTGCGCGTACTCGGCGGAGGTGATGGTGGCGAGGGCGTGCCGGGACGCGGAGGCCGACAGGACGCCCGCGACGCTCGACGCGTCGAAGGTCAGCACCATGTTCCGGCCGGTGCGCATGGCGTTGTAGAAGTCGCCGGTGAGGGCGATGTCGGTGAAGGCGGCCGTGGTGTCGGTGTCGTGCGCCGAGGAGACGTCCCAGGTGTCGTCCTTCACCGGGTCCTCGGTGGGCTCGGTGTAGACGCCGTCGTTCGACCCGGGGTTGTCGGTCTCCATCACCTGGAGGATGACACCGTTGCCCGGGTCGAGGGCCGCGCCCGCCGAGCCGTCCACGGTGATGGTGGCCCGTACCGCCTTGTCCAGGAAGGTGGTCGCAGCGGTGGTGACGACCGTGCCGCCGGTGATGTGCAGGGTGCCCGCCCCGTGCCACATCACCCCGAACTGCCGGGAGTCGATGACCGTGCTCTGCACCGGAAGTGCGGCCAACTCGGCGTCACTCAGCCCGAGTTCGAGGTCGGTGTTGAGCTGGGCCACGTCCTCGCGGGTGCTGTCGCCGTAGTACAGGATGCTGTCGGAGGCACCGATGATGGTGGCGTACGTGCCGACGTCGATGGTGCAGCCGAGGATCCGTTCCGTCACGTTGCCGTCGGCGAAGGAGCCGTAGCCCTCGTCGCCGAGGTTGCTGATGGCGCAGTTGATCGCGGTGGCCTGGGCGTTGCTGACGGAGTCGGTGGAGAGGGCACCCCAGGTCTCCGACGCGATGCTCGAGTTGATGTACGTGGCCCTGGTACCGGTGCCGATGACGGTGGTGGCCCGGACGTTGCCGGAGATCCCGAGCCGCCAGGGCACGACCAGCATGTCGGCACCGCCGCCGAAGACGTAGTCGGAGGGCAGGACCCCGTTCAGGCACTGGATGGCCGAGTTCTTGACGACGACGTCGGCCCCGTCCGCCGCGACGAGACCGCTGCGCTCCACGCCCTTGCTGGAGACGGTGACCCCGTCGACGACCAGCCGGGTGCCCGATCCGGTCCCGACGATGGCGGATCCGTCCCCGACGAAGTCGCAGCGCCCGTTGCCGGTGAAGCCGATCGTGGTGTCCGAGATCGCGTACGACGCGCCCTCCGCGACGTAGCAGCCGTCGAAAGCCTCTCCGGTGGAGGTGATGCTCACGCCCTGCGCCGCCGAGTCGCCGACCGTCCCGCCCACCAGGGCCGAGGTGGCGGACTTCGCGGCGACGACCCCGTCCGCACCCACGTACAGGGCCTGCCGCAAGGGAAAGGTGACGCCGGCGAAGGCGGCCGGGTTCTGCTCGGCGACCGTGAGCACGAGGTCGCCGGTGTACGACCCCGGTGCGATCGTCGTGTCCGTGGCGAGCGTGGCGGTCAGTAAGGAGCCGGTCTCCACACCGTCCACGGTCAGGGTGAGGCTGTAGCCGTCGGGCGCGGCGAGGGTGCCCCCCTCGGCGAGGATCAGGGCGCCGAGGGCGGTCGTCGTCCCGACCACGTACGTCTCCCCGGCTCCCACGCTGAGCGTGCCCCCCGTGTCCCCAGCGTCCCCCGCGTCCCCCGCGTCCGCCGCGTCCGCCGCGTCCGCCGCCCGGGCGGTACCGGCGAGCGCCACCTGCCCGGCCCCCGCGGTCGCCAGCGCCACCAGGGCCCGCACCCGGTCCCTCATCGACGGCTCGTACGCACTGCTGCCTGCTGTCATGAACGACTCCTCCGCGGTCACGGATGTGCCGGTGGACGGTTCCGGATCGCGGTGCAGTCTGCCCCAACCACTGTTTAACTGTCGACAGTTGAGCAATATTCTCAGGAAGTGCCGCCAAAAATGGGCCCAGTGTCGACACTCATGGTTCGGTGAGCGCAGTTGCCGAGCCGGCTGCGGTGTCCTCAGACGGCCAGGCCGGCGGCCAGCCAGAGCGCGACGTCGCGCGGGTCGGCGGCCGTGCCGGTCATGCGGAGCTCGCGGTGCACCGCGCGGGGCAGTTCGGGGCGGTGCAGCAGCGGGCGGGCGGCGAGCGCGAGGACGAGGCCGGTCCATGCCTCGGCGTCCTCGGGGTCGCCCGCCAGCAGGCGGGCGTAGCCGTCGGAGGCGTCGGGGTCCCCTGCGACCAGGGCGCGGTCGCCTGCGGACGGCACGGGCCAGCCGCCGGCGTCCGGCACGGGCCGGCCGCCGGCGGACAGCGCGGACCGGTCGCCGGCGCCCGGCACGGCGAGGCGCTGCCGGATCAGTCCGTTGCGGGCCTGCGACCAGGGCGCGGCGAGATCGGGGACGACGGTGGACGCGGCGACGTGCGCGTCCACCGCGGCACCGGCGGCGAAGGCCCGGGCCAGGGCGCGGACGTCGTCCGGGGCGGGGGCCAGATGCCGGACCCGCCAGCCGGTGCGGTGGTCGGTGGCCGCCAGTTCGGCCAGTGCGGTGATGTCCGGACGGATCCGGCGGTCCGACCACCAGGCCGGCAGCCGCGCGGCCATGCCACGCAGGAAGCGGCGGCCGTGCGCGGTCAGGCCCGGGTCGGCGCGCAGGGTGTGGATCGCCTCCTGGGTCTGCCGTCGGCGCAGGGCGAACTCGAACTCCGCCAGCGGCCGCTCGGCCGGCGGCGCGTGGTCCAGGTACCTCCACCAGAAGTCGGTGATGCCGAGGAAGGCGTAGGCGCCCTGGAGCAGGCCGCTCAGCGGGCGCGGGTCGTTGCGCCAGGGGGCGTAGTGCCGTTCGGTTCCGCTGTCCCGCTCCAGTGTCAGCAGATGGAGCAGCGCGCCCAGTTTGGTGTGCTGGAACTCGTGGACCAGGGTGACCGCGAAACTGACCGGGTCCGGGGGCAGCGAGGAGAGCAGGCCGCCGAAGGCGTCACCGGAGGAGGCGCTGAGGACTGTCCAGGCCGGCGCCTGGCGCACCTCCGCGATGGTGCGAAGCCCCACGGCCATGGCGGCGGCCGTGCTCGGGTCACTGACCGCGAGCAGGTCCAGCGCGCGGCCGAACCGTTCCCGCCAGCGGGCGAGTTCGTCCTTGCCGAGGCGCTGCGGGGGCAGCGGTTCGCTCAGGTCCCGGTAGGGGTCGATGTCGTCCATCCAGAGGGTCATCGGCCGTCCCGGCACGTCGGCCCGCAGGGTGCGCAGCCCCTGCCACCCGGGGGCGTCACCGTCGTGGTCACCGGACGGGCCCACGCACACGCCCTGCGGATCGACCCGCAGCCGGCCTCCCTCGACCACCACCTCCGCCGTCCCCCACCGCGGACGGTCCGGCAGGCGGGCCAGCCCGAGGGCGGGGAACATCGCGGTGCCGTCCCGCAACGGCACGGTGGTGCGCAGCGGCAGCCCGGCGCGCACCGCGGCGACCGCGCACACCGCGTACAGATGACCGAGGTCGGTCCAGAGCGGCCCGTCGCCCCAGGCCGTGCGGCTCAGTCGCCGCAGGCCGTGCCCCAGCCAGATGCCGATCTGGGGGTGCATCAGCAGCTCCGCGAAGTCCTCCGGAGCCCGCTGCTGAGCCGCCGTCAGGGTGTCCCACGCGGTGTCCACGGGCGGCAGCGGGCCCAGCGCGCCGGGGGTCGCGGCAATGGCGTCGAGCAGGGTCCGCAGCAGCAGAAGCCGCCTGCTGTACTCGGTGACGCGCAGGAAACGCACCGTCTCGGGACCGCCCCGGCCCGCGGCCAGGTCGCTGAAGCAGGCCGCGGGTACGAGATGGTGGTCCGCCCGGGCGGGTGCGGAGCGTGCGTCCGGCTGCACATGTCTCCTTCCGCGGGGTCCGTCAGTCAGCTCGTCCGGGTCCTGGTCCGCCCTCGCCGGCGAAGTTGACCCGGGGCCGTTCGACCTGCCGCAGCAACCGCTCCAGTGCACGCGCGTAGACGTCAGGGCTCCGCGACCGGAGGTCGGAGAGGGCGGTGTCGCTCAGGTCGGGCAGTTCGGATCTCATGAATTCCGTCGACGTGTTCATGCGCCATCCCCCTGAGAACGCCATGTCTCCCGTTGATTTCATGATGACGCACGGACCAGGCGCCGGGAAGGCCGTGATCAGGCCGGACAGCCCTCCGACCCGGGCGGCAGCCGGCGGGCCGCCCAGTCCGTCAGCTCGCGCTGTGCCAGCGAACCCGGTTCGAGCCATCCGAGCGCCTCGACAAGAGCGGCCAGGCCTCCCGGGTGCAGGCGGCAGGTACGCACGATGCTGATGATGTCGGCCCGGGCCGCTCCCAGCCGGGGAATGGCGCCGGCCAGGTCGACGGGCAGCATGCCGATGACAAGCTGGCGCAGGTCGCGGTCGGCCAGGGCGGGCCATCCGGCCAGCAGTGCGATCAGTTCGGACAGTGCCGCGTCCGGCACCGGTTCCGCCCGGCGCCGCGTGGCGGGGAAGTCGTAGTGCCGTACGTCGCCGGCCCCGGACCGGTACCAGAGCGAGGTGGGCCGCTGTCCCCCCTCGGTGAACCGTCCGATCACGGTGCTCGCCACCGCACCCATGTCCGGTGGCCAGTTCTCGTCGCCCGCGGCCTCCAGTGTGGCCAGCACGGCACGGGAGAACGCCCCGGTCCGCAGCACGGGGTCGTTGGCCGCTCGCTGCCCCGGCCCCGAGGCCAGCAGCACGAACTGCTCCCGGCCCGGCAACCGGTCGCCGCGGGACGGGAGTTCGCCCGGCAGTGAGCGGACGAAGCCCAGGTCCTCGACGAAGGTCTGGCAGGAGTCCACCAGCCAGATCTGGCGCCGGAAGCCGGGCAGCGCGTCGGTGGTGAGGGTGGTCAGCCAGGCGTCCAGGTCGAGGTTGCGTTTGTCGTCGGCCGTGGCGTCGGCGTAGAAGAGCCTGCGGTGTCCCTGCGGGTCGGTGACCCCGTGGCCGCCCCAGACGACGAACAGCAGATCGCCCTCCAGCGCGGGCAGCCGACGCGTCAGCACCTCCTGCACGGCCTCCCGCCCGGCGGGACCGGCGGTCACGTCCGTCTCGGGTCCGCCCGTCCCGGGCAGGGCGTCCAGCAGCAGGGAGATGTGGGCCGCGGGCACGCCACGGCCGCGCAGCCAGGCGGTGAAGCGGCGGGCGTCGGCGGCCGGGCCCGGCAGGTCCCAGGACGGGCCGACGGCATAGCGTTCCACGCCGACGACGACGGCGTGGGTCCGGTCCGGACGGGCGGCGGTCACGGCAGTTCCTCGGCCAGCACGCGGTACAGCTCCGGGTTGCTCCAGTAGGCGCTGTGGGAGAGCGGGAAGGGCTGGCGGCTGTCGAGGGCGATGTCCTCGACCCGGCCGGGGAAGACGCCGGCGCCGAGGTAGCTGAGCAGGTCGCGCCGGTCGTAGACGTTCAGCCAGCGCGGTACGTGGGCGGGCAGCGGGCTGCCGGGCTCCAGGCTGGGCAGGGCCCCCAGTTCGTACAGGAACGGGGCCTGCGAGCCGACGGTCACCAGCAGCGCGACCTGCGGCAGCGGCCGCAGCACCAGCAGGTCCAGCGCGGCTATGCCGCCGAGGCTGTGGGCGAGCAGCACGACCGGTGGCTCCGCCTTCTGTACGGCCGCCGCGACGGCCTCGCGGATCGGGCCGCCGCGGGCCAGGTAGAGCAGCACGTCCCCGGCGGCCGGATGGGCCGCGTCGGTGAGCGCCGACCGCCGTCTGACCGCCTGCGCGGAGGCCAGGCCGAGGGCCAGCCGCCCGGTCAGCCGCTTGATCCGCCGGGTCACCGGGCCGCGGTGGGTGCCGGGCTCGTCCCCGGTGCCGGAGGGGCCGGGGAGCAAGGTGGCGATCCGGGCGACCGCCTCGTCGCGGGCGGTGCCGTCGAAGGCCGCCGCCGGTCCCTGCCGCCCGGTCCGGCGGCGGACCGCCTCGGCCACGAAGGCCCGGGCCAGTTCGGCCGTTCCGGCGCCCTCGACGGGGGCGCGGAGGAAGCGGCGGCAGTCGTCGGTGGTCAGTACGGCGGCCACGGCGGCGGCGAAGTCCTCGGCGATGCCCGCCGCGTCCAGCAGCCCGCGCAGCCGGTCGTCCGCGGTGAGCGCCGGGGCCGCCGCGGAGAGGGCCTCGCCCGGCGGCCGGGCGCCGGGTGCCGACTCGGTTCTCCCGGTGGTCTCCGCGGTGAGCAGGCGCAGTTCGAGCAGCGGGTCCAGATAAAGAAGTCCCCAGAATTCGACGTCCTCGTCGAGTGCCTCCCCCGGCGCACCGGGGGCGCCCGCATGCGGTACTTCACGCCCGGTCCCGTACCCCGGCACGGAAATACCGTTCGAATGCAGTACCGATCCGGCAGTTCCTCCCCAATAGCAGGAAGACATGCGGACTTCGGGCCGTAACGGCCGCAATCCTTCCCGTACGACTTCCACAGTTCCGCTGAATCCCGGCTCGCGCACGCCGGTACCGTGTACGAATAAGACCGTCGTCACCGTCGACCCCCCGCCCCAGAACGGCATATTCCAAGCGCACGCAACAATAGGTCAGTTGCCCCGTCACCGGCTACACTGTGTGAGAACAACGCCACAGGGTGCGGCACTTGCCGAAGGGGGATGCCGGTGAGCATCGACTCCACTGTCACTCATGTCGTCGCAGCTCTCGCGCTGGTGATCACAGCCTCCACGGCCCTGGGAGCGGCCGCCCGCAGGCTACGCCAGCCTTCCGTCATCGGACAGTTATTCGCCGGTATCGCCCTCGGTCCCAGCCTGCTGGGCCTGGCTCCCGGAGGGGTGTACGAAACCTTCTTCCCGGACCAGATCAAGCCAATCCTCACTTCCCTGGCGCAAGTCGCGCTGGTGCTCTTCCTGTTCGCGGTCGGTTATGAACTCGACCTCGGTCAGCTGCGTAATCGCGGCGCGGTCACCGCCGTCTCGCTGAGCGGGTTCGCGATTCCCATGCTTATCGGAGCCGGCATCGTTCTGCTGTATTCCGGAGGTTTCCGCTCCGCGAACGGCGGGCATCCGATCGACGCGACATTCACCCTCTATATGGCGGTCGCCCTGTCCATCACGGCGGTTCCCGTGCTGGCGAGCATCATCCGGGACCAGGGACTGGCCGGCACCCGCCCCGCCACGATCGCGATGGCCGCCGCCGGTGTCATCGACGCGCTGAGCTGGCCGGTGCTGGCCGTCGCCCTGCTCGGCGGCGCGGACGGCTCGCTGCGGGCCTGGACCCTCAAGGTGGCGCTGCTGGCGGGGTACGTGCTGGTGATGTTCGTCGTGGTGCGGCCGGCGCTGAAGTGGTGGATGCACCGGCCCGGCGCCCTGATGACCAATCATGTCCCCGTCGCCGCCGCGCTGGCGCTGGCCTCGGCCTGGGCCACCAGCGCGCTCGGACTGCATGTGATCTTCGGTGCGCTGCTGGCCGGGATCATCATGCCCCGCCAGCCCGACGGCGCCCCGGACAGCCAGGTGCTGCGCCCGCTCCAGGAGACCGGCGGCCTGCTGCTGCCGGTGTTCTTCACGATCTCCGGTATGTCGGTCCAGCTCAACGGACTGCACGCCTCCGACCTGGTGCTCCTGCTGGTGATATGCGCCGCCGCGGTGGTGGGCAAGGTGGCCGCCGGCGCCCTGTCGGCCCGGGGCGGTGCCCGGCTGCCCTGGCGTGACTCGCTGCTGATCGGTGTGCTGCTCAACACCCGGGGGCTCACCGAACTCATCGTGCTCAACGTGGGGTTGCAGGCCGGAGTGATCGGCCCCCGGCTGTATGCGCTGCTGGTCGTGATGGCGCTCTTCACGACGGCGGCCACCGGGCCGCTGATCGGCCCGCTGTACCGTCCGGCCGGCGCAGCGCCGCCCGGACGTGCCGACGCCGACCCCGGTGACGGGCGGCCCCCGGGCTCCGGCCAGGCCCCCGCCGTGGACGCCGAGCCGACGCCACAGCCGTAGCGCCTCCGGCCGCGGCGCCTCCGGTCGTGGCGTCGTGGCGGGTCGAGCCGGCCGGGCACAGGAGCCCGGCCGGCGGCCCCTGGCTAGAACGGCACCGGGGCGATGTCCGCCTCGGCCCGCTGGCTGCTGGCGGCGGCGGTGGTCGCCGGGTGGCTCTCGCCCAGCGTCCGGCGGAACCGGGTCAGGGTGTCGGTGTGCAGCACCGTGGCCTCGTCCACGCGGTCCAGCGCGCGCAGGTCCAGAGCCACGTTGTTGGCGCAGGCCAGGGTGGTCGGGTGGTCCGGGCCGAGGTCGCGCGTGAGGATCTCCAGGCTCTGCCGGTCCAGTTCCAGGGCCTCCGTGTGGCGCCCCAGTGCGCTGTGGTGGTTGGCCATGCCGAGAGCCGTGGTCACGGTGAGGATGTTCTCGTCACCCAGTGACTCGCGCATGCCCCGAAGCGCCATGTCGAGGTGTTCCCCGGCGGCATCGAGCTCGCCCAGATGGCGCAGCGTGATGGCCACGTTCGTACGGGCCGACAGGGTGTAGGGGTGAGCGGGGCCCAGTTGGGCGGCGTAGCGCTCGACGGTCGCCTCGCCCACCTCCCGGGACCGTGCCAGCTGACCGTCCTGCCTGAGGTCGACGACCAGGTTGGCCGCGAAGGCGATGGCGTCCGGGTGGTTGGCCCCGTACCGGCTCTGGACCCTCGACAGCCCCAGTTCGGCGAGCTGCAGCGCCCCTTCGTGGTCGCCGGCGCGCCGACGGCACACCGCGAGCACCCGGGCGCAGGTGATGCTGGCCGGGTTGTCCTCGCCGTAGTTGGCGATGTACCGGGCGTAGATGTCCTCCTGGTGGGCCAGCGCTCCCAGGTAGTCGCCGACCTCGCGCATGTCGAGGGACAGGCCGCTGAGGGTGTTCA
This sequence comes from Streptomyces sp. NPDC058457, assembly GCF_042720695.1. Lineage (NCBI taxonomy): Bacteria > Bacillati > Actinomycetota > Actinomycetes > Kitasatosporales > Streptomycetaceae > Streptomyces > Streptomyces sp. NPDC058457. The sequence continues at coordinate 287,794 of NZ_JBHXLU010000002.1, read as the reverse complement.
GGGTGTCGAGGTGGTTCTCGCCGAGGGTGAGGCCGCGCAGCCGGGCCGTCTCCGCGTCGCGTTCGCGGGCCTCCTCGTACAGGCCCATCAGCCGCAGGCCGATGCCCAGGCTGTGCGCCGCGCGGAGGGTGGCCGGGTCGTCCTCGCCGAAGGCCCGCAGAGAGCGTTCGTAGACCGACCGGTTGATGTCCAGGCCCTGGGCCATCTCGGCCCTCAGCCGCAGTCCGCTGGTCAGCTGGATGAGGGCGTCCAGGGTGCCCTCGTCGTCCTCGCCCGCGACCCGGACGTACGTGTCCGCGGTGCGCTGCATCATGGCGGCTGCTTCCTCGTACTCGCCGACCCTGCGCAGCAGGAAGGCCAGCCACTTCGCCATCTCCAGCGTCTGCTGGTCCTCGGCGCCGAACTTCCCGGTCCACACCTGCATCGCCTCACGCGCCAGGGAGACCGCGCCGTCGAAGTCACCCCAGATGGAGAGGAACTCCACCACGTCCCGGATCAGGCCGCGCACCCACGGCGAGTCGCACTCCACGGCCCGTGACACCACGATGTGCGGCAGCAGCTGCTGGTAGCGCGGCCACAGCTCGCGTGAGCCGGGGCTGTTGGGGTTGGCGTCGGCGAGCAGCAGGTGTGCGCCGTGCCGCATGTCCGCCTGCTGCTGCGGGGACATGCGGTTGACCAGGACCGCCTGGACCAGGCGGTGCAGCTGGATGGTGTCGTGGCGGTGCTCGATGCGGGCCAGGGCGTAGACGTTGATCTCCCGGATGGCCCGGCCGAGCCTGATCGGGTGGCGCAGGGCCTCGTCCAGCTCGGGGGCGATGGTGCTGCGTGAGTTGTTGAAGAGGGAGCGGGAGATCGGCTCGGGCGCGAAGAAGGAGCAGACCTGGAGGAGCTGGAGCGCCGCGGGGTTGCGCTGTTCGAGCTGGCGCAGCGAGACGTCCCAGGCGGCGGCCACCGACATGGGGTAGTCCGGCGACGGGACGAGTTCGAGCATCAGCTCGGCGATCTTCTCCCGGATCAGTCCCAGGTACTCGTCCACGGCCATGCCGGTGACGGCCTGCCAGGCCGCGGCCTGCTCGATGGCGAGGGGCAGGTCGCCCAGCTCCTGGGCGAGCAGGTCGGCGTCGGTGTCGCTCAGGTCGCGGGCCCGGCGGCGCAGCAGCGTCTTGCTCTCCTCGCGCGTGAAGACGTCCACGGAGAGCGTCCTGGCCACCCGGTCCCACTCCTGGTTCCGGGAGGTGATGAGGATCTTGCCGGTGCCGCCGGTCGGGAAGTAGGGGCGTACGGCCTCGACGTTCTCGGCGTTGTCGAACACCAGGAGCCAACGGTCGTAGGGCTCGCCCCGGCGCAGGGCCTCGCGCACCGCCGGGACCGCCCGGTTGGCCTCCGTGCCCACGTTCAGGCCGATCCGGTGGGCGAGTTCGGTGAGCGCGGTCAGGATCATCGTGGGCTGTTCGGACGGGATCCACCAGATCACGTCGTATTCGGAGGCATGCCGGTAGACGTATTCGATGGCGATCTGGGATTTCCCGACACCGCCCATGCCGTGCAGGGTGTGGGGCAGCACGGCCGAGGTGTCGCCCGTCAACAGCTGCTGCCGCACCTGTGCGAGCAGCTCCTCCCGCCCGGTGAAATTGGGATTGTTCGGTGGCACGTTGCCCCAGACCACCGGTACGGAGGTGCGCTGCGGGGTCTGCTGTGACTGCGGTGCGGCCGGCCCCGGGACCGTCCTGCCGGATGACGAGAGGTCGGCGCCCGGCTGCCCGTCGGCGCTCGGAACGGGAATCTCCCGCACTGGAGTCCCGCTCGCGGATCCTTCCGCTGCATGCTGGTGCTCACTGGCAGTGATGTCGGTCATGTCCGGGCCGCCCAAATCTGAATTTAGAACATGTTTATTACGGGTATCGTGGCTCATTTGCCGCGAATTCTCATTGATCGACGCACCCGAAGGGGCCCCTTCCAGAGCCGCGCTGACCCGGCGGGCGCGCAGCAGGTAGGGCCCCGACAGGGCGCGCAGCACGGCCAGCTCGACACGCACGAACGGCAGGCTCTCCGCCGTCACTTGTGGAACCGGCTCCTCCTCCGGGGCGAGCAGTGCGCCGTGCAGCCCGCGGGCCGCCGCGAACCGGTCGCCGTAGAACTCGGACACCGAGCTCACGACCCGGGCCGTGTCCGCGCGCATCGCGCCCGCCAGCAGCGCCTCGCGCGCGCCGTCGACGAACTCCAGCGGCACGGGGGCGGCGGCGCTCCGCGCCGCGGCCGGCGCCGGCTGCTCCAGCAGGCCGCTCAGAAAGAGCTCGGCCAGATGGGCGGGCTGTGCCTCGGGCACCAGTCTGCGCTGTACGTCCCGCACCAGGCGGGGCTCCAGGATCGCGGCGGCCAGATGAGTGGCCAGCCGGAAGGCGGTGGGGGTGGCATGGCTGCGGAAGCGCCGGATGCGCTCCTGCACCGAGGGCGCCGGAATGACGACCGGAGGCTCGTCGACGTCCTCCTCGGGCGTATCCGGGGCGCCCACCAACAGCACGGGGGCCTCGACCCAGCCGGGCTCCGCACCGGCCACCAGCACGGCCCAGCGGCCCAGCCACCGGGCGTCCAGCTCCAGGACCGGGACCGCCGCGCTCCAGGCTGCGGGCGGCGGGTCGAACGGGTCGCGCCACTCGGCCGGGAAGTCCACGGCCAGTTCGGTGGTGCGGGCTCCCGCGCGGGGGCTGCGCAGCCGCGCCTGCCGGGGCACCAGCGCGGTGCGGTGCCAGTCCCGCTGGGACAGCAGATGCACCACCGCCACCGGTCCGGCCGCCGACCACAGCTCCAGCGCCTGCCGGCCGGCCGCGGTCCCCCACAGCGGTCCCAGGCCGTCGGTCAGGACCAGGACGATCCGGCGGCCGGTACGGTCCACCAGCTCGCCGGGGACACCGAGGACGTCGTGCTCCGGGTACGGCCCGCACAGCACCGCTTCCGGCCCCCGCGGGGTCTCCCGCAGGCCGAGCCGGCGCACCCGTACGTCCCGGAAGGCGCCGAGCCGCTCCGCCACGGCGGTGAACTCGGCGACCGTCTGCTCCCAGATGACCATGGTCGCGTGGTCGTCCACCACCAGCACCAGATCGAAGCGGCGCTCGTCCGCCGACCGGGTGTAGGGCACCCACAGGCCGTCCTCGGCGGCGCGTTCGGCGGTGGTCTCCTCGTCCAGTTCGACCTCGAACGCCGAGGGCACCAGCTGCTTCAGCACGCGCAGCGCACGGGTGATCCCCGCCGCGTCCCGCAGATCCGGCACCGCCTCGACCGGTTCGGCCGCCTCGGCCACCCCGGCCGCCCCGGTCCGGACCCGCCGGTTCGCCCGCTCCCGCGCGGTCCCGGGCCCGGGACCCTCCGGCCCGGCGGGAAACAACGGCAGGATCAGCACCTCGGCCATGTCACCGGACGGCTCCCGCACCGCACCGTCGTCGCCCTCGCCCGTCGTGCCGTCACCGGCCCCCGCCGTCGTACCGCCGACGGCACCGTTCGCCGCACCACCGGCGGAGCCGTTCGCCGCACCACCGGCGGAGCCGTTCGCCGCACCACCGGCGGGACCGCCCGTCCCGCCCCTCGTGCTGCCGCCCGTGCCGCCCGTCGTACTGCCGCCCGTCCCGCCGGACGCCGGCGGCCCGCCGAGGGGTTCGGGCAGGCCGGAGAGCTCCGACAGCGCGGTCGGCCGGGGCTGCGGCGGGCGGTCCGACGCCGGCAGCCGTGCCGCCAGCGTCTGGTATGCGTGCAGCCAGAGGCCCTCCGCCACTTCGAAGGCCTCCGGATAGGCACGCGAGTCCTCACCCATCAGGGCGCCCCCGACAACTCGCGCCAGAGCGCCTCCAGCAGCTCGCCCCAGGACTCGTCGTCCTCCCGGACCCCGGCCGTCCGCAGGAACACCGCGTTGAGCAGCTGGTCGGTCGCCAGCCCGCCGTTCTGCCGGCTGCGTTCCACGAACGCCCGGATCATCTCGTCGTGCCGGCCCGCCTGGTCCCGGAAGTGCGCGGCGATCATGGCGGCCAGCTGGTCCTCGCGGGGCGGGGAGACGTCCAGCCGGACGCAGCGGCGCAGAAAGGCCGGCGGGAACTGCCGTTCGCCGTTGCTGGTGATGACGACGAACGGGAAGGCCCGGCACCGGACCCGGCCGTCCGTCACCGTGACCGTGGTGTCCGGGTCGTCGGTGAACACCCGCGCCTCGCTCTCGTGATGGCGGGCGCGGACCAGTTCCGGGATGTCGTACGAGCCGTTCTCCAGCACGTGCAGGAGGTCGCTGGGCAGGTCGATGTCGCTCTTGTCCAGCTCGTCGATGAGCAGGACGCGGGGCAGCTCGTACGGGAGCAGGGCGGTGCCCAGCGGGCCGAGCCGCACGAAGTCCCCGATCCGTGCCCCGGTGCCGGCCTCCGGTGCCGTCTGCGGGGTGCCGTCGCCGGACGGGGCGGCCGGGCCCCGCCCGAGGGACGCCTGGGCGCGGCCGATGGCGTCGTACTCGTACAGTCCGGAGCGCAGGGTGCTGCGCGAGGTGATCCCCCAGTGCAGCACCCGGCCCAGGCCCAGTTCGCGCGCGACCAGATAGGCCAGCGTGGACTTCCCGATGCCGGGCCGGCCGGTCACAAGGAGCGGCCTGCGCAGCAGCAGAGCCGTGTTGATCATGTCGATGTCGTGCGGGTCCTGCCGGGAGGTGGTGCGGCCCACGCTGCCGAGGCGGCGGTCGGTCTCGGCGTTCTCGGCCGGTACGGGCGGCAGCACCGGGCCGCCGTCGAAGGCCCGCCAGCCGGGCGGCGGGGGCAGGACGTCGGCGAGGCGGATGTCGGGCAGCGGCTGACCGGTGCCGCGGTAGATCCACCAACTTCGGCTGACGGGACCGCCGTTGCGGCTGTGGTCCACCGGGTGCTGGGCGCGGGTCATGAGGTCCCCTCGTCGTTGTGTCCGCCGCGCACGCTCCCGGGATCCGACGCCGGGTATTCGGACCAGTCCACCATCCGGTTCGGGTTGTCGAGGAGCACCGCGAGGTGACGTCCCGAGTGCGCATCGCGTTGCGGCGCGGCAGCGGTGGCCGCTTCGGTCCGCAACTGCCGGACACGCTCCGGCAGTTCGGCGGCCGTTCCCTTCAGCAGCTTGTCGACCCGTTTCCTGAAGTCGCCCGGGGGCGTGGGCCGGCGGTCCCAGACGGCCAGCGGCACGCCGGCCCGCAGCGCGGCTTCGAGCGTGGCCTGGCGGCCCTCGGGTCCGGTCAGCGGAGGCGCGTTGAGCGCGACCGACACCAGCCGCTCGTCGGCGGCGAGGGTGCTGTTCCACCGCACCGGGTCGTGGCCGCGCTCGCCCGTGGTGTCCCAGTGGCAGAGGATCCGGGGGCCGGCCGTCATCTGCTGCCAGCGGTTGCGCCAGCGCCGGTGGTAGCGCCTGGCCCGCATCCGCTCCAGGCTGCGCAGCGCCACCGGGAAGTCCAGGCACAGCGCGGTGGCGGAGGACGAGTGCGAGGCCATCGGCAGCCACTCCACGGGATGGTTCAGCAGCTGCAGCGGCAGCACGAACTCGAGTACCGGCCGGCCGGGGCGCTCGCCCCAGTCCTCCTCGACGCTCTCGACCAACTGCTCGACCGCGGCCTCGACTTCACCCAAGGCCACGATCTGGTCCTCTCCCCGCTCCGGCCGCCACGAGCCCGGACGCCGCTGCCGCCAGTGGGACAGCAGATACTCGTCCGGGCTCATCCCGTGCTTGCTCAACTGGACAACGAGACAGGCGGGAGCCGGTTCCGCCGCCCCCCGAGTGATCTGCGAGCGGAGGGTTTCGAGAGGTTCCACCAGGTCAAGTCGGGTGCCCTGAGCGTCGTTCCAGCCGCGCAGGCCGTCGACGACCTGCCGGTCGGCGCCGGACGCCGCGCCCGCCGCGATCGCGTGCTCCACCAGGACCAGCACGGGAAGCAGGCCGTCGGGGCGGGCGTTGGCGTCGGCCAGGAAGTCGAAGGCCTCCTGGAGGGTGGAGACCGGGTGGGCCGGGAGCGGCAGGTCACCGGCCGCCGCGTACAGCAGGCCCTGCGCGTCGGGATGCGGTAAGCGGCTCAACAGCGAGCGAGCCCTGCGGAGTTCGGCTTCGGGCAGGACCGCGAGAACGGGCGAGGCGGAGACGAGCTCGACGATCCTCAGTACCGGAATCGAGCCGGGGTCGTACTCCTGGAGGGTGTCCACCAGTACGGAAAGTCCGGAGGGCTTCCGCCAACAGGCTTGGAAGATCTCCAGTATGTCGTGCCGCTTCCGGCTGTGTCGCCGGACGTTGGCCAACTCGGGTAACCGGCCCGCCAGCATGTCGATCAAGAGATCGCGCCCTCCCGGTGCATCGAGTCCCGACACCGCGCACATCTGCTCTATCAGCTCATGCTCGAACCCCGCTGCATGGCCGCCGTTTCTCCCACTCAACAAACTTCCCCCCGTCACGGCTCCGGCGCCCCTCAACTCCCTCCCGTTGCAGGGCAGTCCGAGTGCCGCAGCCCTGTGTCCAGGGTATGGCCCAGGCCTTACGGGTGGCCACCCCGGAGCGGTAATCACAGGCATCCGCTAGACGGTCACATGGACGTAGACCAAGGGCGCGGCCGCCTCGCTCTCGTCGACGGTCAGCAGGGCCGATCCGGCCGTGTCGCCCCGCTCGGGGAGGTCCGCGTAGAGGCCGGCGAGGTGTCCCCCGGTGCCGATCCTCCAGGGCAGCCCGACGGAGTCGATGTCGTCCTGGTCCAGGACGGCGTTGCCGGCCGCCAGGTCCCCGGTGGCCTTGTCCAGGGCGGCCAGGAACTTCTCCAGGCCTGCGGGGGTGGTGCGGAAGCGCAGGTAGAGGTCCTGGCCGCTGTCCGCGCTGCCGTCGCCGGGCACGACGAGGTAGGCGGCCTGCCGGGCCCCGGCCGGCACCGCGAGCCGGAAGGTCTTCCGGAGCGCGGCGCCGGGGACGCCGTGCTTCTCCTGCGGGGCCTTCGGCAGCGCCTCGACCTTGAACCCGTAGAGCCCGAGCGGTGCCGCGAGGATCGCCCCGGCGGCCGCCAGGAACACACCGCAGGCCACCACCAGGAGCGCGACGGGCAGCCGCCGTTCGCGCTCCGGGCGCGTCATGTCCGCCATCACGGCTTCTCTCCCGTACTCGCTCTCGTGATCTCTCTCATGTCCTCCCCCACCGTAGGGCTGCCGCTTCGCGGTCGGGCGCGGGCACCGCCTAAGGTCGTCCGGTGACGAACAGCAGCGCGACGCGTTCCCACGACCTCGACGGCATACGTCCGGCGCCGGCCTCCCTCGGGCGGCTGGACCGGCTGCGCCGGTTCGGTTACGCCGGGGTCCCGCACCGCACCGGCGTCCGGGAACGCCTGGTCCCGCCCTTCCCCGAGCCCGCCACCCGCCTCTGGCTGCTCCTGGGCCTCGGCCCGGCCCGGGCACTGCGCCTCGCGAAGGCGATGGAGTGGCTGGGCCCGCTGCTCGTCACCGCGCTGGCCGGCGCCCTCCGCTTCTGGCGCCTCGGCCGGCCGCGCGACCTCATCTTCGACGAGACGTACTACGCCAAGGACGCCTGGGCACTGCTGCACCTCGGGTACGAGGGCAGCTGGCCGGACCGCAAGGTCGCCGACCCGGAGATCCTGGCGCACCCCCAGGTGATCCGGCTCTCCGACACCGGCTCCTTCGTCGCCCACCCGCCGACGGGCAAGTGGGTGATCTCCGCCGGCGAGTGGCTGTTCGGCCTCGACCCCGTCGGCTGGCGCTCCATGACGGCGGTCCTCGGCACCCTGTCGGTGTTCATGCTGTGCCGCATCGGCCGCCGCCTGTTCCGGTCGACGTTCCTGGGCTGCCTGGCCGGGGCGCTGATGGCGGTGGACGGCCTGCACCTGGTGATGAGCCGCACCGCCCTGCTCGACCTCGTCGTCATGTTCTTCGTGCTGGCCGCGTTCGGTTGCCTGCTGATCGACCGGGACCGGGCCCGGGCCCGGCTCGCGGCGGCCCTGCCGGCCGACGCGGAGGGCCGGGTGCGCCCGGACGCCGGCACCGGTGAACGGGCCGGAACGGGCCCGCGGCCCTGGCGCCTCGCGGCCGGCGTCCTCCTCGGCCTGGCGGCCTCGACCAAGTGGAACGGCCTGTACGTCCTGGTCTTCTTCGTGGTCCTGACGCTGCTGTGGGACGTCGGCGCCCGCCGCGTCGCCGGGGCCGCCCACCCGTACCGGGCGGTGCTGCGCCGGGAGCTCGCCTGGTCGGTCCTCTCCCTCGTCCCGACCGCCGTGGCGACCTACCTGGTGACCTGGACCGGCTGGTTCCTGTCCGACGACGGCTGGGGCCGGCACTGGGCGGACGGCCGCGGCGGCACCTGGTCGTGGATACCGGCCCCGCTGCGCAGCTTCTGGCACTACGAGTACCTGGTGTACCAGTTCAACGTGGGCCTGCACACGCCGCACAAGTACCAGTCGAACCCCTGGAGCTGGCTGGTCCTCGGCCGTCCCGTGCTGTTCGCCTACGACTCCCCGGAGCCCGGCCGGGACGGCTGCTCCACGGCGTCCGCCTGCACCCGCACGGTCCTCGCCCTGGGCACCCCGCTGCTGTGGTGGTCGGCCTGCCTCGCCCTCGGCTACCTGCTCTACCGCTGGGCCCTGCGCCGCGACTGGCGGGCCGGCGCGATCCTCTGCGCGGTGGCGGCCGGTTACCTGCCCTGGTTCCTCTACCAGGACCGGACGGTCTTCTCCTTCTACGCCGTGGTCTTCGTGCCGTACCTGTGCCTGGCCGTGGCGATGATGCTGGGTGCCGTGCTGGGCCCGCCGGGCGCGGACCGCCGGCGCCGTACCCGGGGCGCGGTGGCCGCGGGGGTGCTGGTGCTCCTCATCGCCTGGAACTTCGTCTACTTCTACCCGGTCTACACCGGGCAGACGATTCCCTACAGCGGCTGGCAGTCCAGGATGTGGCTCGACACCTGGATCTGAGGCTCACCCGCCGCCGGGGCTCAGCGCAGTGCGGCGGCCTCGCCGGTGCGGACGGTACGCAGGACGCGGTCCGCGGTCTCCCGCTGCTCGCCGACGGGTGCCGTGTAGCCGATGACCTCGCGCACGGCCTCGTCGCCGAGCGTCCGGGAGATCACCCAGGCGCCGAGGTACTGCGAGGCCATGCAGCCGCCAGCCGTGGCGATGTTCCCCTCGCTGTGGAACGGCGCGTCCAGCACGGTGACGCCACGGGCCTCGACGAAGGGCCGGCTGACCGGGTCCGTGCACGCGGGCCGGCCGTCCAGCAGGCCGAGCCGGGCCAGCACGAGGGCGCCGGAGCACTGCGAGCCGATCAGCTGGCGCCCGGGGTCGAGCGGCAGCCGGGAGACCAGGTGGTCGTCGGCGACGACGTCCCGGGTCCGCACCCCGCTGCCGATCAGCACGGCGCCGGCCTCGGCCACGAACTCCAGCGGCCGCTGCCCGGTCACCTCGACGCCGTTCATGGACGTGACGACCGGCGTGGGCGTCGTGATGAACGCCTCAAGGCCGTCCTTGCGGCACCGGTTGACCAGCGCGGCGGCGATGAAGGAGTCGAGCTCGTTGAACCCGTCGAAGGTGACCACGGCTACCTGCATCGCAACTCCCCCGGTCCGGCGGCGGACGTCCACTCCACGGCCACTGCACCGTGCGGCGGCGTGTCAGCGGTGTGCGGTGGCCGTGGGGCTGGGCTCCGGGCCCTCCGCGCGCACCGAGCCGTGGCCGTGACCGGACCGGGGGTGCGGGCTGGGGCTCGGCCTGCCCGCCGCCTCGGACGTCGTCTTCTTGGCGTGGTGCCGGGGCACGACGTCCTGGGGGAAGGTCAGCTGCTCGTTCATCCACTTCAGGGCGGCGGGCATCTCCCGTACCCAGGTGGGGAAGTTGTGGCTGCCGCTCTCGGGGAGGATGGAGACGACCCGCATGGGCGCCCTGACGGCCTTGATGAAGGCCTCGGTCTGCGCGTAGCCCTTCTCGCCGTGCTTGCTGTTGGCGACCAGGACCGAGACCTGGGGCACGGGCAGGTGCTTCAGCCGCCACATCAGGTCGTGGCCGTCGATCCGGGCCTGACGGCCGGGACCGCTGCCGAAGAGGTTGCCGGTGGTGGGGTCGTCCTTGACCTGGTAGTCGGGCGACAGGGCGGCGGCCGTGGTGTAGACGCCGGGGTCGCGCATCGTGAGCTGGAGGGCGCAACTGCCGCCCGAGGAGTACCCCATGACGCCCCAGGAGTTCGCGTCGTGGCCGGCCCGGTAGACGGACTTGATCGCCTCCGGGAGGTCCTTCGCCAGGAACGTCTCGGTCTGCGGTCCGCCGGGGACGTCCACGCACTCGGTGTCGCGCGGCGGGGCGACGGTGGGCCGGATCATCACCATGATCGTCGGCTGCATCTGGCCCTTGCGCTGCAGTTCGCCCGCGGTCTGCGAGACCCGCAGGTGCTGGGCGAGGTTGAAGATGCTGCCCGGGTAGCCGCTGAGCGCGACGATCACCGGGAAGCGCATGCGGTGGTACGCCTTCTGGAAGTACTGCGGCGGCAGATAGACGAAGGCCGGGTCGACCACGCCGGTGCGACGGCCGATGATCTTCACCGACTCCACCCGGCCGACGGCCGCGGCGGGCCCGCTCGGCAGCCCGCTGACCCGGCTCAACTGCTGGTCGCCGGCGGGCTGTACGAGCGAGGCCCCGCGGACGCTGCTTATGCCGTTCACCGAGCCGCCGCCGTTCCCGCCGGCCGCCTGCGTCACGCCGACCGGAGCGGTGTCGACGTTGCCCAGCAGCTCGTTCCAGGAGCCGAAGAACTGGTACGACGAGTTCACCGCGCACGCGAACGCCGCGACGATCGTCACCTGCGTCACCGCGACGGCCCCGAGCCGCCCCAGCACCTGCCACAGCCCCGGCCTGGCGAACCGCGGCCACAGCCAGACCAGCAGGGCCACACACAGGGCGGCCAGCGCCGCGAGCGCGTATACGGTCGTTCGACTGGTCAAACCCATGTCACTCAGTCCCTGGTTTCCCTGCCCGTGCCTCGTTGCTTCCGCACAGGAGGAGGGCCGAAGAGCCTTCCGCGTTCCGTAACGAGGGATTCAGGAAGAAGACATGACCTGTTACGCCATGTCGGGCGGGGCGGCCGCCGCCGCGGGGTGACCGATGTCATTGACACACCGGATCACCGGAGGTTGTCATGAACACATGCAACTGACCGGGCGCCGTACGCTGCTCGACGCCGCCCGGGTACAGGCGGCGGCGCGCCCCGGGGTGCTCTTCCACGGTCCCGCCGGCATCGGCAAGTCCACGCTCGTGGCAGCCCTCGCGGCGGACCCGGCCGCCGGCACCGTACTGCACTGCTCGCCCGCCGAGGAGGACGCCCGGCTGCCCTTCGCGGGGCTCGTCGACCTGTTCGCGCAGGTCCCGGAGAGCTGCCTGGAGACCCTGCCGCCGCAGCCTCGGGCCGCACTGCGGACAGCCCTGCTGCGCGGCGGACCGGCGGACGACCGCGGCCTGCTGGCCGTACGCGTCGCCGTCCTGGACGCGCTGCGCACCCTGGCCGCCGGCGGTCCCGTCCTGCTGGTCGTCGACGGCCTGCAGTGGCTCGACGAACCGACCGCCGATGTCCTCGCCTTCGCCGTGCGCAGGCTCTACGACCCCGGCATCCGGATGCTCGCCGCCGAGCGGGTGGCGGACGGCGGCCAGCCCGAGCGGCTGCGCTGCTGCCCGCCGGGCACCGTCGAACTCCCCGTGCCGCCCCTGACGGACGACGAGACGGCCCATCTGGTCCGCGCCGACCTCGGCGCCGACCTGCCCCCGGCCGTGCTGCGGGCGATCCAGCAGACCGCCGCCGGAAACCCGTACTACGCACGGGAGTTGGGGCGCGCGGCACTGCGCTCCCCGGTGCCCGCCGGGTTCGGCACGCTGCCGCCGGTGCCCCCGGGACTGCGCACCCTCCTGCTGGAGCAGGCCCGTGCGCTGCCGGAGCCGGTGCGGCGCACCCTGCTCGTGGCGAGCGCCGCCGCCCGCCCCAGCCTCACCCTGCTGCGCGCCGCCGGGCTCCCGGACCCGGCCGCGGACCTCGCGGAGGCGGAACGGCTCGGCATCGCGACGGCCGACGCCGACGGGGTCGTACGCTTCCGGCATCCCGTGCTCCGGGCCGCCGTGCACGCCGACGCCGCCGAACACGGGCGCCGGCAGGCGCACGCGCTGCTGGCCCGCGCGGTGACCGAACCCGTGGAGCGGGCCCGTCATCTCGCGCTCTCCCATCCCTACGAGGACGAGGCCACGGCCCGCACCCTGATGTCGGCGGCCGGGTCCGCGCGCCTCGACGGCGCCCCCGGCACCGCCTTCGAACTGGCCGTCCTCGCCGCCCGCCGCACCCCGGCCGGCCATCCGGCGGACCGGGCCGAACGGCTGCTGGCCGCCGCCGAGTACGCCATCGACGCCGGACGCACCGAGGAGGCCGGCGAGGCCGCCGGGGCCGTGCTCGCCCGGTCGGGGTCGGCCGCGCAGCGGGTGCGGGCCCGGCTGGTCCTGCTGCGCGGCGCCGGGCAGGCGCTGGAGGGCACCGAGGACCTGATCGCGGACGGCCTGCGGGACGCCGCGGGCGATCCGCGCTCCGAGGCCCGGCTGCACCACTGGGCCGCCGTACGGGGCCTGCTGTGCGGGGAGTTGGCGGAGGCGGCCGGGCATGCCCGGCGGGCCGCACGGCAGGCGGGCGCGGCCGGCGACACCGAGACCCGGATCGACGCGCTCGCCACCCTCGCCCGGGTACGGTCCCTGGCCGGAGACCCGGTCGCCGCCGACGCCGCACTGACGGAGGCACTGACCCTGTTGGCAGCGCCCCGAAGGGGCGCGGGGAACTGCGCGACCAGCCACGACGCAGCCGCAGTCGACACACGACAGATCGCGGCACTTCCAGATTTCGCGGCGCTCCCAGCGGAGCGCCCCGGCGGCCCGGAGAGCCGGCGGCTGATCCGGATGCGGGCGATCCTCGCCCTGGACTCCGACCGGGTGACCGAGGCCCGCGACCAGGTCGTCCCGCTGCTGGCGGCGACCGGTGAGCCGGCCGGGGCCGAGGAGACCGTCGCGACCCTGGTGGCGCTGACCCGCATCCAGGTGCGCGCCGGGCACTGCCGGGAGGCGCTGCGTACCGCGGCCCGCTGCTCGCGGGCCCTGCCCCAGGCGGCTCCGGCCCTGTACGCGGCGGCACTCGCCGCGACCGCGGGCGGCACCGCCGACGAGGCCCGGCGGCTGGCCGCGCAGGCGGTCCGTGCCTCGGAGGCGGACGGCGACCGGCTGTTCCTGCTGCGCGCGCTCGCGGTCCTCGGGCAGGCCGAACTGCTCGGCGGTGATCCGCGCGGGGCGGCCGCCGCCGTCGAGGCGCTGCAACGCGTCAGGGAACTCGGCGAGGCCATGTGCGCCGCCGACCCGCCGCTGCTGCACTGGTACGGCGACCTGGCCGAGGCCCTGGTCGCGCTGGGCGAGACGGACGCGGCGGGGGCCGTGCTCCGCGACGCCCGGGCGCGCGTGCCGCACGGCGCGCCCGGCAGCGTACTGGCGGCGCTGGAACGGGCGGAGGGGCTGTGCGACGCGGGCCTCGGCCGGGCGCGGGAGGGGGCGGTACGGCTGCGTACCGCCGTGGAGCGGCTGCGCCGGTTGCCGCTCCCCGTCGAGCTGGTACGCACCCTGATCGCACTCGGCGCGGTCGAGCGCCGCGCCCGCCGCCGGAACGCCGCCCGGCAGGCGCTCGCCGAGGCCCTGGAGACGGCGACCCGGATCGGCGCGGCCCCGCTCGCGGCCCGGGCCAGGGACGAACTGGCCCGGCTGGCGGCCGGGGAGCGCGGCGGCGAGACGGGCGCGGGCGGGCCCGAACTCACGCCCACGGAGGCGCGGATCGCCGAACTGGTCGGCGGTGGGGCGACCAACAGGGAGGTCGCCGCCGAGCTGTTCATCAGCGTCAAGACGGTGGAGGGGGCGCTGTCCCGGGTCTACCGCAAGTTCGGGGTCCGCTCGCGCACCGCGCTGGCGCACGCGATGGCCGTCGCCGTCATCGCCTCCGGGGCGGCGGTGGACACCGGCGACGACGACCGGTCCGGGCCCGTGGCACAGACCGTGGCGGTGAGTCAGGCGGCACGTGCCCGTCTCCCCCGCCCGCTCGACACACGCCGTTGACATGACATCCGCAGTTAACACGTAACGCAAGGGTTCCCCCGCTTACGGGGGTGGGGCCGGAGTTCCTACGGTGATCCCGTTCCGTTTCCCGGGACGGCTCAACTCCCCACCCCCCACTCTCCATTCTTCGGAGGACCCCAGTGAAGTCACGCCTGAAGCTGCTCGGCCTGATCGCAGCGCCGGCCCTGGTCACGGCGGTCGTCCCCGCCGCCTTCGCGGCCGACGCCCCGCACACCGCCCGGGCCGCCGTCGCCGGAGACGTCCTGCCCGGCCTGAAGCACGACGCCGCCCGCACCGGCAAGGTGGCGGCCGGCAAGCGGATATCCGTGGCGATCAGCCTGACTCCCCGGGGCGGCACGGCACTCGACACCTTCGTGGCGAAGGTCAGCGACCCCCACTCGGCCTCCTACGGGCACTATCTGACGAAGAGCCGGTTCGCGGCCCGCTTCGGCCGGACCGACGCCGAGGTCAAGAAGCTGAAGGACTACCTGCGTTCGCAGGGCGTCACCGTCGGCAAGGTGCACTCCGGCAACCTGCTGGTCGACGCCAGCGGCACCGCAGCCCAGCTCCAGAAGGCCTTCGGCACCCAGCTGTCGACCTGGAAGGACGCCACCTCGGGCCGCTCCTTCTACGCCAACGACAGCGCGCCGACGCTCCCCTCCTCCCTCGCCTCCATCGTCAGCGACGTGGCGGGCCTCAACAACCGCGTCCAGCTGCACCACCAGGCGACCCCGCACACCGTCTCCCCGCACAACGGCCCCGGCGGCGGCTACACCCCGGCCCAGCTCAAGGGCGGCTACAACGTCTCCGGGACGTACACCGGCAGCGGCCAGAAGATCGCGCTCCTGGAGTTCGACGGCTTCCAGCAGTCCAACATCACCAAGTACGACACCAACTACAGCCTCGGCTCGCCCACCCCGACCGTGTCCAAGGTGGACGGCGGCTCCGGCTCGCTCGGCGACGGCCAGGTCGAGGTCGAGCTGGACATCGAGGTCCTGCACGCGATCGCCCCGAAGGCGAACGTGACGGTCTTCGAGGGCCCCAACTCGGACGCCGGTGAGGTCGACACGTACCAGGCCATCGTCGACAGCGGCATCCCGACCACCTCGATCAGCTGGGGCGCGGCCGAGTCGGCCCGCACCACCTCCAACATCAACGCGGTGGACGCGGTCTTCAAGACGGGCGCCGCCGAGGGCCTCGGCTTCTACGCGGCCTCCGGTGACGACGGCTCCGACGACGCGGGCGACGGCGGCACCTCCGTCGACTACCCGGCCAGCGACCCGTACGTCACGGGCGTCGGCGGCACCAAGCTGACCGTCACCTCGGCCAACGCCTTCAGCAAGGAGGTGGCCTGGTCCGGCGGCGGTGGCGGCAAGTCCACCGTCTTCAAGATCCCGAGCTGGCAGACGGCCGTCCAGAAGAGCGCGGGCGGCGGCTACCGCCAGGTCCCGGACGTCTCGGCGCACGCCAACCCGAGCCCCGGTGTCTCCATCTACTCGCAGGGCTCCTGGTCCTCGGTCGGCGGCACCAGCGCGGCGGCCCCCGAGTGGGCGGCGTTCGCGGCCCTCTACAACCAGCAGGCCGCGGCGGCCGGCAAGGCCAACCTCGGCTTCGCCAACCCCGCCCTCTACGCGGCGAGCGGCACCGGCTTCCACGACATCACCAGCGGCAGCAACGGCGCCTACTCCGCGGCCACCGGCTGGGACTTCACCACCGGCTGGGGCTCGTACAACGCCTCGACCCTGGCGACGAAGCTCCTCGGCTGACCCCGTCCCCTGAACCACCCGCCCCCGCGCGTACCGGGAACCGTCCCGGCCCGCACGGGGGCGCTTTTTCTCACCTGACGTCGACGAAGTCGCCTGCCGCCGTGGCCGGGCCGGTGGTGGCGGTGCCGGCGAAGACGAAGCGGAAGTAGCCGTCGGCCTTCGCCTTGGTGGTGGTCCGCAGCGTGCCGCTGCCGCCGCTGGTGACGGTCTTCAGGGTGGTGTAGGTGCTGCTGCCCTTCTTGCGGAACTGCAGCTTGACCGGCTGTCCCTGGTAGCCGGTGTAGCTGCCGCTCGACCAGTTGGCGCGGGTCAGCTTGCCGGTGACCGTGACGGTCCTGCCCTTCTTCACCGGCTCCGGCGAGGCGTTCACCGTGACCTTGGCCAGCCGCTTGACCGAGGCGGTGCCCGCGACGTCGATCTCCGTCCAGTCGTCGGTGCGGTCCTGCGCCCCGGCGAGCACGTTCCAGGTACCGGCGAGGCCGTTGTGGTCGAGGTCCCGCGCGGCGTCCACGGCGATGCTCACCGTGCAGTCGGCGGTGGTGGGGTTGGCGATGGCCGGCACCTCGCAGGTACCCGCCGGGTACGCCCCCAGGGTGCCGTCCTCGTCGTCGGTGTTCGGGCCGTGCCACAGGTAGGCCCAGGACGCGACGACGCCGTCCGGGTCCGTCGCCGTCCAGGTGATGGTGACGGTCTTCTTGGTGGTGAGGCCGAGGACGATGTCCTTGCCGCCGTTGACGACGACGTTCGAGAACACCGTGTCGCTGGATGCGGTCCGGTCCGCCGCCTGGGCGGCTGTCGGAAGCACCGACGCGGACAGGGCGGCAAGGCCGGTGGCAAGGGATACGGCGGCGACGGCCGGGCGGATGCGCATGGAATCCCCTTTCGGGATCGACGGCCCGCCGCCTCCGTACGGCGAGTCCTGATGCTGCGTCACACCGCCTAGACATGCGGGGGACCGTCACGGTTGCCCCGTTGTTCCGATTGTGTTCACGGAGAACGGCCGGCTCCCGCCGCTCCGCCCCGGATCAGGATCTGCGCAGGACCCGGTTGGCTCCCGCCACGACCGTGGTCACGAGGACCCAGCCCACGCTGACCAGGGCGACCACCACCCACTGCATGTCGCCGTGGGAGCTGTACGAGCGCTCCTGCCCGAAGTCGACCACCGGAAGCAGCAGGTCGAGGGTGTACACGGCCGGCTGGAAGTCCGGTGGCGTGCCGTCGCCGTAGGGCAGCGGCGGCCAGGTCGCGAACAGCGCGGTGCCGGCGGTGAAGAAGGCCGCGAGCAGCAGCACCGCGCGCAGCGGCCGGTACCCGTAGCCGACGGTGAGGTCCTGCAGGAGGCTCCAGATCCGGGCGGGCCAGGCCAGGGTGGCCCGCCTGCGGCGCTGTTTGGCGAGCAGGACGAGGCGCGCGTCGGCGTCGCGGCCGTGGCGCCGGTAGTTGGCGGCCAGTTGCTCGTAGGGCTGCGGTGCGAAGCCGGCCGGGTCGCGGTCGAGCCAGGTCAGCCGCTGCCGGCCGGACAACGCGGGCTGGGCGCTGTCGTAGGCGAGGCCCTCCAGGACCAGCGAGCCGGGCCAGCCGGCCGGGTCGTCGCGCAGCACGCCGACCCGGGTGTGGCTGAGGTCGACGATGCCGCGCGGTGCCTCGCGGGGCTTCAGCGTCAGGTCGGCGGCCGCGGACCGCCGGCAGATCAGGGCGCGCTCCCCCGCCGGGACGTCCAGCACGGCGTTCTCGAAACAGAGCTTGGCCCGTACGGTGATGCTGCTGAGGGAGATCCGGCCGTGCGCGGTCAGCCCGTCGCAGCAGTTGAACTCCGCTCCCACCTCTATGCCGTTGGCCCGCAGCGCGGCGGCTCCGGCGCGGCCGGTCAGCTCGGCGCCCTCGAACAGGGCCGAGCCGCCGACCCGGGCGTCGCAGAGGTCGACCGTGCCGTGCGAGACGAAGCCGGACCGGCAGTCGAGGTCGCCGCCGACATGCAGGCGGTGGGCTCTGAGCGCGGTGCCGTCCGGATGGTGCAGCCGGGCCCGCCGCAGCACGACGCTGCCCCGCACCGAGGTGTCCCGCATGTCGACGCTCCCCCGCACGGTGAGCCCCGAGCCGGCCTGTATGTCGCCGCCGACCGAGGCGCAGAGCAGTTGCAGAGCGGGTTCACCGCCGGGTGCGTCCGGGCCGGTCAGGGTGGCGTCCTCCAGGTGCAGCGAACCGCCTATCGAGGCGCCGTAGAGGTTGATCCCCCCGTCGCTGGAGAACCCCCGGTCGAGGTACAGGCCGCCGCCCACGGTCAGTTCGGGAGCCTGGAGGCAGGCCCGGTCCCCCTGGAGCCGGGCGCCGCGGAAGCCGAGCGTGTCCTGCACCCGGGAGCTCATGAGCCGGATCGGCCCGCTGCACACCAGTCCGGTCGCCGAGAGGTGCTCCTCGACGGCGAGCGACTGCGCGTCGACGGCCACCGTGCCGTCGGGCGCCTGCACCGTCGAGCGGTCGAGCAGCAGATGCGTACCGACGGTCAGGGAACGGAGGTTCAGAGTGCCGTCGAGGGTGCACCCCACGATCTCGCACTCCTGGCCCACCCGAGCCCCGACCGCGCTCAGCCCCGGCAGGGCGCAGTCCTTCAGCTGGAGCACACCGAACTGCCCGCCGTCGAAGCACGGCACCTCGTCGAAGCGACAGGCATCGAGGCGTATCGCGCCCTGGACGGCCGCCTCGGCCAGATCGAGCGTGCCGGTGATCCGGGCACCGCGCAGCCGGAGCCGGGCCAGCCGCCCCCGCGCGGGGCGCGGCGCGGCGACCAGCAGCCACCGCAGGGCCTCGGCCCGCACCTCCGGCACGTCCTCGCACCACTCACCGTGCCGGTACGCCTCCCACAGCCGGCGCTCGTGCGCCTCCCAGCCGTCCGGCGGGCCGTCGTCCGACACCCTGTGATCCCCCTTCACACAAGTTCCCGCCGAGTTCCCGCGAGCGGCGGCGAAGCAGGACGTTGCTACCCGACCGGCACGGAGATCACGCCCGTGAACCTCCTTGACGGTGCGGTCCCTTGGGATTGCCGGGGCCGTGGCCGTCGCGGTCGTCCGCGGGTCCGTGGGGGCTGGTCGCGCAGTTCCCCGCGCCCCTGACGGGGCGCTGACGTGCCGCGCCCCGCAGGGACGCGGGCCTCATCCGTGGTAAAGCACGCGCACGGCGTACGCGTCGCCCGGAAGGGCGTCGAGGTACTCGGTGAAGTAGTGGCGCCGCTCGGCGTTCGCCACGTCCAGCCAGCGTCCGTCCAGGGTCAGCAGGGCGTTCGAGGGCAGGACCTGGTCGGCTTGTTCCCGCACGTATTCTTCGAGGTCACCGGTGAGGCGGGCGGCAGGGTCGCCGCCGATGAGGTCCCGGAGTTCGGGGTTGCTCCTGAGCGCCACGACAGCCGGCTGGGTGCGGTAGTCCTCCAGGGCCTGTGCCTGCGGGTAGTTCTCGGGGTCGGCGAAGTGCCTCGCCCAGAAGTGGCTCGACGGCATGGTCGGCGGGTAAGCCGCGGAGAAGTCCTGCCACGCCTCGAAGGCCCGCCGTGCGCGGGCGGCCGCCCGCGCGCGTGGCGTGTCGAGATCCAACAGCACGCGCGGCCCGCCGTCGCACAGTGAAGGCGAAACATCGCGGGGCTCTCCGGACAGGGTCTCGGCACCCCGGATGAGACGCGGATCGTCCTCACGCCCCGGGACGACCAGGAACTCGCAGCCCCGGCCGTCGATCTGCCAGTAGTCCCACCAGGTCTCGACATCCGGACCGCCGACTCCGGGATCACGGTTGTAGTCGAACGGCGCCATCGCCGCGCCGATCGCCTGGACGACGTCCCCCGGGTCGCACGGGGGGAGGCACACCGTCACTCGCTCTTTCGCCATAGCTCTTTCCTCGGTCTCTTCACACTCATGCCATCGGCGGCGGGTCACAGGAGACGAGCCAGCCGTCACAGCCCCGCTGCCACGAGCGCGTCGCGTCCCAGATCATGTACAGATCACCGACGACGCCGAGACCGCCCATGAGCTTACCCACTCTGCTTCCCCCGCCCGACCTGGGCTCGGACGGCGCATCGGGCACACTGGGAGCCTTCTCGGTGACCTCGCCGGGGTTGATCCGGATGGTCCCTCCGTCGGTCTTGCGGATCAGCGGCTGCACGCGTTGCGTGTCGAAAGCGCCGTCCGGCCAGATCACGCGCACGTGCTTGTTGCCGACGAACTTGTCCCGGATCGCCTCGGCCTCGGCCTGACTCTTGGCGACGTAGACGACGTTCTGGGTCTGGCCCTTGGCCTGGGCATCCATCTTCCGCGCCACGGTCTTGGCCGTGTTGTCCGGGTCGAACTGCTTGTTGTTGCTCTCGTTGGCGTCCCAGGAGTCGACCTTGACGATCTTCCCGTTCTTCCAGGTGACCTTGATGAAGTCACAGGTGGTGCCGACTGCCACATGGTCACCGTTGGCGTTGTGCCACAACGCCTTCTGCTTGATGACACCCTCGTTCTCGTCCTGCCACAGGTACTGGGAGCCGCTGCCGTTGTGGGAACCGTCGGAGTACTTGCCGGCGTACTGCAGATCCTCGTTCATGTAGTCGAACGCGACCTGCTCCGAGTGGTTGGCGGACCTCACGCCCAGCGTGTGCGGGACGCCCCGCTCGTCGTAGATGACGTCGCGCCCCTTGACCGTGCCCTTGGTGAGAGCACGGTCCGAGTCGACATCCTCATGCGGCTTCGCCGAGATGATCCGCCCGCCCCGGCATTCCGCCGTGCCCTCCCAGCACTCGATGGGCTGCAGGCCGTCCGGGTCGCTCTTGGTGACCGGGTTGTTGTCGGCGTAGGAGTAACCGTTGATCTGCAGCGGGTCGGACGGGTCGATGACCGGGTCGGCGGAGATGAAGCGGCCGGTGGACTGGTCGTACTCACGGGCGCCGAGGTGGGTCAGGCCGGTGGCCGTGTCGTCGATTCCGGTGCGCAGGTAGGAGCGCCGGTTGGGCCAGCTGGACGGCTGGCTGCCGCGCGTCTCGCCGAAGGGCTTCGAGAAGCGGCGGGTGACGGGCTGTCCACTGGCTTCGTCCACCGCGGTGGTGGCGGTGCCGAGCTGGTCGGTGAGCAGGATGCTCAGCCGGTGACCGGTCGTGCTGCCGTACTTGGTGGAGCGGACCACGGTGGGCGCCCCGGAGTGGGAGTAACCGCGCGACGCCGCGACGATGTTGCCCTTGATGTCCGCGCTGACCTCGGTCTCACCGAGGTAGAGGACGCTGCCCGCGGCGGTGTGCTCCAGCAGACGGTTGCCCGCGGCGTCGTACACGTACGTCGTGCGGTCGGCCGGCGTCCACTGCTGGGCCGCGCTGCCGTTGCAGGTGTAGAGCTGCAGATCAGTGCCGTCGGCGTCGTTGGAGCTCGGTACGTCGACGCACTTGCCGGACGCGGGGTTGTAGAGGCTCTTGTCGGAGGTGCGGACGGTGAACTTCTGCGCGCTGCCGCCGTCGCAGGTGGCCAGCAGGATCTTGGTGCCGTTCGCGGTGCCGGAGGCGCTCGCGCACTTGCCGAGGATCCGCAGGGTGTCGCCGGTCGTCCGCCACTGCTGGGCGCGGGAGTTGTTGCACCGGTAGAGCTGTACGGGGTTGCCGTCGGTGGTCAGACCGCTGGCGTCGTCCAGGCACTTCCCGGACAGGCCGACGACCGCTCCGGCGCCGTCGCCGAAGCCCTTGACCTCGGTGACCTTGTCCTCGGCGCTCCAGACGAGGTTCTGGGTGCCGCCGGGCAGCGTCCTGGTCTCGGCGTTGCCGACCGCCGTGTAGGTGTAGCTCGACGCGGTGCCCGTGGCCGGTGTGACCTTGGTCAGGGTGTGCGGCTGCGCGAGCGTGCCTCCGGTGCCCTGGGTGCCGTAGCCGTAGACGCTCTTGACGTCCTTGGTGGTGTCGGCGGGGTCGTGCTCGGTGAGGCTCGCCCGGTTGCCGATCGCATCGAAGGTGAACGACTGGAAGTAGGCGGTGGCGTCGGCGGACACCGTGCCGGTGGCGGGTGCGGCGGCGTTCAGCGAGGCCGCCATGTCGCTGTCGGGTGCGGTGGCGTCCGTGGCGGAGTCCGGTGCCTCGGCGATGGGGCCGGCCGAGGACTGGCCGTCCTGCCGGTAGCCCCAGGCGGTGCCGCTCACGGACTTGCAGCCGGTGCCCGCGGTGCCCACGGCCACCGAGGAGGTCCAGGCCTGGACCATCTCGCCGAGGTAGTCGTAGGTGAAGCACTGGGTGTCCCAGGTGCTCGTCGACCCGGTGGTCTGCTTGCGGGCGCTGGAGGTGACGTTGCCCGCCCGGTCGTAGGAGTAGTAGGAGTCCGAGATCCGGTGGGAGCTGTCGGTCTCCCGGTCCCACACGGTGCGCTGGACGCGGCCGGTGTGCTCGTCGATGAAGTTCGTCGTCCACACCCGGTAGGGCTGCGCGCCGCTGACCGTGCGCAGCGGCTCTCCGTAGGGCGAGTAGGTGACGTCGGAGGTGTACCAGGTCAGGCCGGAGGTGGACTGGGGCAGGCCGTCGCTGTCGTAGCGGGTGACGACCTTCTCCTTGGCCAGGCCGCCGACCGCCGGCAGGGTGACGCTGAGCGGCTTGCCGGTGGGCGTGTAGGTGTAGTCGTACCGGTAGGTGCCCGCGAGGCCGGTGGTGTCGGCCTGGGCGGGGACGACGATCTCGCGTCCGGTCGGCCGGTACTCGCTGTCGTAGCCGGTGACCGAGTCGACGTAGTCGCCGGTGGCGTCGTGCCGGATGGAGGAGGCGGGCTTGCCGGCCGCTCCGGGCAGGTCGTAGGTGAACTCCTTGACCGGCGTCGCGGTGGGCGAGCCCTCCCGGACATAGGTGACGCGGCCGATGGCGTCGTAGTCGGTGTAGGTCGTCTTCTGGTTCGCGTCCGACGCCTTGGTCTGCCGGTCGAGGTCGTCGTACTCGAAGGACGAGGTGCCGAGGTCCGGGTCGGTGGAGGTGCTGAGCCTTCCGCGCGCGTCGTAGGTGTAGGTCCAGAGGTTGCCCAGGTGGTCCTTGACGGAGGTGCGGTTGCCCCGGACGTCGTAGCCGTACCAGGTGCTGCGCCAGTCGCTGAGGTCCTTGTTGGTGAAGTGCTGGACGCGGGTGGCCCGGCCGAGGGCGTCGGTGGTCGTCTTCGTCGCCGGGGTGGCGCCGCCGGCCGGCTTGGCGAGCGTCCAGTTGTCGCCGTAGCTGGTGGAGTCGTAGTAGACGGCCGTGCCGCTGTGCAGCGCGGTCGTCTTCACCGGGCGCTCCAGACCGTCGTACGTGGTCCGGGTCATGCTCGGCACCAGGCTGAGGCTCCTGGGCTTGAACTGCGCGGCCTCCGGCTCCCCCTTGGCGAGGTAGTCGCCGGTCTGGTCACGCACGAGACCGTGGTCGTCGTAGCGGGTGTCGACGATGACGCGGCCCGGGCCGTGCGCCTCGCTCTGGACCTGGAACTGGCGGCCCAGGCCGTCGTAGAGGGTGACCTGCCTGGCGTAGGTGCCGTCGTCCTTGATCGTCTGCACGGTGACCGCGGTGGGCTTGGTCGCGCTGGAGGTGACGGCGGCCATCTGGTAGCCGATGATCACGTCCGGGGACTGGCCGCCCGAGGAGCGGGACGCCGACCAGCCCTTGGTCAGCCGGCCCAGGGCGTCGTACTCGCTGCGGGAGACGTGCCCGTTGGTGTCGGTGACCGTCAGGGCCAGGCCGCGGCCCGGGTCGTAGGTGGTGGTGCCGGTGTGCCCCTTGGGATTGATCGTCTTGATCGCGGTGACCGGTCCGCCGATGTCGGCGGGCGTGTACTGGGTCTCCGTGACGCCCTTGAGCGGGTCGGTGATCTTGCGCGGTCTGCCGAGCGGGTCGTAGCTGCGGCCGGTCACCACCGAGTAGCCGACACCGGTGCCGTCGGGGTTGGCGATGCTGGTGGGCAGGCCCTTGGTGGGGGTCGCACCCCAGGCGCCGTTGTCGTAGCTGGTGCGGGTGGCGTTCATCAGCTGGGTCGCCGGGTCGGCGGTCGCCCAGCCGTCGCAGGAGGTCGCCGTCAGACGGACCTGCTTGGGCAGGCCGATGAGGTTGGCGTCCTCGTTGTTGACGTAGTCGGTGCGGGAGCAGGTGTAGTCGCTGAGCTTCTCGCCGCTGCCGTCGGGCTTGACCACGGCGGTCTGCACCTGCCACGGCAGCCCGTGGTCGGTCTCGAACTCGGTCTCGGTGCGCACCGCCTGCCAGCTGGAGTCGACCGTCTGGATCGCGTCGGTGCGCCGGACGCCGACCTGGTGGGCGAGGAGCGGGTCGAGTCCGCCGTCGCGGGTGCGGGAGGCCGTCTGGTGCGACCAGGGGTAGTTCAGGGCGCGCTTGAGGAGCCGGCCGCCGGTGCCGTCGTAGGTGAGGGTCTCGGCGGCCATGCCGGCGTACTGCGGCGCGTCGTCGGCGGCCAGTGTGACGGCGCCGGTGGAGTCCTTCACCGCGCCGCCGGTGCCGCGGAAGTACCGGGTGACACCGTACGACTGGGTCTGCGGGACGCCCACGGCGGTGCCACCGTTCTTCGCGCCGCGGATCGTGGCCACCTTCTGGTAGCCGCGCCAGACGCTGTAGGTGCGCAGGCTCGGTTTGGTGAGCTCGTCGTCGTCCTGCCCCCAGGCCGCGTCGCTGTAGGCGTACTTGGTGGTGACGCGGTCCGAGACACCGGAGATCTTGTCGATCTCGGTGACCGAGTCGACGACGTACTTGTTGAACCAGGCGAGCGGGGGCGTGGCCTGTTCCGCGTCCGGCGACCAGCGCACGGGGTAGCAGGTGCCGTGGTTGGCGGCGGGGTCCACGGACGGCTCGGTGCGGCAGCCGCCGCGGTAGACGACCTCGACGTCACCGCCGTTCTCGGTGGACACCGTGCCGATGCGGGGCCGGGTGAACCCGGGCCGCGGGTCGCCCTTGTAGCGGGGGACCAGGTTGGGCAGCTGCTGGTCCTTGAGGTAGCCGCCGAGTGGGTCGTCCTCGCTGACGACGTACGGCCCGAAGCTGACGCCGGACGTGGTCAGCAGGGTGCCGGTGGTGTCGCCGGGCGCGTAGCCGGTGCGGGTGACGGAGTCCAGCCACAGCCCGGGCGAGGTGTTGTACCAGTCACGCGGGAAGGAGTGGTGGAGCGTGTAGGTGTCGACGCGCGCCAGACCGCTGCCGCCGGGGCGGGCGGCGTAGGTGGTCACGCTGCCCAGCCGCATCCGGATCCAGAACGACGGGAAGGCCGGGCACAGCTTGGAGTCGGACTTGCAGTTGAGGTTGCCCGGGCTGTCCCACCAGGGGCGGTAGGAGGCGGGGTTCTTGGTGTCGTCGAACTTGTCGGCGGCGCAGGAGCCGTCGGTCTCCACACAGCGCTGTACGGCGTCGAAGACTACTTTCGCGGCGGGGCTGGTGAGGTTGTCGGGGCGCATCCCGTACTCGATGGTGTCCGGGTAGCCGCCGCGGACGTACTTCTCGGGCGTCGTGAACTTCTTGTTGACGGCGTAGTAGTTGGTCGACTTGTGCCAGGTGACGACCATGGTGTTGCCGTGCACGTCGACGACCTTGTCCAGGCCCCAGCTCCAGGCCTGCTGCTGCTTGGTGCCGTCGCTCGCGGTACACCGGGAGTCGGCGAAGGCGTCCTTGTGGCAGGGCTCGCCCGGGTGGTTGCCGAAGACGGGGACGGTGAAGACGGAGTCGGTGTCGGCGTGACCGCCGCCCACCTTGTTCAGGCCGTAGAAGTACTGCGTGCCGTCGGTGGTGGTGACGACCCAGTACTCGCCGTTGTTGTCACCGTTGTCGCCGCCGGTCCTCAGCTCGACCCTGGTGCCGTCGTCCTTCTCCAGCCGGTAGCTGTCGGTCTCGCCGACCCGCACCAGCTGGGTGGTCGTGCCGCCGAGCGACAGCACGGCGTTGTACGACACCCAGCACAGGTCGGACGTCTTGTACTTCTTGTCCTTGTTGTTGGGCGTACCGGCGGCAATGTCCTCGCGGTCGTCCTTGCAGGTGCGGTAGCGGCGCTCGATGTGCCCGGGGTCGTAGTTCCAGCCCTCGCCGAGCCAGGACGACTGGGGTGAGGAGGTGGCCGTTCTGCCGTCCACCGTCTGCGAGTTGTAGTCGAAGGAGATCTCCGGCCGGGGGCCGGCGGGCGCCGGCGGCACCTGGAGCGGGTAGGACCAGGTGAAGGCACCGGAGGAGCTGCCCGAGGCCCACTTGCCGTCGGTGGTCAGCGGCGTGGCCTTGAAGGTGCCGGCCGGACCGGACCCGGAGTCGACGGCTCCGACGACGGCGCTGTCACCGCTCGCCGCGGCCGGCTGCACGTAGGAGGCCTGCACGGCACCGGAGCCGGAGGGGGCGGAACCGCTCGCGGCGGCCTGGCCGACCGTGCCGTCGGCCGCGGTGTCGACGGTGGCCGTCACGGTCTTGGCGTGCGGGTCGTTGACGGTGTCCAGCTCGGTGTACTGCCGGCACGCCTCGACGTCCGGGGTGGTCAGGTAGCACTCGGGGAACTGGACGAACTGCAGCCTGGAGGCCCAGTCGGCCCCGTAGAGGTTCTCGTACTTCTGGTAGCTCAGCTGGACCGAGACCGGCACCGAGCCCGTCGTCGGCGCGGTCACCTTGACGAGGGTGCCGTCCACGCCCTGGGCCTCGGGGGCGGCTTGGTCGAAGACGCCGACCTGCCAGGTGCCGCTGGGGGCGGGTGCGTCGGGGGCCTGCCCCAGCTTGACCGGGAGGGGGCCGGCGGGCACGTAGTCGGTCTGCGTGGCGGTGGCGGAGCCGCCGGTGCGCAGGGCGGTCTGGGTGGTGCCGGTGCCGAAGCTGACCGGGGCGCTACCGGCCGGGGCCGGGGTGGTGGTGCCGGCCGGCGCCTCGGTCTGGTCGGTGGGCTGGTCCGTGCGGATGCTGTCGAGGCCGGGGTCCCGGGTGGTACCGGCGACCGCCTCGTCGTCGGCGAGCTTCACCAGGTCGACGTCCTCACGCGGGGCGTCGGCGGTGGTGGGGTCCGGCGGCGAGGCGAACGCCTGGGTGGGCAGCAGGGCGAGCGCCACTGCCGCGGCCACCGGCGCGAGCACGGCGGAACGGCGTCTGCGCCGGTGCGCGGACAGGAAGAAGGGCACGGCGAAAATCCCCCGGTCGACCCGAAACAAGGTGGAGTGGCGCCTGGGTTGACCACAGGCGAAGCCACTTCAAGATCGGCCAGATTCTGTGTCCATGCCATGAAGAAATCCAGAGTTCCCTGTGATCATGTGGCAATGATCACGTCATGTAACAGTCAAAGGAGCGTCAATCGGGATGCTCCGACGCCCCAGGAGCTCTGCCGCGACGACCGGTTCAGGACACAGGCGTGACGGGCGCCTTCCCGTAGGTCATGATCTGCAGCCGTTGTCCGAGGGGGAAGGAAGACTCGCTCATGACCAGCAAGTGGCGGCGCCTGCGCGCCCGCCGGGCCGCGGCCGCGGCCGTCGTGGCCCTGGCCACGGTCGGCGGCCTGACGTACGCCGGGCTGACCGGTGCCGGCGGGGACCGGCACCATGGCAGCGACCACCCGGCCCGCGCGGCCGCACCGGTCACCGAGGCCGAGGCCGCCTCGCGTGCGGCGAGGTCCGGCAGACCGGTCGAGGTGACGGCGCTGCGCACGGCGTACGAGACCACCTGGGCGCGGCCCGACGGGCTGCTGCAGCGGCGCGTGCACGCCACGCCGGTCCGTGCAAAGGTCCACGGCCGCTGGCAGCCGATCGACGCCACGCTGGTCCGCACCGGACATGGCTGGTCGCCACGCGCCACCGACGTCGGTCTCACGTTCTCGGCGGGCTCCCGCACCGCCTCCGCGCGTGCCGACCGCGGAACCGGGGTGCGCAGGGTCTCGCTGCTCACCGCGGCCGCCGGCACCGGTACCGCCCTGGTGACGCTCACCACCGGGGCGCACACCGTCCAGCTGACCTGGCCGGGGACCATCCCCACCCCGGTGATCGACGGCTCGCGCGCGCTGTACCCGGAGATCATCCCCGGCGCCGACCTGGTGCTGACGGCGGACGACGGGGGCTTCGCCCAGCTGCTGGTGGTCAAGACCCGGCAGGCGGCTGCCGATCCACGGGTGGCGCAGCTGGCCTACGGGCTGACCTCCCCCGACCTGACCTTCAGTCTCGACCCCACCACCGGTATCGTCAGCGGCCGGGACGCCGACGGCGAGGAGGCGGCGATCTCGCCGACGCCGCTGATGTGGGACAGCTCCGGAACTCCCGCCCTGACCGACGGTCAGGCGGGCACGAGCGCGTCACCGACCGCCGCCGAGAGCCTGTCCGGCGACGCCAGTGCCGCTCCGGACGACTCGGAGTCGCCCACCGCCTCCCCCGAGCCCAGCGACTCCGTCGACGACAGCGACGACGGAGACGTGGACGACGAGGTGCTGTCCGACGCCACCGACGAGGCTCCCGACGCCTCCGCCGGGGAGAGCGAGAGCGCCGCGCCGTCCGTTCCCGCCGAGCCCTCGCCCGAGCCGACCCACACGGGGGCGGCCGCCACCCTGGACCTGCCCTCGCTGGCCGGCCCGCAGCCCGACTCCCGCGGCACGCTGGTGACGGCCGACCTCGACGGCTCCACCTGGTCCCTGACGCCGGACCAGGACTTCCTGACCGACCCCGACACGGTCTACCCGGTCTTCATCGACCCGTCGGTCAGCAAGCACACCAACGACTGGACCACCGCCTACAGCCGCCATCCCAACGCGAACTTCTACAACGGGCGCAACTTCAACAAGGGCACGCACGAAGCGCGCGTGGGCTTCGAGTCGGACACCTGGGGGACCTCGCGGTCGTTCTTCAGCATCGACTGGAACCCGGACCTCAAGGGCGCCACCGTCATCAGCGCCAAGCTGCACGCGCTGGAGACCTACTCGTGGTCGTGCAGCGCCCGCACCATGAACGTGTATCTGACCGGGGCGATCAGCAACAAGACGACCTGGCGCAACGCGCCGAAGATGACGGCGGGCAACAAGCTCGCGAGCAAGAGCTTCGCGCACGGCTACCGGTCTTCGGGCTGCCCCGACGACTACGAGGCGTTCGACGTCAAGGCGGCCGCCCAGAAGGCGATCGCGCACGGCTGGTCCACCCTCACCGTCGGCTTCCGGGCCGGTGACGAGGACTCGGCGTACTCGTGGAAGAAGTTCCAGGCGGACGGCGGCAACGACCCGTACGTCGAGCTGGTCTACAACCGCCCGCCGGCCGCCCCTTCGCACCTGGACCTCGACCCGGACCTGTCCTGCGACACCACCTCTCCCTACGTCAACGTCGGCGCCGATTCGATCACCTTCTGGGCCGACAGCAGCGACAAGGACGCCAACCTGGCCTCCCTGCGCTTCGAACTGTGGCCGACCGGCGGCAGCGGGAACCTGCTGGGCAGCAAGGCCAAGGTCACGGTCGGCAGCCAGACCGACTCGGCCCGCGTGCACACCGACCCGTTCTCCACCAGCGGCCTGAAGAACGGCGTCAAGTACTCCTGGCGGGTCAAGGCGGTGGACAAGCGCGGGACGGCCTCGGGCTATTCGCCGTCGAAGACGCCGTGCCGGTTCGTCTTCGACAGCTCCCGGCCCACGCCGCCCGTGGTCACCTCCACGACGTTCCCCGACGCCGACGCGAAGGACGACGGCTTCGGGAACTCCGACGAGGACTCCACCTGGTCCACCGTCAGGTTCGGCACGGCGGGCTCGTTCACCTTCAAGGCCTCGCAGACCGACGTGGTCAAGTACGAGTACGGCTTCAACTCCGCCTCGTACAGCGGTTCCGTGTCACGGACGAACGGCGCCGCCACCTCCACCCTGAGCACCTACTCCGGCGCGAAGCCGCCGCTCGCCGGGCCGAACGTGCTCTACGTACGGGCCGTGGACGACGCCGGGAACGTGTCGGACCCGCGGAAGTACTTCTTCTACGTCACCCCGCGCGACACGGCCGACGCGCCGGGAGACTTCACCGGCGACGGCTTCCCCGACCTCATGGTCGTGGACGCCAACGGCAACCTGCGCATGTACCCGGACAAGGGCACCGTCGACGGCTCCAAGGGCACCGGCGCCCTCGGCTACTCCATGTCCGGCGCCTACCAGGAGAACAGCGACAAGGACCCGAACGGTGACGACCTGCCGCTGTACTCCCGTCCGTCCTCCGGCTACTGGAAGAACACCCTCATCGCCCACCTCGGCGACGTCTACGGCGGTGACGGCCTGCAGGACCTGATCGCGGTGCGCGCGGGCAGACTGTGGGTGTACCCGGGTGACGGCTACGGTGCCGTCGACATCGGCAAGCGGCACGAGATCCTGCTGCCGGCCGGTGCTCCGGATCCCGCGACGATCACCCAGATCGTCTCGGCCGGCGACGCCACGGGCGACGGCAAGCCCGACTTCTTCCTCACGGTGGGCGACGCGTTGTGGGCACTCATCGGGTACAACGGCGCCACCGTGGACGAGGCCCGGCGACTGTCCGCGTCGGCCTGGACCGACCGCGACCTCGTCACCGCCCAGGACATCTCCGGCGACGGCGTCACCGACTTCGTCTACCGCTCGGATGCCAGCGGACGGCTGCTGTTGCGCAAGGGCATCAAGGACACCGCGACCGGCGGGGTCGACACCGGTTCGCTCGCCTCGGCGGCCGCCTCCTCCGGCGGCGCGGACACCGAGTACGGCGCCTCCGGCTGGGGCAGCTCAAGCATCAGGTTCCTCTTCGGCACCCCGGACGCCGACGGGGACGGCATCCCCGACATCTGGACGCTCAGAGTGGACGGCACCGTGCGCTTCTACTCCGGCAGCCGCACAGCACTCAGCGGCTCCGGTACGGAGATCATCGGCAACGGTGACGGCATCGGCTGGAAGAACAAGCTGGCGATCGGCTGACGCGTCGCCAGGCACCGCATACGACGCCGCCGCGCACGGAACCCCCGTGCGCGGCGGCGTCGTGCGCCCGGCACCGGAACCGGACGCGGCGCACTTCGCCGGGCAGAACACCCGTGATGGCCGACGTCAGCCCTCTCCCCCTCCGGCCCGTCGTCGTCCGTGTCCCACGCCCGTCCCAGCAGCACTCCGTCCCCGCAGGTCACCGGGGCCTGACCGTCCCGGTGTCCCGATCCGGGCAAGCGGAGCCCGACTTCGGGACGGCCGCTGCCAGCATGTCCCCCGCCGGGAGCTCCCGGTCACTCACAGAGGGGGAACACAGATGGGACGGAGGACGCTTCTGCGGGGTCTGACCCTCGCCGTGGCAGCGGTCCTGCCCCTGTACGGGCCCACGGCGGTGCACGCGGCCCAGTCCGCGGCCACCGCCGTCGCGGTCTGCGGGCACACCGGTGAACAGCCCACGCTGCAGCGGGGATCGACAGGGGACCCGACGGTCGAGGCGCAGTGCGAACTCGATCTCGCGACGAAGCCGAGCCGGTACACGCCGATCGCGGCGGACGGTTCGTTCGGACCCGCGACGGAGACGCGGGTCAAGGAGTTCCAGGCGTGTGCCGGGCTGAGCGTGGACGGTGTGCTCGGCCCGCAGACCTGGGCGGCGCTCAACACCTGGGCCGCCGGGCCGCACACCTGCGCCACCCAGGGCACGTCGGCCACGGCGCAGACGGCCGTGTGCGGCCACACCGACACGCGCCCGACGCTGCGCAAGGGCGCGAACGGCGTCGAGGTCAAGGAAGTGCAGTGCCGGCTCAACCTGGCCATGGAGCCGTTCCACTACCCGCCGCTGACGATCGACGGCGACTTCGGCGGCGGCACCGAGTCCCGGGTCGTCGAGCTCCAGCACTGCGCGGGCCTCAGCGCCGACGGCGTCGTGGGCCCCAACACCTGGGCGAAGCTGGTGGACTGGTCCGGCCGTAACACGTACTGCACGCCACCGCGCCCCGCCGGCTACCCGGTCGACGGCCTGGACACGGCCAAGTACCAGCATCCCGACGGCGCGCCGATCGACTGGAAGGCCGTGAAGGCCTCGGGTGTCGAGTTCGCGACGGTCAAGGCCACCCGCGGCCTGAACGTCACCGACGAGTACCTCGCCACCGACCTGCCGGCGGCCAGGGCGGCCGGACTGGCCGTCGCGCCCTACCACTTCTACACGGGCACCGCGCCCGACACGGGCGCCGCGCAGGCCGACCGGTTCATCACGGCGGTGCGGGCGACCGGCTACACCGGACAGCGCGCCGGCGACCTGCCGCCGGTGTTCGACCTGGAGCGCATGGACGACGGCACCGGCCGCTGTCCCACCTACGGCACGGTGGCCGACGCCAAGGCCTGGCTCGACAAGGTGGAGGCGGCCTTCGGCCGTACGCCGGTCATCTACACCCAGAAGTCCTTCCTGGACGACTGCCTGGGTTCGACCACCGCCTTCGCCCGGTATCCGCTGCAACTCGCCGACTACCGGCAGTCGATCACCCAGCCGCCGGTGCCGGCCGGCTCGACGACCTGGGCGATGTGGCAGTACACCGACGCCGCACTGTTCCCGGGCATCAAGGCACCGGCGACCGCTGACGTGTTCAACGGCACCCAGGCCGACCTGGACCGGCTGGCCAACCGCAGCACCGGTCTCACCGCTGCGGCGCCCGCCTCCGTGTCGGCCGCCGCGGCCGCGACGAGTTGCTACGGCGGGGCCGTCACGGT
The DNA here is from genome assembly GCF_042720695.1 of Streptomyces sp. NPDC058457. Taxonomy (NCBI): domain Bacteria; kingdom Bacillati; phylum Actinomycetota; class Actinomycetes; order Kitasatosporales; family Streptomycetaceae; genus Streptomyces; species Streptomyces sp. NPDC058457. The sequence goes on along the minus strand of NZ_JBHXLU010000002.1, from coordinate 255,314 downwards.
GCACTACGGGGACGTGCTCGACTTCGGCCCGTACCGGACCACGAGCCGCTGCAACGACATCAACATGCGCGTCGTCGGCGGCGACGCGGAGTACATCGTCGCCTGCGTGAAGTTCGAGAAGACCGGCGTCTGCAACCGCTGGACCAAGGTCGGCTGGAGCTGGACGACCGTCGCCACCGACGTCCTGGACGGGACCAGGTTCACCGTGCCCAACGGCGTGGACCTGGAAGGCAGTTCCGCCACCATCCAGATCGCCTTCTGACCCCCTCACCCGAACGGAGACCACCATGACCAGAAGCAGGGCGTTCGCCTCGGTTCTGTTCACCGCGGCCGCGCTGCTGGGCGTGGGCGTCGCACCCGCCTCGGCACAGAACTCGGCGCCCTCGGCCGCCGCCACCAGCTGCTACGGCGGCGCGAAGACCCTGACGTACCACTACCAGGCGGCCGCCAAGGAGTACGGCACCTACACCACGTCCTCGCGGTGCAACGACATCAACCTGCGGCTCATCACGGACGAGCCCGGGGTGTACCTGGACGCCTGCGTGGTGTTCGTCGACCACACCAGCAAGTGCAACAACGGCGACGCGTACACCACGCACGGTACCGAGTGGGGAACCGTCGCCACCGACGTCCTGGACGGCACCCACTTCGTCCTGCGTGTGCACGCCTACGACATCGACGCGCAGAACGTGACGTTCCAGATCGCCTACTGACCTCCTCGAAAGGACGACCATGACCTCCTCCTCCCGTCCCCTGGACCGCCGCACCATGCTGCGCGGCACGCTGGCCGCCGGCGCCGGCATAGCCTTCGGCCAACTGCTGTTCTCGGGTACCGCGCAGGCCTATTCCTGGTCGCGCACCCTGGAACAGGGCGCCACCGGCGCCGACGTGACCGAACTGCAGATCCGGATCGCGGGCTGGGCTGCGGACAGCGCAAGCCACAGCCGGGTGAGCATCGACGGGGACTTCGGCTCCGGTACGGCGGCGGCCGTACGCCGGTTCCAGACCGCGTACGGCCTCACCGCCGACGCCAGTGTCGGCCCCAACACCCAGGCGAAGCTCAACGCCCTGGAGCAGTCGGACGGCTCCACGCTCCACTTCAACTGGAGCGAGTTCTACAACCAGACGGACGGCACCTTCAACGGCGGCAAGCTGAGCGCGTCGCAGGTGAAGGAGAACGTCCGGCGCTGCATGTACAAGCTGGAGGCGCTGCGCAAGAAGCTGGGCGACAAGCCGATCACGGTCAACTCCGGCTTCCGCAGCATCGCGCACAACGCCGAGATCGGCGGGGCCAGCGACAGCATGCACCTGTACGGCACCGCGGCCGACCTCGACGTGCCCGGGGTGGCCACCAAGACCGTCTACCAGAAGGCGGAGACCTGCGGGTTCTCCGGGCTGGAGACGTACACCGTCGACCACCAGCACGTCGACAGCAGGGCCGACCTCGGCCGTGACTGGTGGTGGGAGGACGGCACGGTCTGACGCCGCTCCCGGGGAAGCGGAGCTCCGGGTACCGCCGCTTCGGTACCCGGAGCTCCGGGCCTCATTTCTTCGGTGTGGTGTTCGGTGTGGTCTTCAGCGCCGCCTCGCAGGAGGGCCAGTCGTGGAAGTCGTGCCGGACGCTCCACAGCCGGTGGGCCGCCCTGATGTTCCAGTCCGGGTCGAAAGCCCGCAGCGGTGTGCCGTCGAGGTCCTGCAGACGGGCGTCGGATATCTGGAACACGCCCCAGTTGCGGCTGCCGTTGGTGTTCGGGAGTACGTACAGCGGGTCGAGGAACGACGCGCAGCGGGCGACGGCCTCGGCGGTGCCGGGATCCTCGACGAACACCTCACGGATCCGCTTCGCCACCCTGGCCGGCGACCAGGTCGTCATGCTGACCTGCTGTGCGTAGAGAGCCTTCTTGGTGGCGTCGTCGACCACGTTGGTGGCCGGCAGACCCGCCAGCACCTGGAACGCGGTCACTCTGCGCAGGGTCTCAGGACCGAAGTCGCCGTCGACGGCGAGCTTGCCCTTCGCCCGCGCCAGCAGGGTCTGGACCTCGCGCACGCAGGCGTCGTGCTGCCCCATGCTCACGGTCCTGCACGCCGTGGAGTCCAGCAGTCTGCCGTCGGCCGCCGGTGCGGCACCGTCGGAGCTGCTGCCGGGCAGCCAGACAAAGCCGGCCACCAGCACCACCGCGACCACGGCGGCCAGGACCGCGAAACGGGGGGACGGTTTCTCGGGCACCCGGAACCGCTGCGGCCTGCTGGTCTCCGGCGGGGTGACGTCATCCGGTACGGCGCCCGCCGGCATGGGCCCGGCAGGTTCGTCCGGCGCCGACGCCGGCGCCGGCTGCGGCTCCGGCTCCGGCTCTGGGCTCTCCTCGGCAGCCGCAGTCGCAGTCGCAGCCGCAGTCGGCGCATCGCGGTCGGTGTCCGCCAGCGCCCACAGCCGGTGGAGTTCGCGAAGCTCCTCCGCACTGGCTCCGCACACCTTGGCGAAGGCATGCACCACCCGGTAGTCGGCCGGGACGCTGAGGCCCGAGCAGTAGCGATGCAGACTGGAACCGCTGACGCCCGCCTCCTTGCCGAGGCGGTCGTATCCCCGGCCGCTGCGGTCCTTCAGCATCCGAAGGCGGGCGGCGAACTTCTCGGTATGCGGAGAGGCAACCACGCGTCCCCCGTTGCTCAAGCCTCTACTGACGGGTAGAAGCTACACCGGGGGAAAGGGGCGCGTACGCCCTTCCATTGCCATGATGTGACCGACAATGACCTTTCTCACAACCATATTTGACAATGCGTCAACTAATCCGGCCACGTCTCCCCGCACGGCCTACTTGCACTCGACTTGTCCGACCGGAGCGGCGCCTGTCGTCAGCGCCTCGCACGCCGCCTGCCAGGCATACGGGTCGGGCTGGAGCTGAGTGCGCAGGTAGGCCGCGGCGAGGCGGCCGAGGGCGGCGACGCGTCCGGGGTCCTCGTCGGTGGTCTCGTCGGCGTCGTATCCGGAGATGCCGCCGAGCAGGTGCTCGGCGTCGAACAGGGTGAGCAGGGTCTTGGGGGTGGGGGCGAGGTGGAAGGGGTCGGCGTGCCAGTCGGGGCCGATGTCGGTGAAGTGCCGGGAGTCGTCCTTGTCGCCGACGACGACCAGGGTGGGTGTGGTCATCGTGGAGAAGTCGGTGGCGTGGAAGAACGGCACCTTGTCGGCCATCGGTCCGTTGAGGATGTCGCCGCCTCTGCCGGGCGCCGCCAGCAGTACGCCCGCCTTGATGCGGGGCTCGCTCAGGTCCGCCTCCGTCCCGGTGTCGGGGTCGGTGGTCCGGGCGCCCAGCAGCAGGCTCGCGGTGTGGCCGCCGAGGGAGTGCCCGGCGACCGCGACCCGGTCGTGGTCGAGGCGCCCGGCGAGCCCCGGCACGGTGTTCTCGATCTCGTCGAGCCGGTCCAGGACATGGCTCATGTCCTCGGCTCGGGAGCGCCAGAAGAAGGGGCCGCCGGGGGCACCGGCGAGTCGCCGGGCCAGGGTCCGGGAGCTGAGGTGGGTGGGCTGCAAGACGGTGAATCCGGCTGCCGCCCAGAGGTTGGCGAGGGGTGCGTAGCCGTTCAGCGAGGAGAGGTTGTTGGAGCCGCCGTGGCCGTGCGAGAACAGGACGACGGGCAGGCCGGTCCCGGTCACGGGCGCGGAGACGCGGACCTGGAGCTCCACGGGCCGTCCGGGCACGGACAGCGTCACCGGGCTGTACGACAGCACGGGAGCGGACGGGCCGAAGGCGCCGGTGGTGTCGGTGAATGCACTCATGGTGAACGGTTCCCTTCTGCGTCCCGTCCGTCGGCGGTCATGCGGGCCTGGCCGCGGCCGAACTAAACGGAACACTGTCCCGATTACTATCCGGAACAGCGTCCCGTTTTGTCAAGCGACGTCGCGCGTCGCACATCCCGCGCGGCGGCGACGAGGACCTGACCGCCCTTGAGGCGTCGTCGCGGACGCGGGCCTCATCCGTGGTACGGCACGCGAACCGCGTACGCGTCGGCCGGAAGTGCGTCGGGGTAGTCGTTGAAGCAGCGGCGTCGCTCGGCGTTCGCGACGTCCAGCCAGCGTCCGCCCAGGGTCAGCAGGGCGTTCGAGGGCAAGACGGCGTCCACGGCGTGGCGCACCAGGACACCGAGGTCGCCGCCCAGGTCGGCGACCGGATCGCCGACCCCGACGTCACGGTTGTAGTCGAACGGCGCCATCGCCACGCAGATGGCCCGGACGGCATCCCCGCCGCCGGCGCACCCGCTCCCGGCCGGGCCCCGGATGTACAGAACGCGCCACCCGGCCTCGCTCCGGAACGGACCGCCCGGTGTCCGGCCGCACGGGCTGCGCCCTCCTGGACCCTTCCGATGGATCTCCGTGCCTGGATCAGGACGTGGCACGAAGACCGCAGAAGAGATCCTCGACGAAGTCGCCGCCTGCCGTCGACGGGTTTCCGGTGCGGCCGACGTCCGCCTGACGGTCGTGGCCCCGCCCGGCGCCCGAGAAGACCTGGCTGGCCGGAGCCTTGTCGGGCTCTCTCACGCGCCCGTAGCGTCTGTCGTGCCTGGTGCCCGGGAGGCGTCGACAGGGCGACGCCGGTGAAGGGGCTGACCGGCCAGGCGAGAGTGCGGACGGTGTGCGCGTCCGATCGCCGGGGGTTGTCGTGGTGACGTTCAGACTTCTCGGGCCCGTCGAGGTGGTGGGCCACGGCCCTGTCGACGTGGGTCCTCCGCAGCGGCGGAGCGTGATGGCGGCGCTCGCGGTGGACGCAGGCCGGGCCGTGCCGCTCGAGACCCTGATGAGACGTGTGTGGGGCGATGATCCGCCGGAGGGGGCGCGTCAGGCGCTGTACGCGCATGTGGCCCGCATCCGGCGGGTGTTGGCGGCCACCGGGGCCGTTCGCACGCCTGGTCTGCTCCGGCGGGGCGGTGGTTACGTGCTGGACACCGACGCCGAGGAGGTGGACCTCCACCGGTTCCATCGCCTGGTCGCCGACGCCCGCAGAGCGGGCCGGGGCGGCGCCGGGCAGGTGACGATGCTCCGGGAGGCTCTGGACCTGTGGCGCGGGGAGCCGCTCGCCGGGCTGTCCGGGGAGTGGGTGTCGCGGATGCGCGACACCTGGCAGCGGCAGCGGCTGGACGCGGTCACGGCGTGGGCCGACGCGGAGACGGCGGTGGGCAACCACGCGGTGGTGATCGGCCGGGTGCCCGAGCTGATCGGCGAACACCCGCTCGTGGAGCCGCTGGTGGCCGTGCTGATGCGGGCGCTGTACGAGGCGGGGCGCGGCTCCGAGGCCCTGGAGTGCTTCGCCGAGGCCCGCAAGCGGCTGGCCGAAGAACTGGGCGCCGATCCTGGGACCGAGCTCCGGCGGCTCCACCAGGCGATCCTGCAGGGCGCCTCCGGGCCGGCCGAGGCCACGGACCGGCCGCCTCCGGCACGGCGGCGGTCCGCGCCGGTTCTGGCACGTCTGCCCCTGGACGTACCGGCTTTCACCGGCCGGGAGGAGGAGCTCGCCCAGCTCGACAAGATCCTCGCCGAGGGCATCGGCGGCCCCTCGGTGGCGGTGGTCTCGACCCTCTCCGGAACCGCGGGGGTAGGGAAGACGGCGGTGGCCGTCCACTGGGCGCACCGGGTGGCCGACTGGTTCGAGGACGGCCAGATCTACCTGAACCTCCACGGTTTCGAGCCTTCGCGGCCACCCGTGACCCCGGCGGAAGCGCTGCCCCGGCTGCTGGAGGCGTTGGGCGTGCTCCCCCAGCACATGCCGGTGAGCCTGGAGGCGCAGACCGGGCTGTACCGCGGCATGCTGGCGGGACGGCGGATGCTGGTGATGCTCGACAACGCCCGCGACGCCGAACAGGTGCGGGCGTTCCTGCCCGGCAGTCCAGGGTGCTTCACCCTGGTGACCAGCCGGAACCGGCTCTCCGGCCTGATCGCTCTGGAAGGCGCCCGCAGCCTGGTCCTGGACGTGCTGCCCGCGGCGGAGTGCCGGCGGCTGCTCGCCCGCCGGATAGGGGCCGGGCGCGTGATGTCCGAACCGCTGGCGGTGGACGAGATCGTGAGCCGCTGCGCGCGGCTGCCGCTGGCCCTGGTGATCGTGGCGGCCCGGGCGGCGATCGAGCCGCGGCTCGGCCTGGCCCGGCTGGCCGCCGAACTCCGGGACGCCCAGCACGCCCCCGAAGGGCTGGACAGCTTCGGCGACGAGGACACGCGGGCGGACGTACGGGCCGTGTTCTCCTGGTCGTACGGAGCCCTGAGCCCGCAGGCCGCCCGGATGTTCCGGCTGCTCGGCGTGCACCCCGGCCCGGACCTCAGCGTGGCCGCCGCCGCGAGCCTGGCCGGGCTCCCCGTCGAGCAGGCAGGCCGGCTGCTGACGGTGCTGGCCGACAGCCACCTGGTCACGGAGTACTCGCGCGGCAGATACGTACTCCACGACCTGCTGCGGATGTACGCGGCCGAACTCGCCGGCACCGCACACACCGCCGACGAGACGCGAGCGGCCGGGGACCGCGTGTTCGGCCACTACCTGCACTCGGCCCACTCCGCCGACCGCATGCTGGATCCGCACCGCGACCCGATCGCACTGCCGCCCGTGGTCCCCGGCGTCTCCCCCGAGCACGCCGCGGACCACGGAGCGGCCCTTGCCTGGTTCACCGCCGAGCACCCCGTGCTCCTCGCGGTGGTGCACCGGTCGGGCACCGCCACGCGGGCACCGGATGCCCCGATCTGGCAGCTGACCCGCGCCCTGACCACGTTCCTGCAGCGGCGCGGCCACTGGTCCGACTGGGCCACGGCCCAGGAGGCCGCGCTGGCCGCCGCACTGCGCTCGGCCTCCGCCGCCGGGGAGGCCGACGCCCACAGCGGCCTCGGCCGTGCCTGCACCCGCCTGACGCGGCTGGACGACGCGCTCGCCCACCTCACCCGCGCCCTGGATCTCCACAAGGCCCTCGGCGACCGGACCGAGCAGGCCCACACCCACCTCGACCTGGCCCGCCTGCACGCCCGGCGGGACGCCTGCCCCGAAGCGCTGGCCAGTGCCGAGGAGGCCCTTGACCAGTACACCTCCCTGGGCCATCGGACCGGACAGGCCCGGGCCCTGAACTCGGTCGGCTGGTATCACGCGCAGCTCGGCGACCACCGCCAGTGCCTCGCGTTCTGCGGGCAGGCGCTGGAGCTCTTCACCGAACTCGGCGTCCGCGACGGGCAGGCGGACACCTGGGACAGCCTCGGCTACGCTCACCAGCACCTCGGCGACCACCGCCAGGCGGCGGCCTGCTACGGCAACGCCGTCGCGCTGTTCCACGGTCTCGGGGACCGCTACTTCGAGGCCGACGTGCTGGCCCACCTCAGCGAGAGCCACCGGGCCGCCGGCGAGGCCCACGCGGCACGGCGGGCCGCCCGGCGCGCGGCGGACATCCTCGACGAACTCGGCGTGCCGGACTCGGACGGCGTCCGCGCCCGGCTGCGCCGCCCCGGCCTGCCGGCCGGCCCCGGGGAGCTGGCCGACACGCCGGGCGGGGGCCGGGGCCGGAGTGCTCCGGGTCAGGAACCGTCGCAGTTGTAGTAGGAGCCGCCGTTGGGCAGCAGGCTGTCGCTCACCCACCCGGACGTGCCGTCGGTTTCGTTCTTGAGGTACGTCCAGGTGGCATTGGAGCTGTTGATGGTGTAGCAGAAGTAGTTCAGGGCGTCCTGGTTGTCCGCGTAGCCCTTGATGCCGCAAGCGGTGCTGGGCCCACTGCGCATGTTGGCGGAGACACCCGCCGTCTGCCTCACATAGGGGCCCGGGTCGCGGTTGGGGCCGGTCACGTTGCAGGCATCCGCCGCGGACGCGGGCGCGGCCAGTCCGATCACGGCCGCCGGAACGGCGAGTGCGGCCACTGCGACGGATACGAGACCGTACCTCGCCGGCCTGGAGCTGAAGTTCGTGTTCACTTTTCCTCCCCTGCGCGCGGATGTGCGATGACGTGCGCCGTCGGGCCCTTCCGCTCCGGTGGCCGGTGCGGTCGCCTCGGTGCACATGACGACGATGGTGAGGAAGCCTTGCCGGAACCTTGCCGGAACCTTGCCGCCCGTCCAGCCGCTCCCGGGCCCCGCCGTCGGCATCACGCGTGTCCCACGGCATCCGGCACGGCGCCTCGTAAGGGCGCGACGGCCGCCGCCCTTACGGGTCAGGGCCGGGGCGGCGGGTGTCAGCCCTGGACGAGTTTCGCAACGCCTTCACCTGCCTGATCGGCCGCGGTGTAGAGAGCACGGATCTTCTCCAGGTGACGGGCGAGGACTTCCAGGTATCCGGCCGGGACATCGCCGTGGCGAAACGTCCTCGCGATCTCGTCGGCGTGGTCGGCGACGGACCGTTCGGCGTCGATGGCGACCAGGAAACGGGCTGCGACCGCCACCTCGTCCGGCGGGAGGTGGAAGCAGGCGGTGCCGAGGTCGTCGTCGCCGAGGAGGTCGCCCATGGTGATGGGAAGCCCGCTGGTCTCCTCAGGCCCCTGGGCCAGCAGGATCTGCTCCAGGACTTCCCACTCCCGGCCGAGAAAGCACTCACTCTCCACACCGCCGCGTTCACCCGAAAACCGGGATACGACATGCCGGAATCCCTTGTCCGCATCCGCAGCGGAAATCCTTCGAAGCGTCATATCCACCGCCGACCACTCCGATCCACAGCTCTGATCACCGGACTTCGAAACCCCCACGGCCAGGAAGGTGGCCAGGAGCTTCAGATCCGGTTGAGACTTCACGGTTCATGAACCTTCTCCTCGGGATCCATCGCTTTACGTGTCGCGAGGTCGACGCCAGAGTAAGGGCACCCCGACGCCCGGCACTCCGCCCGACAGAAAGCCGAGACCATGGCTCTCGATCCCACCGCCCTGCGGGCCCACTTTCCCTCCCTCGCCACCGGCCTCGCCTACTTCGACGGTCCGGGCGGAACGCAGACCCCCCGCCCCGTCGCCGACGCCATCGCCGCGACGCTGACCGGCCCCCTGTCCAACCGGGGAACCGTCAGCCCGTCCGAACGCAACGCCGAGCGCGCGGTCGCGGACTTCCGCAGCGCCTACGCCGACCTGCTCCGCATGCCCGCGAACGGCGTGGTCCACGGCCGCAGCGCCACCCAGCTCACCTACGACTTCGCACGCCACCTGGCCAAGACCTGGAACGCGGGCGACGAGATCATCCTCAGCCGCCTGGACCACGACGCCAACGTCCGCCCCTGGATCCAGGCGGCCGAGCGCGCCGGGGTGACGGTCCGCTGGATCGAGATCGACGCCGACACCACGCAGCTGGACCTCGACTCGTACGAGCGGGCCCTCTCCCCCCGGACCCGGCTGGTCGCGGTCACGGCCGCCTCCAACGTGCTGGGCACCAAGCCGCCCGTCCGCGTCATCGCCGACCGCGCCCACGAGGCCGGCGCCCTGGTGTACGCCGACGGCGTCCACTACGCCGCGCACCACCTCGTGGACGTACCCGCCCTCGGAGTCGACCTGTTCGTCTGCTCGCCGTACAAGTTCCTCGGACCGCACTGCGGAGTGCTCGCCGCAGCCCCCGCGCTCCTCGAGACCCTGCGCCCGGACAAGCTCCTGCCCTCCCCCGACACCGTCCCCGAACGCTTCGAGTTCGGCACGCTCCCCTACGAGATCCTCGCGGGCGCCACCGCGGCCGTCGACTTCCTCGCCGCGATGGATCCCGGTACGTCAGGTGAGGAGACCTCGCGCAGGGAGCGCCTGACGCGGTCCCTGGCCTCCCTGCACGAGCACGAGCGGTCGCTGCGCACGAGGCTCCAGGAGGGCCTCGATTCCCTGGGCGACGCCGTCACCCTGCACTCGAAGGCCCCCGACCGCACGCCGACCCTCCTGATGACCTTCGAAGGCCGCGACGCCCGCGAGGCCCAGACACACCTGGCCGCACGCGACGTGGTGGCACCCGCGGGATCGTTCTACGCGCACGAGCCCTTCACCGCGCTGAAGCTCGAGAACCCCGCCCTACGAGCGGGCCTGGCCCCCTACAACACCACCGACGACGTGGACCGGCTCCTGGACGGCCTCGCCGCCTTCCTCTGACCCGTGAGGCGGCGACGCGCAGAGTGAGCATTCCGTGGCCGGCAGGTGCCGGCGGGCACTGGCGCACTCCCCCTGTCTCCCCTGGCCCGCCCCGGCGCGGCAGGTGGATCGAGTCCTCAGTCGGGCAGGCCCCAGAAGGATCCGTGCAGGCCGACCTCGGCGAAGTAGGAGGTGGCGGAGGCGGGGTCGCGGCGGGTGTAGCCCGGTTCCAGGCGGCCGGTGTACCAGTCGCGGGCGAAGCGCCACAGGGTGCCCAGATCCATGACGTAGCCGAGCTCCTGGCCCGTCCGCCGCAGCCAGGTGCCGACGCAGTCGGTCGAGCAGAACAGGCGCTGGTTGCCGCAGGTGCGGACGACATCGTCCCAGGCCCGGGCCATGGGGACAAGGAAGTGGGCCACCTGGTCGCCGTGCGGGGGTGCCTCCCGGCCGACCACCCGGGCGTGCGGGGTGTCACAGGCCGGGCAGCGGGTGGCGACCAGGACGTCCGTCTCGTCCTGGAGCAGGTGGGGCATGGCGAACGAGTCCCAGGCGCAGCCGCCCCACCACAGCGTGCGCGCCCCCATGACGGAGAAGCCGAGCGGCACGGACGCGAAGGGGTGGGCCATCACGACGTGGTTCCCGGCGACAGCGGGCTGCCGCTCTTCGGCACCCCGGTGGTGGACAGCCCGGCCCTGTCCCGAGCCGTGGCCCGCCTCCACACCGCGGTCGTCGAGACCGCACCCCGACCGGTCGTCGAGGAACGCCTCACCGCCGCCGTGCTGGCACTGTCCCGCGACGCCGCCACGCGTCCGGCACGTCTGCCGGACCGGCAGAGCGAGGCAGATCCGACCGCCATGGCGCAGGCACGAAGTCTGCTGCGGGAGCGATTCGCCGAGAACATCGCCGCCGACGAGCTGGCCCGGGTGGCCGGCTGCAGTCGCTTCGCGCTGTACCGGGGCTTCCGAACGGTCTACGGCTTCGCGCCGAGCGACTACCAACGCGATCTGCGGTTGCGCCGAACCCGTGCGCTCCTGGCCGAGGGCACGGCACCGTCGACAGCGGCCGCCGAGGCCGGCTTCGCGGACCAGGCCCATCTCACCCGGTGGTTCACCCGCACCTACGGTGTCACGCCGGCCGCCTACCGCACGGCGCCGCACGGGGAGTTCCAGCAGTAGCAGAGCACAACGCGGACATTCCTGTCCCAACAGGCCGGCCGTCATTCCGTGGCGCCGAGCGGCCCCGCCGCGGTGAGAGCGGCACGACGAGCACGAACACGCAGGACATCCCGGTGAGTGAGGCCACGAAGTCCGACGACAAGCGACGTGGGCGACGTGGGCGTCATGGTCACCGGGCGCCGGTGCCGGCCGAAGGCGTGCAGCGCGGCCAAGGCTCGGGACGCCGCTGAGGCCCGGGCGTGCCTGCCCGGGCCTCAGCGATCCGCAGAAAGCCGATTGGCGATCAGCGGGCAATGGGCATGAATCGGATACGGGCGTACGGCCGCTCCATCCCGCGGCCGATCCGGTCCCCGATCCCACTTCCCTGTTCCGCGCCGGTACGGAGGGACGCCATGAGCACGACCCATGAAATGCGGCTGGTCAACACGTTGGCATCGGGCGCCGAGGAGTGGTTCTGCCCCAGTTGCCGACGACGGATACTGATGCAGTGGCCGCCCCGGTACGAGCTGGTGGTGCTGGAGCGCGGCGACGAGACCGTCACCCATGCGGGAGGGAAGGGCGGCCTGTCGATCGTACGGACCGAGGTGCCCGCCGCGCCGACCGTCCCGCAGCCGTTGGCGATGCCGTCCGGGCCGAGGCCGGAGGACAGCCGCTGGCTGCGGGAGATCGGCATCGCCTGGGACGACGAGGCGGGCCCGGACTCGGACTCCGCCGCGTGAGGCGTGGCCCGGTGCCCGTCACCGTCACCGTCACAGGCTGAGCACGAGCCCGTTCACCGTGGCTGCCAGCGCGCTCGGGCGGAGCCCGCCGGGTTCGCGGAGGCTGACCGCGATGCCCAGGCTGTGGGTGCCGGGCTGCAGGCCGGGCAACGGCAGCCGGATGACGGGGTGTCCGGCGACCACCACGCCCCGGCCTTCGGCCAGCATCCGCCGTCCGGCGCCGGTCAGGGTCTCGGTGACGGCCGCGTAGTACGCGAAACGCTGCTCCGGGCCACCGGACGGCGGCAGTTCGAGCGTGACGTCCAAGGCGAACGGCGCCCCCGCCCGTACGGTACCGCCGTCCCCGACCGACAGCCGGGGCTCGGCCAGCACGACGGTCGGCGTCGGCGGCACGGGGCGAGCCTCGGGCTCGCCGGCTGCCGTCGGCGCCACCGCGGCCTCCGACTCCCGCTCCCGCTCCGGCACTGGCACTGGCACCGGCTCCCGCTCCGGCTCCGGCTCCGGCTCCGGCTGCGCGTCGGCCTCCGAGGGGGCCGGCCGGCCAAGGACGCAGGCCAGCAGCGACTCGGCGTCCCACTCGGGCCACTGCCGGGTCTCCCCGGTACGGACTCTGCGGACTTCCGTCGCCCGGATCCGCCCCCGGTCGAGCCGGACCCGCAGCACGAAGCTCTCGTACTCTTCGTCTGCCGCGTCCGGCTCGGACTCGGGTGCCGCCGCGAGGAGTTCGGCCGCGTTCTTGCGCCATTGCTCGACCCGGCTCACGGACAGGCCGTGCAGGCCACGCAGGGCGGCCAGGACCTCGTCCGTGGATGCGGCCGACAGGTCGGCGTACGTGCGTATCCCGGCGGCGGCCAGCCTGCGAGCGGTGGACGCGCCAACGCCGTCAAGCCGGGTCAGCTCGTCGTCGCTCATCTCAGATGACCTGGATCACCGGGGTCATGGCGAATGCGCCGATGCCGGACGTGCTGGGGAACCGGACCGTCGCCACGACGTCGTAGATCCCCGGCGCGAGCGTGCCCGGGGGCAGAACATCCCGGGTGGTGGCGCCGCTGACCACGACCCGCGTGGACGACGGGCCCCCGCTCGTGTTGAGTGTGCGGGTCACCTTGCGGATGACGTCAGGAGTGCCGACACGCGAGTTGAAGGCGTAGGTCACTTCGTAGGCCGGGTTGATGATCAGCGGCAGGGACAGTCCCTTGACCTCGAAGGTCAGACTGACGGTGATCGGCAACGAACCGGTGACGATCAGGCTGGACGGAATGCCGTCGTTGTCCGTGACTTGGAGGGTCCTGGCGTCGACCCCGAAACCGACGTCGGTGAGATCAGGCTGGCCTGGCATGCCGTTCTCCTCTGATTGTGGGCGGTCGGCCCGGCGGCGGAGTGCCACCGGCCATGGCACCGGTTATGCCGGACGCCGCTTAACGGCCTCGCCGGGCACCGCTTAATCGCGCGGCCCGGCGCGTTAAGCCACGCGTTAAGCGACGCTCACACCGGAAGGTCGGCGCGGAGCCGGTCGTACAGGGCCGCCGTCTCGCGCTGTGGCGGTATGCCGAGTTCGGCCCGCAGGGCCTTGACGCAGGAGCGGAACTGGAGGATGGCCAGGTGGGGTTGGCCGATCCGGCTCAGGCAGCGCATCAGGCGGCGGTGGGCGCTCTCCCGGCACGGGTCCAGCTCGACCAGCCGGCGGCAGAGCTCGGCGCAGGGGACGTAACGTCCGGTGGTGAAGTGCAGTTCGCTGAGCCGGGCGAGGGCGTCGAGGTGGGCCAGGCGCAGCCGCTCCCGGTAGAGGGCGCTCCACTCCTCGTACGGGGATTCGGCGAGGAACTCGCCCCGGTAGAGGGCGAGCGCCTGCTCGTAGTCCGTCACCGCGACGGTCTTGTCGCCGCGGTCCTCCGCGTCCCGGGCGGTGCACAGCCGCAGCTCGAACTCGTCGCAGTCCAGCCACAGGCCGAGGCCCGGGCAGAGCCGGTAGGTGCCGCAGCTGAAGACGACCACGGGGTCACCGGTGGCGGTGCGCAGGGTCTGGCGCAACTGGTGCAGTGCGACACCGAGGCTGTTGCGGGCGGCCTCGGGGGCGGAGTCCGGCCAGAAGGCGTCCATCAGGGTCTCCCGGTGCGGCCAGGGGTCGCGGTGGGTGGCCAGGAAGGCGAACAGTGAGCGGGTGCGGTGGCCGTTCCAGCCCTCGGCGGGGACGCCGTCGACGCTGACGTTGAGCGAGCCGAGCAGGGCGATCGCCAGCTGCGGCGCGAGGTGCGCGGCAGGCCCGGCCGGGGCGGGAGACCGTTGCGGTTCCGGGGCGCGCCAGGTGTTGCGCAGCCGCCCCCACAGCCGGGGGCCGGGGTCGGCGCGGGTCGCGTCGTCCGATGTGGGCGGTGGGGTCCGGTCCGCGTCCGGCGCCCCGGCCCGCCGGAACCAGTCGGCGGCGGCCTCACGGTCCCCGGCCAGCAGGGCCAGGCGTCCCTGGCGCAGCTGGGCGGCCCGCAGGTGAGTCGCCAGCCCCGCGGAGGCGGCCAGCATCGCCGCGGTACGGGCATGGGCGGCGGCGGTCGCCAGGTCGCCGGTGTCGGCGGCGGCGTCGCTCGCCCCCAGTAACTCACGGCAGAGCCGGTCGTTCGGGACTCCGGGCAGTGGTGGTTGCAGCGGCGGCTGCGGCGCGGATGAGCTGCTGTGACCAGGCATGACGTATCCCCCTGCGGTTCTGCCTGGCGTCCACTCAAGGGCGGTGGTTTGGGTGTGTCAATCCGCATTTCGGTGTAGCGACCGGCGGCGCCCGCAGGCCGTCGGGACCGATTTCGCACCGCGGCCGGACGCCCCTCCCCTAGCATGCCGAGCGAGTCCATCTACGAAGGGAAACCCGTGGCGGACCAGCGCATCAGCGGCAGGCCACCGGCCCTGCGGCCCGCGGTGGAGTCGATGACCCTCCTGGCGGCCGCCGTCATCGTCCACGACAAGGAGAACGACCGGGTCGTCCTCCTCCAGCGCGGCCCGGGCGCCAAGTACGGGAACGGCCTGTGGGACCTTCCGGCCGGCAAGAGCGACCCCGGCGAGCCCGTCACCGAGACGGCCGTGCGTGAACTACGGGAGGAGACCGGGCTGGTCGTCGATCCGAAGTCGCTGCGCGTAGCCCACCTCGTCCACGGCGCCTGGGGCGTCGAGGCGCCGCGCGGCTTCCTCACCGTCGTCTTCGCCACCCACGAGTGGACCGGCGAGCCGGTCAACGCCGAACCGGCCAAGCATGTGCAGGTCCGCTGGACCGGCACCGGCGCCATCCCGGAGGCCATCGTGCCGACGACGGGCATCGCCCTCGGCAACTATCTGGGCGGCGGCGCCCAACTGACGACCGCCGGTTTCGGCGACGCCGGGTAGGCCTCGCCGGGTCCGGGGGTACGGGTGCGTGGGGTCGGGGGCGGGGGCGGGGGCGGGGGCACCGGCAGCGGCGAATTCGCCTTCCGGCGCGCAGGAAACTCTCCCGTGGGCGCCGGGGCAGACCTCGCGGCGAGCCCGGCCGACGAGTCGGCGCCGGGCGTCCGCGCCCGTAGCAGGTTCAGGACGCGCGACGGCCATCCGTGTGCGGACATGCCGTGCGGCACTCTCCGAGAGCCCCTCACCCGAAGCGGCCGTTGACATAGTCCGCGGTGCGTCGGTCCTGCGGGTTGCCGAACATCGCGTCGGTCGGGCCGTACTCGACGATGCCGCCCGGTTCGCCCTGCGCGGCGAGGAAGAAGGCGCACCGGTCGGAGACCCGGGCGGCCTGCTGCATGTTGTGGGTCACGATGACGACGGTGACCTCCTGTGCCAGGCTCTGGATGGTCTCCTCCACGCGCCGCGTGGACGTCGGGTCGAGCGCCGAGCACGGCTCGTCCATCAGCAGCACCCTGGGCCGTACCGCCAGCGCCCGTGCGATGCACAGACGCTGCTGCTGGCCGCCGGAGAGCGCGCCACCGGGCCGGCGCAGCCGGTCCCGCACCTCGTTCCACAGACCCGCGCGGGTCAGGCACTCCTCGACCAGCGCGTCCTTGGTCGCCCGGCCGGCCTTGACACCGGTCAGCCGGAGCCCGGCCACCACGTTGTCGTAGATCGACATGGCCGGGAAGGGGTTGGGTTTCTGGAACACCATGCCGATGTCCCGGCGTGCCTGGGTGAGTCTGCGTTCGGGCGCGTACAGGTCGGTGCCGTCCAGCAGCACCTCGCCGGCGAAGGCCGCGCCGCTCACCAGTTCGTGCATGCGGTTGAGGGTGCGCAGAAAGGTGGACTTGCCGCAGCCGGACGGGCCGATCAGGGCCGTGACCCGGCCGGCGGGCATCGTCAGGGAGACGCGGTCGAGCACCTTGTGGCTGCCGAACCAGGCGGACACGCCGCGGGCGTCGAGTTCGGCGGGACCCGCACCGGTGGTCGGACCCGCGGCTTCCATTGGTCTGGTCTCCGCGGCCTCTTCGGTGGCGGCGGTGGTGTCGGTCATGGGGAATCCTCAGTCCTGGGCGGGTCAGAGCAGATTGGGGAGGAGCCGGGTGACCTGTTCCGCCACCTGGAGGCCGATGGCGCCGAGCAGTCCGGTGAACACGACCCACGTCTGGCGGCGCCCCCAGCGGAACCAGGCCCAGACCGCTGCCGCGGAGGCGGCGGCCAGTGCCTGGAGCCAGAGCACCACCTGCCACCAGACGACGGAGTCGCCGCGGAGCGGGAGTTCGCTCGGCGGGAGGGAGTCGGGGACGATCCGCAGGGCCGGTGTGTCGGCCGCGGTGCCGACCAGGTCGGCGTCGAGACGCAGCACGCCCTTGGGGAGGTACGGCGGGCCGGTCGCGGTCATCAGGACGACCCGGCTCCTGCCCGCGGCAGGTGCGTCCGGGGCGCGGTCGCCGGCATGGCGCAGGTCGAGGACCCGGAAGGTGAAGCGTCCCTGCCCCGTCGTGATCCGGAAGGTGTCGCCGGGGGTCAGGTCGTCCAGGTGCCCGAACGGGCCCCCGTAGGCGGCGGCCCGGCCCATGAGCACGCTGGTTCCGGCCTGGCCTGGCAGCAGGGTGTCCCGGCGGTGGCCGGGGCCCTTGGCCAGTACGTCGGAGTCCGTGCCCTCGAAGACCACCTCGCGGACGCGCAGCTTCGGGATCTCAAGGAGCATCAGCGGGGTGCCCGGCCTGAGCAGCCGCCCCTGCTGGTCGGCCTGGGACACCGCCACGGTTCCGGCGGCCAGTTCGCCGCGCAGCCTGTCGAAGCCCGCCGACTGGGCGGCGCGGTGCTGGAGCGGGCTGAGCAGGACCAGCTGGGCGCAGATACCGATCAGCAGCACGCTGATCGTGAGCAGCGCGCCGCCGGTCAGGTAGGGCTTGGCCGTCCCGCGCTTCCTGCCCTTGGCCGCCTTGCCGGCGGGGGACGGGCGGACGGCCTCTTCCGGCCCGGCGGGCCTGTCGGTCGTCGTGGTCACCTGCGGAACCTCCCGCCGGGTCGGCGAGTCGTACGGCGGACGAAGGCCTGTGCTCCGGAGAGGGCAGCGGCCGCACCCCGGGGACGCCAGCCGGTCGCGAACGGCGCGATCAGTCCGGCGAGGGCACCGAGTCCCGCGCCGACGGGCAGGGCCAGGCGGAGCGGTACCGCCGGGTCGGCCGGGGTGAGACCGCTCGCGGTGCTGATCAGGTCGGGGGCGGTGCTGCCGTGCGGGGCGGCGGGACTGCCCGAGGCGGAGGCGGCGGTGCCGGTCGGGGTCCCCGTGGTGGAACCCGCACCGGTGCCGCCGGTGGCCGTACCCGCTCCCCCGGTGCCTCCCGTACCGCCGCCGGATCCGGGGCCGGTCGGGTCACCGGCCGTGGTGCCGCCCTGGTAGGACTCCAGCGCCTTCGCGGCCGCCAGTGTCACGCCGCGCTGCTTGCTGTCCAGTGGTGCGTAACCGGGCGGCAGGTCGCCGAGTTCGATGCCGGTCCGCTGACCCGCCCGCACGGCGTAGCGCAGAAGTGCGGCGTAGCTCTTCCGCTCCGCCGCCTTGACCTGGCCCGGGCGGACCACCGCGTCGACCAGCATGGTCACGGGGTACGCGGCGGCCCGGGAGGCGGTGACGGGTACGACGGCGGGGCTGCCGGTGGCGGAGGCGGCCGCGGCGGTCAGGGACGCCGAGGTCGGGGTGACGTACCTGCCGGCTGAGTTGAGCAGGCCGGCGGTCTGCAGCCCGTACCGCGCCGCCGAGGCCGCGTCGGTGACGACCAGTTGGAAGCGCTGGCCTACGTTCTGCGGACCGGGGGACTTCCACACCGGCGGGTTGGCGTTCGCGTCCCAGCTGGACTTCCAGAGCTGGTCGCCGCGGCGGGCGTGCTGGGCGGCGAGGAGCATGTCGTCCACGTAGGGGTGGAAGTCGGTCATGCCCTGCTTGACGGTGGCCTCGGCGGAGCCCGGCGGGATCGTCGTCCACGGGTCGGCCTTGGGGTAGTCGTCCCGGGCCGCGGTGAAGGCGTAACCGGTGGGGTTCAGGTCGGCGTTGGTGCCGTAGTACGGGTTGACCTGCATGCCGTACTCGTCGGGCACGCCGGCCAGGAAGCGCCGGGCGTCCTTGTCGGCGAGCACGTAGTTCCACAGCTGACGGGCCGCGTCGGTGTGGCCGAGCGCCACTTCGAGGTCGGTGTCGGTGCTGGGGTTCTCGGCGATGGACTGGTTGGCGTACTCGGGGTTGAGGGCCAGGAACTCCGGGTCGGACAGCAGGCCGGGCGGGTTGTTCTTCGCCCAGCCGTAGCCCTTGGCCGCGGTGAGGGTGGCGTTGCCGCCGGAGTAGACGGTCCTGACCGCTCCCCAGGGGGAGTTGCGGTACGACTCGGTGAGCAGCTTGGCGATCAGCCGGGGGGTGAGCTTCATCGAGGTGAACCGGGTTCCGTCCAGGGCCTTCTGGTCCTTGGTGGCGGTGGAGCCGGGTTGTCGTTCGATGTTGAAGCCGATGACGACACCGGAGAGCGCGACCGGGGCGTAGGTCACCTTGCCGGTGGGCGCGGTGGTGCCGTCGTCGGAGCCGAGGGGGCGGGTGACGAAGCCGAGGGTGTCGGCGCCGGAGGTGATGCGGGCGCGGGTGTCGGCGTCGCCGAGCTGGGTGAAGCCGTAGACGGTGCCGGTGGCGCAGAGTTTGGCCTGCCAGCTGGTCATGGCCTCGGCGACGAGTTCGCTGCCGATGGTGTCCTGCTCCTCGGCGCCGATCGTGCAGGAGGCGCCGACCGGGTTGAAGCCGAGCCTGACGGCGATGCGGTTCTTCCAGTTGGTCGAGGACACCGGGGAGCCGGCGTTGACCTGGGTCTGGTCCTCGTAGGGCTTGCCGTCGAGGTCGAGGTGGCCCTGCGGGACGATGACCAGCCAGCAGGAGCGGCCGCTGACGGTGCCGTCGGCGTGGGTGACCGGGGCGCCGCAGCCCAGCTGCGGCGCCTCGCCCGCGGTCTGGGTCTCGAAGATCTCCGAACCGGTGCCGTCCGCCTCGGTGCGCGCGAAGTCGATCTCGTTGGTGGTGGCGTGGTTGAAGAACTTGTTGTTCTGGGTGCCGCTGGTGACGACGGTTCCGTCGACCGCCTTGAAGGGCACCTCGCCGAGGCCGTAGGGCATGGTGGAGCCGTAGGTGTCGTCGTCCCCGTAGTGGCCGGGCTTGGCGCGGTAGACGACGGCACGGGTGTCGTCGTCGCCGTTGCCGGGCCAGTTGGAGCGGTCGGTGGTGGGCGAGGCGCCGTACTCGCACTGGGTGCGCGGCGGGCCCGGGTTGCCGGGGACCGTGCCGTCGTCATCGCCCCAGCACTGCATGATCTGCACGAAGTCGGTGTTGAACTGGCTTCCGGCGAAGGTGGTGGGCGTGCCGCCGGTCCAGGAGACGGTGACGGCCCGGTCGGTCAGTCCCTCGGTCTGGCTGACGGTGAACCTCATGCCGGCGAACTCGCCGCGTCCGGAGACGGTCACGGCGGAGCCGGCCGTGGTGGCCGCGGGGGCCGCGCCCGCGCCGGGCGCCGCCGCCACCGAGACCAGTGCGCCCACCAGGGCGCCCGCGGTGGCCCCCACGAGCGTGCGGAAGAGCTGGCGTGTCCTCACTTCTGCTCCCCCTTGGCCGAGTCGGCTCTGCGGCCGGCCAGGACGTGCGCGGTGACCGCGGGCACCAGGACCACCACGAGCAGGGTGATCCCGGCCAGGACCATCAGGGTCTGCCGGGCGCTCCAGCCGTCGTCGGCGGACAGGGAGACCGGGGAGGCCAGCACCGTCGTACCGCCGCTGCCGCCGGTGGCGGACGCGTTGACGGTCTGGCCGGTGTCCGGGTCGACGCTCGCGCCGCCGGTGGGGCTCGCCGCCCCGGCCGCTCCCCCGGTGGCCGCGGTACCGCCGGTCGTGCCGCCGCTGGTGCCGGA
The DNA here is from genome assembly GCF_042720695.1 of Streptomyces sp. NPDC058457. Taxonomy (NCBI): domain Bacteria; kingdom Bacillati; phylum Actinomycetota; class Actinomycetes; order Kitasatosporales; family Streptomycetaceae; genus Streptomyces; species Streptomyces sp. NPDC058457. The sequence goes on along the minus strand of NZ_JBHXLU010000002.1, from coordinate 235,046 downwards.
CCCTCCGGTGGTGCCGGAGCCGCCGGTGGAACCGCCGTTCGAGGAGCCGCTGTTGGCGGTCGACTGCCTGGCCCCGCCGGAGCCGGTGGCGCACTGCCGGGTCGCGCCCTTCTTGTCGCAGGCGGGCGGCATGGGCGCGGTGGTGGCCAGCCGGTTGGTGCCGTCCGCGCTGAAGGTCGGGTTGTTGCAGCCCTTGATGTTGATGTTCTTCGGGACCACGCCGGGAATCTTGCGGATCTGGTCGAAGCCCGCCCTGACCAGGTTGATCGGCAGCGGTGAGTAGCCGAGTTCGGGCGCCTGCTGCTGGCCCTGGCACATGAAGTAGTAGGAGAACGCGCCCAGGGTGGCGCCCTTGGCGGTGGTGAAGGTCCCCTGCACCCTGAGCGGCAGGATCATGTACGAGTAGCTGGAGAGCACGTAGGACCGCGGATCGCTGTCGGTGTAGACGGAGTCCAGGTTCTGGGTGAGGTAGTCCGCGGAGCTCCTGTTCGTGTTGATCTTCGCCTTGAGCAGCGACACCGCGACGTTCTGCGCGGTCGGCTCGGTGTAGTAACCGGCCGCGTTCAGCAGCTTGGCGACGGGGTAGTGCGCGTTGAGCGCGTAGGAGTAGTTGACGTACCCGATGGAGCCCTCGCCGTAGCCCTGGGAGATGTAGCCGGCCACGCCGAGGTCGCCGGACTGGGCGATCATGCCGGTGACGGTCGGGTAGTACGAGGTCTCGCCGCAGGCGTTGCTGCGGCCGACCTTGGCGCAGTACGCCTTCCACAGCGCGCTCTGCCGCTTGGCCATCCAGAGCGTGAACTGGGCGGAGGCGCCGGAGCCGTCCGAGCGGACGACGGGCACGATGGCCCGGTGCGGCAGCTTCAGACCGGGGTTGTCGGCCCGGATCGAGGAGTCGTCCCAGTACCGCACGGCCGCGGTGAAGATCTTTGTCAGCGTGGGCTGGCTCAGCCGCAGGTTGGTGACCCGCTGGCCGTTGATCGTCAGGTGGTACATGAAGGCGGTGCCGCCCGCCACGATCGGCATGTAGGCGTACGACCCGGCCACCGGCCGCTCGGGGGCGGAACCGTCCGTCGGGTTGGTCTGGAAGGGGATGTCCGAGACCGCGAAGTCCGTGGTGCCGGCCAGGAACTGCTGGCGGCCGTAGGAGGAGCCCTGCGGGGTGTACGAGATCTGCATGCCGTACTGCCTGACGTCGCGGCGCCACTGGTCGACGGCGTTGAAGGCCCAGCTGGAACCGGCCCCGCTGATGGGGGTGTAGCTCGTGGCGACCGAGGGCGCGGCGGCGCCGAGCAGCAGCGCCGCGGCCAGGACGAGCGCCGCGATCGCTGCTCGCAGCGAGGAACGTATCCGACGGGGTATCAGTCGGGGCATCAGTCCACCTCGGTGGGAGCGGGAGCGGGAGCGGGAGCGGGGTTCGGGTTCGGGTTCGGGTTCGGGCTCGGGTCCGGGGTCACGGTGACGGCCGGGCCGTCGGCCGGCGTGGCGGCGGGGCCGTCGAGAACCGTGGCGTCAGCCGTCACGGCATCCGTCGCGGCGGACTCGAAGCGGTCCAGGTCTCGCCGCGAACGTCGGGCCGCGCTGCGGGACTGGCGGGGGCTCAGCTGTCCGGGGCCGCGGCCGCCGACGACGCGGGCGAGCGAGAAGAGGAGCAGGACCAGCGCGAGCAGCACCAGCGCGGTGCCGAAGGCCCGGGTGATCATGGCGGGTTGGGGCGACCTGACGAAGGTGAACACCGCGAGCGGCAGGGACATCATCGGACCGTGCGTGGGGTCGGCGTTGAGCGCGGCCGTCGCGCCGGCCGTGAGCAGCACCGGGGAGGTCTCGCCGATGCCGCGCGCGGTGCCCAGGATGACGGCGGTGGCGAGTCCGGAGCGCGCGGAGGGCAGCACCACGTGCCACACGGTGCGCCAGCGCGGTGCGCCCAGTGCCTCCGCGGCCTCGGTGAGCGTGCCGGGCACCAGGCGCAGCACCACGTCCGACGCCCGGATCACGATCGGCAGCATCATCACGCTGAGGGCGAGCCCGGCCGCCAGACCGGACTTCTCGAAGCCCAGCATCAGGATCCAGCTCGCGTAGACGAAGAGGCCGGCCACGACCGAGGGCAGCGCGGTCATCGCCTCGACGATGGTGCGCACGAAACGGGAGAACCGTCCCGGCACCTGCCCGAGGTAGACGGCGCAGGTGATGCCCAGCGGAATGGTGACCGTGAGCGCGATGGCGATCTGGATCAGGGTGCCGACGACGGCGTGCTTGACGCCGCCGACGGTGACCGGGTCCAGCGGACCGGCCGCCTGCATGTCCTGCGTGTAGAAGCTGCCGTGCGGCAGCGCGCGCCAGCCGCGGGCCGCGGTGAAGCCGATGACGAGGACCAGCCCGGCGAACAGCAGGGCGGCGGCGGAGCCCAGGACGACGGTCAGCAGCCGGTCGCGTACGGCGGGTCCGGCGGGTTCCGCGGGTCCGGCGTCGGATCCGTCGGACGAGGCGTCCATCCACACCAGCACCGCGTAGACCAGCAGGAAGATCAGACAGGCGACGACGGCGAAGCCCAACGGCCCCGAGAGCGGCGCCAGTTGACCGAAGAGCAGCCAGGCCAGGGTGAGGCCGGTGGTGGCCGCGCCGGCGAGGGCGAGCAGGTCGTCGCGGCGCAGTCCGCCGACGCGACGGTGTTCCTCGGGCTCCTCCAGCGGCTCGGGGCGCGGTACGACGGTGGTCGTGGGGCCGGGGCCGGGCGTCGGGGCCGACAGCTTGTCCAGTGCGGTCGTCATGGGCTCAGGCCTCGCTCTGTGCGCCGGACCGGGAGCGGGCCACGATCGAGGACGCGGTGAAGTTGACCACCAGGGTCAGCAGGAACAGGGCCAGTCCGGCCGCCATCAGCGCGGAGACGCCGAAGGCGGAGGAGTCGCCGTAGTGCAGGGCGATCAGGGAGGACACGGAGTTCGAGCCGGTCTGCAGGATGTGCGGCTGGACGGTGAAGACCGGTGAGATGATCAGATAGACGGCGATGGTCTCGCCCAGGGCGCGGCCGAGTCCGAGCATGGTGCCGCCGATGATGCCGGCGGCCCCGTACGGCAGGACGACGCTGCGGATCATGCCCGCGCGGGTCGAGCCGAGCGCGTACGCGCCCTCCCGCTCCCCCGCCGGTGCGCGGCTGAACACCTCGCGCATCACCGAGCACTGGATCGGCGCCACCATCAGCGCGACCACGATGCCCGCGACGAACGTCGAGGCGGTGTACACACTGGCGGACGCAAGGGGGTCGTCCTGGTGCGCCCCGTCGACGTGCAGGAACGGGATCCAGCCGAACCAGGTGGACAGCCACCGGGACAGGCCGATCACCTTGCTCTGCAGGAAGAACAGCCCCCACAGGCCGTAGACCACCGACGGCACGGCGGCCATCAGGTCGACGAGCGCGATCAGTGTGCGCCGCAGCCGGGCCGGCGCGATCTCGGAGATGTACAGCGCGGTCCCGAGCGCCAGCGGCACGGACACGGCGACGGCCACGGCCGCGATCAGCAGGGTGCCGGTGAGGACGGCGGCGATGCCGAAGTCGTGGGTGTCGGGTTCCCAGCGCTCGGTGGTGAGGAAGGAGAACCCGGCGGTGTGCAGCGCCTGCAGGGCGCGCAGCAGCAGGAAGAGGCCGACGGCCGCCATGATGGCGAGCACGGCGAGACCGGAGCCGCGCAGCACGCCCCGGAAGAGGCGGTCGTCGGTGCCCCGTGCGGTGGACAGCCGCCGTGGCGTGTCCTCGTCCGGCGCGGTCAGCGGGAGGCCCATGGTCCCGTGCTCCTTCCTGGTTCCGGCTGTTTCGGTCTTGTTCGGTCTTGTTCGGTCTTTTTCGGGTACGACGGCGCCCGGGGCCGGAGCCGGCGTGGTGCCGGCTCCGGTCCTCGGGGGGGGGTGCTCAGTAGCTGGTGATGCTGATGCTCTTGGACTTGGTGTTCACGTAGCCGCTGCCGCCGTAGCGGATGCTGAGCGTGTGCTTGCCCTTGGAGAGCCTCGCGATGCTGATGGTGGCCTTGCCGCCGCTGAGGGTGCCGGTGCCGACCTGCGTGGAGCCGTTGTAGATCCGGATCCTGCCGGTCGGGGTGGTGCCGGTGGCGCTCACCTTGACGGTGATCGCGGCGTGCTTGGTGTGGCTGATCCGGGCCGGGGCGGTGACGGTCAGCGTCGGGGTGGCCTTGACGACGGTGAAGGTGACGTTCTTGCTGGAGGCGCCGTGGACGCTGTCGCCGCCGTAACGGATGCTCAGGGTCTTGCCGCCGACCGCGCCGAGCTTGGTGGTGGCGACCTTGACGGTGGCCTTGCCCGAGGTGTTCAGGGTGGCGGAGCCCACCTTGGTGGAGCCGTAGTAGGCGGCGACGGTGCCGGTCGGGACGGCGGCGTCGGTGTGGCCGACGGTCACCGCGACCGACTCGGTGGTCCCGTAGGCGGGCTTGGCCGCCGAGGCCGTGGCGGTCACGGTCGTGGCCGTCTTCACGGTCGGGGTGGCCGTGGTGGCATCGCTGTTGCCGTTGATGTTCGCCGCGTAGACCGTGACGGTGTACGTGCCGGCCGCCAGGCCGGTCAGGCTCGCGCTGGTGGTGGCGGCGGACACGTCCTTGTAGGCGTAACCGCCGACGGCCGCGCCGGTGCCGTCCTGGACGGTCACGCGGTAGTCGCTCACCGAGGCGCCGGCGGCGGGGGCCCAGGACAGCTTCAGCGTGCCGGCGCCCGGCGTCGCGGTCACGGCCGGGGCCGCCGGGACGGCCGTTGCGAGGTTGCCGTCCTCCAGGCCGCCGCGCTTGACGTGCTTGTTGGTCGGGTCGGCGACGCCGTTGTAACTGACGTTCAGGAAGCCGAACTTGGCGATCACCGACTGGGCGGCGGCGGAGTCCAGCGCCGCCGTGTGGCTGTCGTCGGTCACGAAGACGTCGTAGAGGGCCTGGTTGAAGAAGACGCTGGTCGGGTCGATGGCCCGGGTGGAGACCACGTTGGAGACGTCACGGCCGAAGGTGGTGTCGGCGAAGAAGTCGGGGTTGGAGGAGAGGGTGCCGTCGGCGTTGTCGGTCACCGGCGCGGTGTAGGTGCCGGTGTTCTCCTCGTCCAGCGAGCCGACGAAGGCACCGCCCGCCACGGCGGTCGCACTGCGGTCCGGGGCCGTGCCGTTGTGCTGGGCGACGAAGCTGGCGACGGAGAGCGGGACGAGGTCACCGTCGTTCTCGATGACGTTGTTCAGACGGTTCTGCTGGACCGCCTTGCCGTCGTAGTCCAGCGTGTCGACGTTGCTGCCGAGCTGGGCGTCGGTGACGCCGATGGCCTTCTGGAAGAAGGTGCGGGTGCCGGCACCGGAGTTGGGGATGAACGGGTGGATCTTCACCCCGCCGATCTCCGTCAGCGCACCGGTGTAGATGTCGTGCAGCTGCTGCTTGGTCAGCTGGGCGAGCGCGGAGCCCTTGGCCGCGTAGCCCACCGCGTCGCGGGCGAAGGGGACCGCGGTCAGCGCGGTGCCGGAGACGGCGGGTGCGCTGGTGTTGCGGGCGAAGTCGATCTGGTCCTGGATGTTCACCGTGCCGTCGTTCGCGCTGGAGGAGACGGCGTAGTTGCCGCCCGCGACCGAGTCGCTCAGGGCGAGGCGGCCGGCGTTGGCGCCGTTGGGACGCAGGAACTTCGGCCCGCTCGTCCGGGTCTGGATCTGCGAGGTCGTGGAGCCGGTGCCCGGCTCGGTCGCGTCGTAGGACGCCAGCGTGTAGCCGTCCGCGGTGACCGCGGTCGAGGCGTAGCTGGTGCCGTTGACGGTCTCGCCGGCCAGCGCGTCCAGGACGTCCTGGGTGACGTCCGAGCCGACGCCGACGAGTTGGTGGGAGGCGATGCCGGCGCCCGGGTCGGCGTACGCGGCGGTGGAGGCGAGGGCCAGGGGCGTGGCGAGCGTCGCGATGACGACGGCGGTGGCCACGGCGGAGGTGCGTCTCTTGCGCATGGGTGAACTCCTCGGAAGGCGTGCCCGCCGGCCGGCCGCGTCCGCGCAGGGGAGAGCGCGGATACGGAGGATGCGGGCAGGGGGGAAGCGCGGGAAGGCGGATGACCGCAGGGCTGAACGACCGGAATCAGAAGGGCTGTCGGCCGATCGTCCAGGAGGAGAGGGAGATGCCTTGGCGTGCCCGCGCACGTGGGGGTCACGGCCGGGAGGAGTGAGCGCGCGTGTGAGTGTCGGTCCGACTCAGCAGCAGGCCACGGCGACGCCGGGGCAACAGCTGGCGCTGCCCACGCGCATCAGATCGACGACGCGACGTCGCGTCAGCGCCGGGGTGGATGTCCGAATCACGGCGGGAACAGTAGCAGCGGCCTTCACAGAGACAACACAACTGGACGAACGTCTCGCATGCCGATACGAAACCGCCCAAGTCCGAGGTCTTCGCCCTGTTTTGCACCCGCCGTTTTTGAGACAGCCCCGTCCCACATGTTGTCGACCCCTCCGCCACGAACTCGTCACGGCCGGGGCCGTCGGCGTGCACGGAGCGACCGCGGTCACTCCGACCGGGGCGACGGTTTCACCGCGCACCGCTGCACGGTGGTCGGCCGGTGGGCCCCATGTCGCCCCGCCCGCGCACTTCGTCGCCGGGGCCCACACGCCGGACCGGGTCCCGGTCGAGGAGATGTTCCTGCCGCTGGTCCTGCTCGGCATCGCCGCCCGGGTCGAGCGTGCCCCCGACAGCACGCCCGCCCTGGGCGACGTGGCGTCGCGGGAGCAGCGCAACGGCCTGTCCCGTCCGGTTCGTTCGTCGCCCTGCGCACCGGCTGCCGCCGACGCCAGCCAGACCCGGTGACGATGGCCGACCGCGACGAGGCGGGGGTCAGCCGCGCACCGGGCCGGCCGGCCGAGGTCCTGCGGTATCCGTTGGTATCCGGCGGTATCCGGTCGAGGAGGCGGGTACCACCGCCATCGGCCACGAGCAGTCCGGCACCGACCCGGGGCTCGCCGCCTCCCCCGGCGACCACGGCCCGGAGGCGAACGTCATGCGACGCGTTCAGGCCCGGGGGTCCTTCTCGTCGGCGTCGAACCTGCGCACCTCGTTGCGTATGCGCGGGCCCCACCTGGTGAGGAGCGCCGTGACCTCCGGTGTGGCCACGTGCCGGTCCAGGGTCTCCTGGGACGCCCACTGCTCGAGCACCGTGACGGTCCCGGTCGCCGCGTCCTCCACGCAGAACGAGATCAGCACGTTCCCCGGGTCGGCCGCGGCGAGCGGGTACGACGTCGCCCGTGCCTCGGCGACGAACGTCTCGACGTCCTCGGCGGGGACGAAGACCCGGCCGGCGATGATGACGGCCGTCCGGGCGTCGTCCTGAGGCTTGCTCAGCGCGTTTTCATGGTTCTTCCTCGTCCTTCGTGTCCGGTCAGGCGGTGTACTGGTAGGCGGGGTAGGTGAGATAGCCCGCGTCGCCACCCTCGAAGTACGTGGCCGGGTCGGCGGGCGCGATCGGCAGGCCGGTGCGGAGCCGTTCCACCAGGTCGGGGTTGGCGATGAAGGCGCGGCCGAAGCTGATCAGATCCGCGCCCAGGCCGAGCCAGCGGTCGGCGGCGGCCCGGTCGGTCTGCTTGGGGCCCATCGGCGCCACCGGGTTGACGACCAGGCTGCCCGGCCAGGCGCGGCGCAGCCCGACCAGCATCTCCTCCTCGGCGGTCGCCTCCAGGTGCACGTAGGCGAGGTCGAAGCGGGCGAGTTCGGCGAGCAGGGCCGCGTACAACTCCGGCACCTCCCTCTCCTCGACGCCCCAGAAGGTGCCTCCGGGGGAGAGCCGGATCGCGGTGCGGGCCGCGCCCACGGCGTCGACGGTGGCGGCGACCGCCTCGACGGCGAAGCGGATGCGGTGGGCGATCGGGCCGCCGTAGGAGTCGGTGCGCAGGTTGGCGCTGGACGACAGGAACTGCGAGATCAAGTAGCCGTTCGCGCCGTGCAGTTCGACGCCGTCGAAGCCGGCGTCGACGGCGCGCCGGGCGGCCTCGGCGTACGACCGGGCCTGCTCGGGCACCTCGGAGAGGTCCAGGGCGCGCGGGACCGGCGCGGGCTGCGGCCCGCTGGGGGTGAACACGTCGCCCACGGCGGCGACGGCGGAGGGTCCGACCGGCTGAAGGCCGGTGGTGTCGGGGTGCGAGACCCGGCCGCCGTGCATGATCTGGGCGAAGATCCGCCCGCCGTTGGCGTGCACGGCCTCGGTGACGGGCCGCCAGGAGGCCACGTGCTCGTCGGTGTACAGGCCCGGGGTGCCCGGGTTGGACTGCCCGGCCAGGCTGGGCTGCACGCCCTCGGTGACGATCAGTCCGGCGGTGGCCCGCTGGGCGTAGTAGACCGCCATGGACGGGGTGGCAAGGTCTCCGGCCGCGGCCCGGACCCGGGTCATCGGGGCCATCACGACCCGGTTGGGCAGCTCCAGAGCGCCGAGGCGGTAGCGGTCGAACAACGTGGTCCTGCCGGTCATGCCAGAACTCCTTCATAAGGGTCGAAGGCCCGGGAACGGCGGGCCCGACCGGTACGCTAAAACCTGACATCAATGTGAGGGTCAAGTCCTGAGGCGGGGCACCATCGGGAGGGTGAGATGCGGATCGGCGACCTCGCGGCGCGGACCGGAGCCAGTGTCCGTTCACTGCGTTACTACGAGGAGCAGGGACTGCTCACCAGCACCCGCAGCGGCGGCGGGCAACGGCACTACGCGGAAGAGGACATCGATCGGGTGGACTTCATCCAGCGCCTGTACGCGGCCGGGCTGTCCAGCCGCACCATCCTGGCCCTGATGCCGTGCCGCGACGCGCCCAGCGACGAGAACTCCGACGCCGCGCTGGAACGTATGGCCGAGGAGCGCGACCGGCTCTCCGCCCATGTCGAGGACCTGCTGAACACCCGCGACGCGCTCGACGGCCTGATGGCCGCGGCCCGGGCCCACCGCGACGCACGCCGGACCGCGGCATGAGGGAACCTTTGAACTGAACTTCTCAGCGCACGATGCCGTTCTCCGCGCCGCCGACGACAAAGCCGAAAGCCGCCCCGGGGTCTGCTTGCACGATCTGGGAGCGGCTGGTCCACTCCTTGCCGTTCCTGCGGTCACGGCCACTGAACCAGGCGCCGACCCAGGGGCCTGCACCCGGATCGAAGGCTACGTGGTCGGCGCTCGGACTCCAGCGGTCGGTCGCGGACACATCACTGACCAGTTCGTAGACACGGGCGGGCGCCGCGTCGGCCCAGGCGCGCCGGGTGAAGGCGGAGTCTGCCGCGTCCAGAGCGTCGAAGGGGTCGGTTTCGGCGGTGGCGATACTCAAGGCGCCCTCCCGGGTGCGTACGGGGTGCCGGATTCGGCGGCCTCCCACTGGCTGCCTCCCACTTCATCGATGGTGCCGGCGGGGATCCAGACCCGCCGTTGCCTATCCACAGCCGGGTCAGGCTGGATGTCGAACGGCGGCCCACACTGGGAGCCATGGACGGAAAGACTCGACTCGGGGACTTCCTGCAGACGCGGCGCTCCCAGCTGCGCCCGGAGGCTGTCGGGGTGCCCACCTACGGGGAGCGCCGGCGGGTACCGGGGCTTCGACGCGAGGAGCTGGCGCTGCTGGCGGGCGTGAGCGCCTCTTACTACTCCCGACTGGAGCAGGGCCAGTCGCTGAGCGCATCACCTGAGGTTCTGGATGCGATCGCCAGGGCCCTTCGGCTGGACGAGTCCGAGCGGCGGTACCTGCACGACCTGGCCCGAGCGGACAGGCAGCGCACCCGGGGCCGACGGCCGGCGCCGGAGCGGGTGACAGAAGCGATGCGCCAGCTGCTGAACGTGCTGGGCGACGTTCCGGCGGTCGTGCTGGGCCGGCGCAGCGACGTGCTGGCGTGGAACCGCCTGGGCCACGCGTTGTTCGCCGGACACCTGGACCCCGGTGCCCCCGACCTGCCGGCGCAGCGCCCCGACATGGCCAGGCTGGTGTTCCTCGACTCCCATGTCCGTGACCTGTACGTGGACTGGCCGAGCAAAGCCAGGGCGGTGGTCGGGAATCTCCGCATAGTGGCGGCCCGGCATCCGGAGGACGTGGCACTGCACGCGCTCCTGGGCGAACTGTCCGCGAAGAGCACCGAGTTCGCCTCCATGTGGGCCGACCACCGCATCAAGGCCTGCACCGTCGCCCCCTACGAGATGCGCCATCCGCTGGTCGGGTCCCTGACGGTCGTGCAGCAGACCCTGAGCAGCGGGCCCGGCCCCGGCGTGGTCGTCGCCACCACAGAACCGGGCTCGCCCTCGCGAGCCGCGCTCACCCTGCTCGCCCAGGCGACCGGTGAGGCCACCACGCAGGACAGCCCCTCCTCCGCCCCGGCACGGACGCGGCCCCGCACCGGCAAGGACTGACCTCACACGACGTCACCGGGCGCTCGGCCACAGCGAGTCGGCACCCGTCCCACCCAGGCACGGCCGCCGGCCGACTCTGCCGCGGACAGCCGCGGACAGCCGCGCGCGGCCAGAAGAACCGCCTGTTCCCACCCACGCGTCGCAGTGCCGCTGCGCCATGCCCCAGAACACCCCGAAACCAGAGAAGGAACCATGTTCAAGAAGCTCTCCCCCTCCGCCGTGACACTGGGCGCCCTGGTCGCGACCGCTGCCGCGGCGCTCAGCCCCGCTCCGGCCTCGGCCGTCTCCGCGCCGCTGAGCAGCCCGCGGATCGCCGCGCACTTCGACCTGGCCAAGGGCCAGACGCCGGAGAACGTCGCCCTGGCACCGGGCGGCCGCGCGTACGTCACCTTCGCCAAGGGCCGCCAGATCGCCGAGGTCTCCCGCGGAGGAGCCGTCCGGATCCTGGCCACGCTGCCCGAGCCCGCCGACGGCGGTGTCCGCACCCCGGCCCTGGGCTTCCCGCTGACCGCCGGCATCGTCCGAGCCCACGACGGAACCCTGTACTTCCTGTACGCCACCGGCACCGCCGACCTCACCGGTGTGTGGCGCCTGCGTCCGGGCGGGCAACCGCAGCGGATCGCCGCGCTGCCCGCAAACGGCCTGCCCAACGGCCTGGCACTCGACCCGCACACCCACACCCTCTACGTCGCCGACTCCGCGCTCGGCACCATCTGGAGCGTGCCCACGACCGGCGGCACCCCCACCGCCTGGTCCACCGCCCCCGAACTGGCCCCCACCGGCTTCCTCGGCGCCAACGGCCTGAAGATCCACAACGGCGCGGTCTGGGCCACCAACCTCGACAAGGGCACCGTCCTGCGCATCCCCGTCCTCCGGGACGGACGCGCCGGCAGGCTCCGGACCCGGGCCGACGGCATGCCGGGGATCGATGACATCGCCTTCACCGGCCGCGGCGACCAGCTCCTGGCCGCCCTCGACACACCGAACGAAGTCGCCCTCGTCCAGTCCGACGGCACCCGCTCCACCGTGCTGTCCTCGGCCGACGGCCTGCAGAACCCCACGTCCATCGCCCTGCGCGGCCACACCGTCTACGTGCTGAACGCCGGCTGGCTCACCGCCGAGGACCCCAACCTGACCCTCGCCCACCTGAGCCGGTAGGCCCCGGCCACGGATGACCGTGTCGACCTGGGCCGCGGTCGGCGGGTCCCCGCGCGGATGGTCTCGTCCCCCCTCGCGCTGGTCTTCCCGGTAGTGGTCCTCGCTCTCGCGGGTCTGCTCGCGGTCATGGCCTCCGGGTGGCCCGGTGCACGAAAGCGGGCGGCAGGTTCGCCCACACCGTCTTCGAGCGTTCCAACCGGTCGAAACGGCAGGCCAGTTCGGCGGTGAAGTGACGGGCGGGCGGGGTCCAGGCCGCGTGCAGGTAGGCGAAGGTGGTGAACCGGCCGCCGGGCGCGAGGACTTCGGTCACGGCATCCAGGATGTACCCGCGCTGTTCCCGTGGCATGACCGTCCACGGCAGCCCGGAGACCACCGCGTCGACCGGTTCGCCGACCGCGGCGGCCAGTTCGGCCGCCGTGCCCTGGACCACGGTCAGCCGTGTGTCGCGCCGGGTGGCCGACAGCCGGGCGGCGAGCACCGGGTTGAGCTCGACGGCGACGAGCCGTGCGTCGGAGGCGAGCCGGGCGAGGACCGCGTCGGTGAACACCCCGGTCCCCGGGCCGAGCTCGGCAACGGTCCGGGCCTGCTCCAGGCCGATGCCCTCGGTCATCGCGTACGCCAGTCGTCGTGAACTGGCCGCCACGGCACCGGTCATGAGGGGCCGTCTGAGGAACTCGGTGGTGATCGACATGGCGGCCATGGTGGAAACGCCCCGGGTGGCCGCACGTCGTATCCCCGGCCGGTGTCCGTACGACTGCGGGAGGACCCCGTGACGCCCGCCAGGACGATGCCGGGGAGCGGGCCCCGGCCGTAGCGTGAGGCGGTGCAACGGCTGATTGAGACCCTGCCCCGTCTGCGGCGCGGACATCCGTGGCTGACGGACCTGCTGCTGGTCGTGCTGGTGGCCGTGCCCCCGGTGATCCGCCCGCAGCCGGGCTGGCGGCCGGTCTGGGTGCAGACGGTCGTGTACGCCGCCCTGGTGCTGCCCCTGCTGTGGCGCCGCCGCCGGCCGGTGCTCGTCGCGGCCCTGGTGACGGCCGGGTTCTGGGCGCAGTACCTCGGGCAGGTGTGGGGACAGGAACCGGGACGCGGCGCCGTCGCCCTGGCCGCGGTCCTGGCCACCCTCACGGTGCGCGGCCTGCGCCGGGCCGCCGCGGCGACGGTGGTCTGTGCCGCCGGCTGCGTCGTGCTGTGGATTCCCGCCTGGCAGCGGGACTACGGGGGCCCGGGTGCCCGCGGTGCCTGGCTCACCCCGCTCGCCGTGGGGCTCCTGCTGGCCGGGGCCTGGGTGTTCGGCGAGTACGTCCGTGCCCGGCGCGCCTATGTCGCCGAGTTCGAGCGGCGGGCCGCGCTCGCCGAGTCGGAACGCCTCGCCCTGGCCCGGGTCGCCGTCGCCGAGGAGCGGGCTCGCATCGCCCGCGAGATCCACGACGTCCTCGCACACAGCGTGAGCGTGATGGTGCTGAACGCCGAGGGCGGCAGGCTGATGCGGCACGCCGACCCCACGGTCGTCGACCGCACGCTCGGTGTCATCAGCGCGACCGGCCGCGACGCCCTGGACGAACTGCGCCGGCTGCTGGAGGTGCTGCGCGCCCCCGACGCGGACGCCCCATCCGGCGCCCCCGGACCCGGCAACGGTGGGGCCGGCGAGTCGCTCTCGGCCGATCTGCGGCGGCTGGTCGGGCGCCTCAACACGAACGGCACGCGCGCCCGGCTGGACCTTCGCGGAGAGCCAGGCGGCCTTCCGGCGGACCTCAGCGTGCAGACGTACCGCATCGTGCAGGAGGCGCTCACCAACGTCGTCAAGCACGCGCCGCCGAACGCCACGATCCACGTACGGGTCGACACCGGTACCGAGGGGCCCGCACGGCTGGTCCGCGTCCGGGTGGAGAACTCGGCCGGAGCCGGAGCGGTGGCCGTCCCGGAGCACCCCGCCCGACTGCTCTCCTGCGGTCACGGACTCACCGGCATGCGCGAACGCACCGCCCTGTACGGCGGGAGCGTCGACGCCGGACCCACACCCGACGGGGGCTACCGGGTCACCGCCTCCCTGCGCCCCACCGAGCCCGAGCCCACCACGGCGACGCCATGACCGGCCAGAGCCCGTCATCGTCCCGGGTGCTGATCTGCGACGACCAGGAACTGATCCGGATGGGACTGCGCATGGTCATCGACAGCCAGCCCGATCTCACCGTGGTGGGCGAGGCCGCCGACGGCGACGCGGCGATCGCGGGTGTGGCCGCCCTGGGGCCGGACCTCGTCCTGATGGACGTACGCATGCCCGGCCTGGACGGGCTCGCCGCGACCGAACACCTCTGCGCGCAGCCCCATGGGCCCCGGATCCTCGTCGTCACCACCTTCGACCTCGACGAGTACGCCTACGCGGCCCTGCGTGCCGGCGCGAACGGCTTCCTCGTCAAGGACGCCCCTGCCGAGGAGATCCTGGTGACCGTCCGTGCGGTGCTGCGGGGCGAGGTCGTGGTGGCGCCCTCGCTGACCCGGCGCCTGGTCGAACGCTTCGTCCTGCAATCCCCCGCGTCCGCGGCCGCGCCCGCCCAGCGCAGCCGCCTGGCCGCGCTCACCGAGCGGGAACGGGAAGTCCTCGCCCTGGTCGCCCGGGGACTGGCCAACGGCGAGATCGCCGACCGCCTCTTCGTCGGGGAGACGACCGTGAAGACCCACCTCGGCCGGATCCTGACCAAACTCGGCCTCCGCGACCGTATCCACGCGGTGATCTTCGCCTACGAGAGCGGGCTGATACGGGCCGGGGACTGACTGCCCGGCAGACCGCCCGCGGCTGAGACCGGGGTTCGCGAACGGCCGGAGCTGTTCGTCGACCGGCGGCCACTGCGAGGGGTCCATCGGGGAGCAGTTTCCCCTTCGGGCTGTTTCCTGGATCCATCGGCACACAGCCCGCCGCCCCCGTCCTGCGCCCACGCACCCGCCATTCACTGTCGCCGCTGGGGATGCCCCGAGCACCGTCAGACTTCAAACTCACGAGCAGCGGATTCAGCCCGTTCAGGGAAAGTTGACGTTCCGACACCCCAAAAATGGGCGCGTTTCCACAGGCCAGAGACCTGCGCTGGTGGGGCGGGCGGGGCTCGAACCCACGGCCGACGGATCATGAGTCCTTCGGGGATCCTGGCGGTCCGGAGCGACACGAACGTCAACCGCGCGCAGCCGAGCCGCACCGCGCCCTGAACTCTCCACACCCCGCCGGCGACCTGTCGGCTCCGGCCATTCGGCTCGCCCGAGGTCGGGGTCGCCCTCCTTCTTGGGGAAAACCAGACCTGCTTGGTGAAGCCCCGACCGCCCATTCCGGGTGTGTTCACAGCTGCGCCGGTTCCGGTACACAGGGCGCGACTCTGATGAGCCCGGCACCCGCAGCACGCCCCGAACACCCGGGAGAGACCAGATGTCCAGACGTTACGTCAGACCCGCAGCCGTCCTCGCCGCCACCGGAGTCCTGGCCGGAGTGACCGCCGCCCAGCCCTCCGCGTTCGCCGCCTCCCCCCACCGGGCCGCCACCAGGCATGTCCTGCTGGTCTCCGTCGACGGGCTGCACCAGTCGGACCTGGCCTGGTACATCGCCAGACACCCGGAGTCCGCGCTGGCCCGGCTGGTCGGCGGCGGCGTGGAGTACACCCACGCCAGGACCACCACGCCGTCCGACTCCTTCCCCGGCATGGTCGCCCAGGCGACCGGCGGCAGCCCCGGCACCACGGGCGTCTACTACGACGACACCTACGACGCCGCGCTTCTCCCGGCGGGAACCACCAGTTGCAAGGGCGTCAGGCCCGGGGTCGAGGTGGACCTCACCGAGGACCTGGACAAGAACCAGGCCTCCATCGACGCCGGTCAGGGCCTCGCGGGCCTGCCGGACAGCATCCTGTCGATGACCGGCCACCCGGAGAGCCTGATCAACGCGTCGAAGCTGCCCGTCGACCCGAAGACCTGCAAGCCGGTCTACCCGCACTCGTATCTCAAGGTGAACACGATCTTCGAGGTGGCCCGCCGGGCGGGGCTGCGTACCGCCTGGTCGGACAAGCACGCCGCCTACGAGATCCTCAACGGCCCCTCGGGCACGGGCGTCCAGGACCTGTTCACCCCGGAGATCAACAGCGCCGCCCTCGGCTACGCCACCGGCGACGACTGGACCAAGGACAACAAGGCCACCGAGCAGTACGACGGCTACAAGGTGAAGGCCGTCCTCAACGAGATCGACGGCTACGACCACAGC
The DNA here is from genome assembly GCF_042720695.1 of Streptomyces sp. NPDC058457. Taxonomy (NCBI): domain Bacteria; kingdom Bacillati; phylum Actinomycetota; class Actinomycetes; order Kitasatosporales; family Streptomycetaceae; genus Streptomyces; species Streptomyces sp. NPDC058457. The sequence goes on along the minus strand of NZ_JBHXLU010000002.1, from coordinate 219,289 downwards.
CGCACCCACAAGGTCGGCACCCCGGCGATCTTCGGCCTCAACTTCCAGTCCGTCTCCACCGCACAGAAGCTGCCCGCCTCCGACGGCCTCACCGGCGGCTACACCGCCAAGAACGTCCCGGGCCCGCTGCTGGTGAAGAACCTGGACTTCGTCAACACGGAGATCGGCGCCCTGACCGCCGAGATCCGCAAGCGGCACCTTTCCGGCAGCACCACCGTCATCCTCTCCGCCAAGCACGGCCAGTCGCCCACCGACCCCGCCGCGCTCACCCGCGTCGACGACGGCCCGCTGCTGGACGGCCTCAACGCCGCCTGGAAGAAGCTGCACCCCGGCGCCGCCGACCTGGTGGCGCACGCGGTGGACGACGACGCCATGCTGCTCTGGCTCTCCGACCGCTCCGCGGCCGCCACCGCCTTCGCCAAGAAGTACCTGCTCGCACAGAGCGGCACCGGCACCGACATCAACGCCGCACCCAAGGCCTACACCCACAGCGGGCTCAGCAAGGTCTACGCCGGCAAGGCCGCGGCCGACTACTTCCACGTCAAGGCCGGCGACGCCCGGGTCCCTGACCTCCTCGGTGTCGCGCAGTACGGCGTCGTCTACACCGGCGGCACCAAGAAGGTCGCCGAGCACGGCGGCGGCCACTCCGACGACCTCGACGTCCCCCTCGTCGTGTCCGGCTCCTCCGTCCCGGGCGGCGTGCGCGACTCCGCGGACGTGCAGACCAAACAGATCGCGCCGACGATCCTGAGCCTCCTCGGTCTCGACCCCCGCTCCCTCAAGGCCGTGCGCGAGGAGCACACCGCCGTGCTGCCGGTCCGCTGACCCGTTCGGTGCGCCCCGGCCGCACACCACGGGGCACACCGGCCTCGGTCCCACCGTCCGGCCGGGCCGTCACAGCCGACGCCCCCGGTGCGCTGCGCCGGGGGCCGGGGGCTCGGGGCCGGGCCCCAACCTCCCGCTGCCGACCGGACGTTCGCGACCGGCCATGAGCTCGCCCGGGTGCCCGGGGAGCGGCTGCGCAACCATCGACCTGACGCGCAGCACACAACAAAGCCGCAGCTCAGAAGGTTTCTCCTCGCGTAGCAAGTGGTAGGGCGGGTGGGACTCGAACCCACGGCCGACGGATTATGAGTCCTTCGAGGATCTCGACAGTCCTTGCCGATCATTGCCGATTCGCGCCGTTCTTGCAGGTCAGACGTGCTGATCGGGGTCAGCCCTGTGCAGTGCTTGTCGGTCTGTTCCTGTCCTTGTGGCCCCTCAATGACCCCTGAGGGTCTTCGAGATGGACGCCGACCGGAGCAACCGCCGCATCCACCCAGTTCAGCCAGAAAGACGGAACCTGCGCACAGCGGATTCCCTTACCGACGAGATGATGCTCCCCCCTGTCCCGGGTGGAGCATCGTCCCTGACGGGTTCATCTGCCGGACATTGTCGTTCCAGCGCATGGCAGGACGTGCCTCCCTCAGCGCGCGACCCTGGTCGCCTCCGATCGTCGTACGCGCAGCTCGGCGATGTACGCCTCGTAGTCCGCGGCCTTCTGCTGGAAGCGGACCGGTGTGGTCGGGTGGGTGTAGATCATGAACTGTTCGTCGCGGAGTGCCTGGATCACGGTTTCCGCCACTGCCTCGACGGTGATCGCATTGCTCAGCAGGTACGGAGCCGCGTCGAGGATCGGGGTGCGGACCGCCTCCGGGCAGAGCACCGAGGTGCGGATGCCCCGGTCGGCATAGGTGAACGCGAGCCATTCGGCGAATCCCACCGCCGCGTGCTTGGAGGCCGCGTAACCGGGGCTGGTGAGTTCGGTGAGCAGCCCGGAGGCCGAGGCCGTGTTGAGCAGATAGCCCTCGCCCCGCTCCAGCATGTGCGGCAGGACGTGCCGGGCCGCCCAGACGTGGCTCATCACGTTGACGGCGAACACCTTGTCCCAGACGCCCTGGGGGGTCATCGGGTCCATCTCGTGGCCGATCCCGGCGTTGGAACAGAACAGGTCGATACGGCCCTCGTGGTCGAGGACGTCGGCGACGAGCCGTTCGATGTCGGCTTCTTTGCTGACGTCGGCCTGGACGTACCGGAGTCCGGCGGTCCCCGCCGGGGTCTGCGCCGCGAGGTCGGAAACGACCACCCGTGCCCCCTCGGCCGCGAACCGGGTCGCGAGGCCCTGACCGATGCCACTGGCGCCGCCGGTCACGACGACGGTCCTTCCGTTCACGTCCACTGCGGGCTTCCTTCGTCCTGGTTCCGGCCGGGCTGTGTACGGGGTGCGGTGTGCGCGGCCGTCACCAGGGCGGAGACGCCGTGGACGATCGCGTAGAAACCGAAGAGGGTGGCAAGGGTGAGCACGCCGACGTCGGGGCGGATGGCGAGGACGACACCGAAGGCCAGGGTGGCCAGGCCGCTCAGGATCCACATCGCGCGGTTGCCTGCGGGCGCGCCGCGCCGGAAGCCGAACCCGACCTCGAACAGACCTGCGACGACCGCCCAGATCGCGATCCACACGGCGAGCGCCAGGGCGGTGATGCCGGGCCACACGAGCGCGGTCACCCCGGCGGCGAGCGAGATGAACGCCAGCAGGAGATGGCCGACGACGGGGCCGGCGCGGTCACCGCGGAACGCGACGGCGGCGTCGTTCCCGGCGCTCATGAAACAGTTCACGGCGAAAAGGATCACCAGGGCGCCGACGGTGATGCCCGGCCAGACGACCGCGGTCAGGCCGAGGACGACGGCCACGACGCCTCTCCAGGCGTAGGGGGAGGACCACACGTTTCTTCTCCTCGTGGATTCATGACTGGACTCGCGGATGAACCGACGGATCTCACCAGCGGCCCTCGGCCAGGTACTGCAGGCCGTTGACGCCGGGCAGGAAGACGTGTTCGCCGCCCTTGGTCACGACGAACGCGGGCAGGCCGCGCAGGCGGCGCCGTACCGGCTTCGCCGCGTAGCTGAAGTCGGCGTCGGTGACGTGGTTGCCCGCGAGCGGGTCCTGGTCGGCGCCGGCCGAGATGAAGTCGCCGTCGTTGACCCACTGGGACTGGACGAACTCGAACTGCCGGGCCGGGTCGGCGTTGGCGAAGGCCAGGATCACGCCCCGGTCGATGCCGTCGTCCTCCAGGACGCCCTCGGGGAGCATCGGCCCGTAGGCGGCCCCCCGGCGCAGAAGCTGGTGGAGGCGGACGTCGACGATGGTGTCCTTGAGCGCGTCCCGCGGGTTGACCCGGCGGATGTGGGAGGCGATCGGGGTCCGCAGACCGCGCGGGTCGTCGTCGTAGTAGGCGAAGTCGTTGAGCCGCTCGGGCTCCACGGTCATGTCCTTCTCCGGCGACAGGGCCAGCGGGCAGCCGCTGCGCCAGCGGCCGGCCATCTTCGCGGCGAGCAGTTCGGCGCCGTACTCGTCCTCGGACCGCGCCGTCAGGAAGCGGCGGAACTCCGCGACCTTCTGGTGGAGTTTGCGGATGGACAGATACGTGCCATTGCGCCACAGCGCCTCGGGGCCCGGGCCGGTGGCGGTCCGGCCCAGTTCGTTGACGTAGCCGAGGACGAACTCCCCCGGTTTCGCGAGGCTCTGGCCGCGCCTCGGGGTGCCGCCCTGGCCCTCGATGTACGGGCGGCTGATGCCGTCGGCGTAACCGAAGTGCTCGCGCAGGTTGTCCGGGGTGCGGATGTCGAGACGGCTCACCCGGCGCACGGAGGGCAGGTCCTCCTGGGCGCCGTGGCCGATCGCCAGCTTCTCGGCGAACGCGGTCTCGTCCGGGGCCATGAGCAGCACCCCTATGTCGAAGGAGCCGTGCTCGGGCAGGTCCCAGTGCGCCGGGTCGCTCTCACCGATGTCGCCCAGGAACTCCTTGCGGGTGCGCATCGGCTCGCGCAGCTCGCGGGGGAAGCCGTCGAGGATCTCGCGCGGAAGCCCGATGCGGGCCAGACCCGGGTGGGTGAGGACGACGTTGAGCCAAGCGTCCTGGGCCGGGTGCTCCCAGCCGGCGGCGGTGGTCACGTGGGGCAGCAGCCGGCGCAGCATGGCACGGCCCTCGGCGGCGTCGCCGACCTCGTACAGCAGGTAGGAGCCGAAGTAGGGCAGCGGCCGTTCGCGGAGGATGGTGCCCTGGATCCGGTCCAGATCCAGGGCACCGACGGCGTCAGTTGGCCGCATCGAGAACCTCGGAGAGGGCGTCGTTGAGACGCTTCATGCGCTTCACGTCGTGGACGCTGCTGTCCGAGGTGGCGTGGAAGTACAGGTCCGCCGAGTAGGAACGGGAGATCACCAGCTCCGGGGTGCCCGGGTCGTCGTAACCGTGGTAGCCCTCGACGATCTCGCCGAAGATCTCGTCCAGCCAGGGCTGGGCGCGGCCGATGTCGGCGAGGTAGGGCTTGAAGTCGCCGTCGTAGACGAGGGTGATGAGCATCCGGGTGTCGTTGTCGATGAGCAGGATGCGGAAGTTGTCGACCGTGCCGACCTTGGTCTCCCAGTAGCCGGCCTGGGCCTGGATGCTCGCCACCCGCTCGCGGAAGATCTTGCCCCCGTCCGGGGTCAGCGGCGTGATGATGGTGAGCTCGCCCTTCTTTCCGATGCGGCGGCCCGGGCCGTCGGGCTGGTCGCTGACGGGCTGGGCATGGGCGTAACGCTCGTCGGTGACATCGATGGCCGGGGCGGTGGTGTCGGTCATGGCGTGCTTCTCCTCGAAGGCTGTTCTCAGTCGTGATACGTGGATGGTCCGGGTCACTTTTTTCATGGGCGTGTCACTCGTAGTGCTTGGCGAACGGGCAGGTGTGCCAGCCGCCGGTCCGGTAGGCGGCGGAGACCTCGTAGACCCCGCGACGGGCCTGGAGGATGGGGTCGTCGTTGAGCTCGATGCCATCGGTGACCTTGGTCGGGTCGTGGTTCATCACGGGGTCGCCGAGCTCTTCGGGTGTGACGGGAGCGGTGATCTGGAGGGTGCCGACGGTGACCCGCTCCCGATCCTCGGGCCACAGGGCGGTCGGGTCGTCGAGGGGGTCGCCGTCCTGGCCGATCTCCAGGACCAGGTCGAAGCCGACCGGGCCGGTCGCCAGGCGCTCGTCGAACTCGTCCAGGAGGACCTCGCGCGACATCGCCGCCAGTTCCTCGACGGGCCGGCCCTCGACCCCGGCCCGCGGGATCCAGTGGCAGCGGACGTTGGTGAGGACGTCGTCCTCGTTGAGGTAGCGGAAGACGTGCACGGCGTGGAACTCGCTGTGCGCGAAGCTGGTCGGGGCCAGCGAGGCGGCGCGCATCCGCAGGACGTTCGCGACCTCGGGGTGTTTCGCCAGGAAGGGCCGCAGGGCCGCCTTGTCCAGCGGGCCGCCGGGCTCCGGAGGCGCCGCCAGCGCGATGGCTTCGAGGAGGTCCTCGGGACTGCGGGCCGGGAACAGGAGCTGGCTGAGCATCACCAGGTTGGTGGTGCGGCCGTTGGGCAGGTAGAAGCGGGTGGCCATGCCGACGGTGGCGCCGAACGGCGCGTCCGGGCGGCCGCCGCCCTTGGAGAAGCGCACCGAGGCCGGGATCAGGTCGCCCTGGAGGTGGGCGGCGCGGGTGTAGTGACGGGCAGCCGGCAGGGCGCGGAAGGCGCCGCGGTAGATCCGGCCGTCGGCGTGCAGGGCACGGTATCCGGGATGGAAGCCGAAGACTTCGTGGGCTCCGTCGACCAGGGCTTCCGCGTGGTCGTACTGGCTGAGTTGCGCCATGGGTACCTTCCGATGTCGCTGGGAACGCCCTCATCGTGGGCTGCGACAGCCGCCGTCCGGATGCGTCAAATGACGATGAGCTGCGACGGCTCCGCCACGGGCCCGGCATCGTCGGATGACCGAGGCGGGCGGGGCGCGGATCGGGGAGGATGGGATGCGCCGGAGAGCGCCTCGCGCGGCGGGCCGGGGGCGGATACGCGTCAGGGCGTGTGCGGCCGGTCCGGCACTCGCACGGCGACGCGTCGGAGCACGTACCGCAGGTCCGTCACTCGCACGGCGAACGGAGGCGACGCCCCTTCAGCCCGCGTGCGGCCGGTCCCGGTACTCGCGTGGGGTCATGCCGTACGCCTCCTTGAAGGACCGGCCGAACCGGGAGGCGTCGGTGAAGCCCCAGCGGTGGGCCACGGCGGCGATGGTGTCGCGACGGGCCCCGGGCGCGGCCAGTTCCCGGCGGGCCCCGTCGAGGCGCTGCCGGCGGATCCACTCGCCGGGGCTGACGCCCTCGCGGGCGAGTACGGCGTAGAGGTGGCGCAGGGAGATGTGGTGGGCCTTCGCCACCGCGCCCGGTGTGAGGTCACGGTCGGTCAGATGGCGGCGCAGGTACTCCAGGATGCGTGGGCCGAGGGTCTCCTCGCGGGCCGCGCGGGCCGCCACCTCCAGGTCACAGGCGTCGGCGATCACGGCCCGGACCATCTCCAGGGTGGTCGCGGCCAGGTGCTCCGCCGCCGGGCCGGTGTGCAGGTCGGGGGCGGCCGCCAGCCGGGAGAGGTAGGAGGCGCCGAGTGCCGCGACCGAGTCGCCGTCGCCGAGCACGCGCGCGGTGACGTCGCCGAGCACGGCGTCCGGCAGGCCCAGTTCGGCCACCGGTATCCGGAAGAAGTGCGTGTCCACCCCACCGTCGAAGAGCAGGGTGTACGGACGGCGGGTGTCGTAGAAGCCGAGGGTGCCGGGCCGGATGGTGGCAGCCCTGCCGTCCTGGACGACGCTGCTGGTGCCGACGTGCTGGAGGCCGAGAAAGAGGCAGGGTTCCCAGTCGGCCGCGGCCAGCCGCAGGGACCGCTCGACGGCCGCCGGGCTGGCCCGGACGGTGCTGAGCTGGACGCGTCCGACGCCGGTGATCGACACCTCGCAGTACACGTCCTCGGGCCGTTCGGGCAGCTCGATGTGCACCGGTACGACGCGGTCCCGGATCGTCTGCCGTATCGCCTCGGCCCGGTCGTCGACGGTGTACGTCGAGGTGCTCCACTGCGTCTTCATGCGTTCCGGGGAGCGTAACCGACCGAGACGGCGCGCGCGGAGGCCCGGGTGCGCGGGCGGGGAGCCGGTGTGCACGGTACGCAGACGGCCGTGCACGCAGGGCCGGTTCCGGTGCCGTGCCGAGCGCCTATTCTCGGGACGGGCCGCGCCTGCCGTGGCCGGCGTCGACCGTTCGAGCAGCCCAGAGGAACCGATCATGACGGCCGTGACCTTCGACGTGCGGGACCTGGCCCCGGAGGACCGGGCCGAGGCGCTCCGCGCCGCCGTCGGCCCCTCGGTCCTGTGGGTCGACGTCGACCACCACGCCGCCGGCGCCATCGCAGCGCGGGGTCTGATCCGCCGGCTCGGAGGGTTCACCCAGTTCTCCGCCCGGACCACTCCCCTGACCATCCATCGCACCCCGCGGCAGACCCGGGACGGCTCCGAGATGCGGCTCATCCTGGCCGTGCAGCGGTCGGGCACCGCCACGGTCGTACAGAACGGCCGTGAGGCCGTCGTCCGCCCCGGCGACATGGTCCTGGTGGACAGCTCGCGGCCCTTCACCGCGGTCAACGCGAGCGGGACCCACCACCACTACTTCTGTCTGCCGCGTGCCGGTCTCGCCCTGCCCGACCGGCTGCTCGGGCGGATCACGGCGACCCGGCTCGGGCCGGCCAACCCCGTGGCCGCCCTGGCGGCGGCCCATCTCTCGCGACTGGCCGACTCGCGCGCGCTGCCGGAAAGTCCCGCCGCGCAGCAGCTGGACCGGTCGACCGTCGAACTGGTCCGGGCGGTGATCGCCACCCAGCTGGGTGCGGCGGACCTCGCCCGCGGTCCGCTGGAGGACACGCTGGCGCTGCGGATCATGGAGCATGTACGGCGCCGGATCGACGATCCCGCGCTGAGCGCGGCGCGGATCGCCGGGGAGTTCGGCATCTCCGTCCGGCGCCTGTACGCCGTCCTCGCCCGCTCGGACATCGAACTGGGCGAGTGGATCCGCGCCCGCCGGCTGGAGGCGTGCCGCGCCGACCTGGCCGACCCGCACAAGCTCCGGCAGACAGTCGCCTCCGTGGCCCGCGGTCACGGCTTCACCGACGCCAGCCACTTCGGGCGGCTGTTCAAGGAGACCTACGGCATCCCGCCGGGCGAATGGCGCGCGCGGAGCCGCCCGGCCGGCGGCACCCGGGCCTGAACGGCCGGGCAGGCGGAAGGAGTCCCATGTCTCCCGACATGTTTCACGGCGTGAATCACGAACTGTCCCCGGCCGGTGCCCGGTTCCTCGGCCGTACCGCCGAACTGGCCGCTGTGCGGGATGTCGTCGGGCGGGCGGACGGCGGCGACGGCGGGGTGTTGGCGGTGCGCGGTGAGCCCGGCGTCGGCAAGACGTCGCTGTTGCGGACCGCGGTGGCCGTGGCCGGCTCCGCCCGGGTGAACCACATCGCGGCGATCGAGTCCGAGTCGGACCTGCAGTACGCCGGACTGCACCTGCTGCTGTCGCCGTTCATGGCCTGTCTGCCCGCCCTGCCCGAGCCGCAGCGCCGGGCGCTCGGCACCGCGTTCGGCCTGGAGTCCGGTCCCGCGCCGCAGCGTTTCCTGGTAGGCCTCGCCGCGCTGGGTCTGCTGACGGAGGCGGCGGCCGAGCAGACCGTCGTATGCGTCGTGGACGACGCCCACTGGCTGGACCGGGAGTCCGCGGACGCCCTCGCCTTCGTCGCCCGCCGCGCCGGAGCCGGCCGTGTCGCCCTGCTGTTCGGCATCCGCGACCCCGACGGCGACGGCGGCCCGGTCTTCGCCGGGCTGCCGGAGCTCCGCCTGGAGGGGCTCCCGGCGGACGTCGCCAGAGACCTGATCAGCGGTGCGCACATCGACGACCGGGTGGCCGAGCGGCTGGTCGCGGGCACCCGCGGCAATCCGCTGGCCCTGCTGGAACTGGCTCGGGAACTGTCGGCCGAGCAACTGACGGGCGCGGCGGCGCTCCCGGACCCGCTGCCGGTGGGGCGCCGTCTCGAAGAGGTCTTCCGACGCCGGGTGGCAGCGGTCCCGGCCGCCACCCGGACCCTGCTGCTGGTGGCCGCCGCCGAGACCTCCGGGGACTCCCACCTCGTGTGGCGGGCCGCGGGCAGGCTGGGTGCCGGCCGGGCGGCGGCCGTGGTGGCCGAGGAACGGGGGCTCCTGGTGCTCGGGCCGGGGGTCGGGTTCCGGCATCCGCTGCTGCGCTCGGCGGTGTACCACGGTGCGTCGGCCGAGGAGCGCCGGCTGGCCCACGAGGCACTGGCCGCCGAGGAGGGCGACCCGGACCGCCGGATCTGGCACCGGGCGTCGGCCGCGGTCCACCCCGACGAGGACCTCGCCCGTGACCTGGAACAGTCGGCGCGGCGGGCGGTGGACCGCGGTGGCTACGCCGCCTCGGCGCGGCTGCTGGGCCGGGCCGTGGAGCTGACCACGAACGCGGCGCGCCGGCCCGGCAGACTGCTGGCGGCGGCGCGGGCGACCCTGGAGGCCGGCAATCCGCTCGCCGCCGAGGCCATGCTCCGGCAGGTCGCTCCGCTGCCCGGGTCCGGGTCCGGGCGGGCTGAACGGCTGCGGCTGCTGGCCGCGATCCGGTTCGCCCAGGGGCAGGTACGGGAGACGGTCCCGCTGCTGCTGGAGGCGGCGGAACTGCTGCTCCAGGACGACGAACGGGCAGCCCGCGACACGCTGTTCCAGGCGCTGGAGGCGGCCACCTGGACCGGCAAGGCCGACATGACGGCGGTGGCGCGGGCCGTACGCGCGCTGACACCCGCCACCCCGGGCTCCGCCTCTCCGGCCGACCTGATCAGCGCCGCGCTGACCACCCGGCTGCTCGACGGTCCCGAGGCCGCCTACCCTCTCTACCGGCGTTGCGTGCGGAGCCTGCTCGGCAGCGAGGACCTGCGCGGTTTCAACCTGGGCAGTGTGCTCGCCGGCGAGATGTGGGACCTGGAGGGCCTGCTGGCGCTCACCTCGCGCTGGGTCGAGCTGGCCCGGACCCGGGGCGCGCACGGCTCCCTGTCGCTGGCGCTGCTGCTGCGGGCCATACCCGAACTGTGGCGCGGCAACTTCACGGCGGCGGCGGAGTTCGGCCGGGCCGCGGCCGACCTGTCCGATCTGACGACACGGCAGCAGGGTCGTACGGGCGGCGGTGTCGAGTTGCTGTACTGCGTGACCGGCCCCGAGCAGGCCGCGCGGGAAGCGGCCGGGGCCCATATCCGGGAGGCGACGGCTGCGGGCCGGGAACACTACGGCGCCCTCGTCCCACACCTGGCCCTGTGCCAGTTGGAGGTGGCGCTGGGCGACTACCCGGCCGCGCTGACCCACGGGCGGCGGGTGTTCGCCGCCGACACCCCCGGGCCGACCAGCGCCAACGTCCTCCCGGAACTGGTCGAGGCGGCCCAGCGGTCCGGGGATCCGGAGACCGCGCGGGCCGCCCTGACCCGACTGCACACCGTCGCGACCGCCAGCGGCACCCCTGTCGCCCTGGGCCTGCTGGCCCGCTCGCGGGCGTTGGTCGCGGACGACGACGAGGCCGAGAAGCTGTACCTGGAGGCGATCGAGCACCTGGAGGCGTCCGCGGCCCGGCCGCAGACGGCCCGCGCGCACCTCGTCTACGGCGAGTGGCTGCGCCGGCGGCGAAGGCGGCGGGAGGCGCGGGACAGTCTGCGGACCGCTCTCGCCCTGTTCGAGGCCATGGGCGCCGAGTTCTACATCCGGCGCGCTCGGACCGAACTGGCCGCCACGGGCGCGCGGTTGCGGCACCGCCCGGTGGAGTCCGCCGTCCATCTCACTCCTCAGGAGGCGCGGATCGCCCGGCTGGCCGCCGCGGGCGCGCCGAACCGGGACATCGCGGCGCAGTTGTTCCTCAGCCCCAGCACCGTCGAGTACCACCTGCGCAAGACCTTCCGGAAGCTGGGCGTGACGGCCCGAGGGCAGCTGCGGGACGCGCTGGCGGCACTCGTGGACGGGAATGCCGGGGGTGATCCGGGCGACGCGGCCGGGTCCGGGGCCCGGGGGCCGTAGGACGGGCGGACTACGGGTCTCAAGGATTCGGCGGGCCCGGCCCGGGGCCTACGGTGACGGCACATGCCTCTTCCGGCTTCCTCCGGCTTCACCGACGAAGGGATCACCATGGGCGGTACGGGCCCGCCGTTCACGACCCGACACCCAGGGCCCGTCGCAGGGACTCCTGGTCGATGAACTCGTACTGCTCGACGATCGCCCCGGCCTGCCAGCGGCAGACCGTGGTGAACGCGACGTCGAAGGTGCGGCCGGTCGCCGCCGCTTCGGTCCCGTCGGGGAGCCGTACCGGCCGCGTCACGCGTCCGCGCAACCGGGCGACGGTGCAGGTCTGGTCACCGTGTCCGAACGCGGCCACGTAGGGCTGGGTGACCACGTGGTTCTCCGGGAAGAGGGTGCAGAACTCCCGTGCCCGGATTACGTGTTCGGCCCGTCCGTGCGGGTCGTCGTCACCGGCCGCCCAGGCCGTCAGGTCCGGGGCGAGGAGCGCTTCGTACGCATCCCAGTCGCGTTCGTTCCACGCGTCGTCGATGGCCCGCATCCGGGTCAGGTTGGAGATCATCTCGGCGCCCTGCCGCCTTTCGTAGCCGCTCCGGTGTGCCGGGACCGGCGCACCGGGAGCCATTCCAGGGCCCGGCGACCGCGTCGGGCCATACGTCACCTGACGGTCTGTCCGCCGTCGCCTTCCCGGCGGCCACTGAGCATGGTGAGGAGCCCGCATGTCCATCAAGCAGTCGTCCGGGCCCGGGCCCGTCGGCGGGGATGCCGTCGGGCTCCTGGGGCGATCGGCGGACCTGGAGTTCTTCGCGGAGCTGCGTCGGCGGCTGGCGGACGGGGGCGCGGGGACGGCTGTCCTGCTGGAGGGCCCGGCCGGCGTGGGGAAGACCGCGCTGCTGGAGGCCGCCGCGGGCGGCGCACGGGCCTCGGGGTTCCGGGTGCTGCGTTTCGCCGGCGTGGAGTCCGAGGTCACGCTGGCCTACTCCGGCCTGCACCAGCTGCTCTTCGGCATGCGTGACGGCTTCGACCGGCTGCCGCCGGGGCAGCGCGCGGTACTGGAGGGGGTCCTCGGCAGTTCGGTGGCCCAGGCGCCGCCGGAGCGTTTCGCGGCCTCCGTCGCCGTACTCGAAGCCCTGCGGCGCACGGCGGAGGACGGCCCGGTCCTCGTCGTGATCGACGACGTCCAGTGGCTCGACCGGGCGAGCGGCGACGTCCTGGAGTTCGTGGCGCGCCGGCTGTCCGGGCTTCCGGTGGACCTGCTGGTCGCGGGCCGGGCGGGCCATGCGCACGCGCTCGACCGGCACGGACTGCTGCGCCGGCGGGTCGAGACGCTGGACGAGCGGTCCGCCGCCGCCCTGCTGCGGGCGGCCCACCCCGGGCTGGCCCCGCACGCCTGCGAACGGCTGCTCCAGGAGGCCGCGGGCAATCCCCTGGCGCTGCTGGAGCTGCCGGCCCTGCTGACCCGGGAGCAGTTCACCGGTGCCGCCCCGCTGCCGCTGTCCCTCCCCGTGGACGACCGGCTGGAGGCGCTGTTCGCCCCCCGGCTCCGTGAACTGCCCGCGGCCACCTTGGAGTTGCTGCTGGTCGCCGCGCTGGAGGGGACCGGCGGGCTACGCACGATCTGGGCGGCGTATCCGGGCGGGATGGAAGCGGCCGACGCCGCGCTGCTGGCCGCCGAGGAGGCGGGCCTGGTGCGGGTGGACGGACGGGCCGGCCGACTGGTCTTCCGGCATCCGCTGGTCCGCTCGGCCGTCGTACGCACCTGCCGGCCCGGTCGACGGCGGGCGGCACACCGGGCCCTGGCCGAAGCACTGGAACGGGACCCGGAACGCCGGATCGGGCACCTGGTCGCCGCCTCCCTGGGGCCCGAGGAGCACCTCGCGGCCGATCTGGAACAGGCGGGGCACGCGGCCCTGGGGCGCGGCAGCGCCGCCCTCGCGGTGACCGCGTTGCGCCGGGCCGCGGAGCTCAGCCCGGAGCCGGCCGAGCGCAGCCGACGGTTGGCGCACGCGGCGTACGCCGCAGCCCAGTCCGGTGCCCTCGACGTCACCGCGGTCCTCGTCGATGACGGGTACTGGGAGCGGGCCTCGCCCCAGGACACCGCACGCGCCACCCTGGCCAGGGTGTACGCGCTGCTGGAGACGGACGGGGACGCGACGGCCGCCCACCGGCTGCTGACCGGTGTGATCGACGGACTGCTCGCCGCCGGGACGGGCGATGCCGAGACGGGTGGTGCCGAGACCGGTGGTGCCGAGACCGGTGGTGCCGGGACCGGTGGTGCCGGGACCGGTGGTGCCGAGACGGACGGTGCCGAGACGGGTGGTGCCGGGCAGCAGCCGTCGCCCGCCGCGATCCGCGAGGTCGTCGGCGAACTGCAGTTCCTGCTCACGCTGGTGGCGTTCTACGCCCAGCGGACCGATCTGTGGCCGGAGGTGCTGGAACGCTGCCAGGACGCCCCCGACCAGGTGCGGCTCTACTGCCTGGCCTTCGACGCCCCGCAGGAGCGGGCCCCGGAGATCCGGCAGCAGATCCGGCGGGCGTTCGCCGCCCTGCCGCCCGACGCGGGCCCCCGGCCGGTCACCCAGCTCTCCATGCTCAGCGTCTACTTCGACGAGGCCTCCGAGTACCGCGAGCACTGGATGCGGGTCGCCCGGCGCTCCCGGGAGGGCGGCACTTTCGTGCAGTGGTCCTACGGCACCATCCTCCTCGGTCACGAGGCCTTCTTCGCCGGCCGTTTCACCGAGGCGGAGGCGCTGGCCCGGGAGGGCCTGGCGATGGCGGAGGAGCTGGGGCACCGCCTCGCGGGATTCCGGCTTGCCTCCCAGCTCGCCCTGGTGGCGGCCGTCCGGGGCGACGCGGAGACCGTCGGCACGCTCACCCGCACCATCCTCGCCTGGAGCGAACCGCGCCGTCTGGGTCTGCTCCAGGTGTCCGCCCGGCAGGCCCGCGCGCTGCTCGCCCTGGGGCAGGGGGACTACGAGACGGCGTACCACGACTGCGCGCTGATCAGCCCGCCCGGAACCCTCCCCCCGCTCAACCCGCGCGCGATCTGGTCGGTGTACGACCTGGTGGAGGCGGCCGTGTACACGGGCAGGACCGCCGAGGCACGCGTCCACGTCGCGATGGCGCGGAGCGCGTGTCTCGGTGAACTCTCGCCCCGGCTGGCGCTGTTGACGCACGCTGCGGCGGCCATCGCCGGTCCGGTGGAGACGGCCGAGGCCGGATTCCGGCGGGCGCTGGCGGTCGCCGACGTCCACGCCCCCTTCGACCGGGCCCGGGTCCAGCTCGCCTTCGGCCGTTGGCTGCGCGCCCACGGCGGCGACCCGGAGGCCGCCCACGAGCACCTGACGGCCGCACTGCACACGCTGGAGGAGCTGGGCGCCGCGCCCTGGGCCGCCGCGGCCGGTACGGAGCTTGCCGCCCTGACGCCGCCGGCGGAGCCGGAACCGCTCGACACGGAAGGCCTGTTGACCCCCCAGGAACTCCAGATCGCCGATCTGGCCGCCACCGGACTCAGCAACAAGGAGATAGGCGCCCGGCTCTACATCTCCCCGCGCACGGTCAGCACCCACCTGTACAACATCTTCCCCAAGCTGGGCATCCGCTCCCGCGCGGCGCTGCGCGACGCCCTCGGGGCCCAGGCACGGGCGGCACACGGCGACGGATACGTCGAATACGTCGACGGACCCGTCATCTGACGGTCGCGTCCCGCGCCCCGCGCTTCCTAGCCTGCCGCCATGTCCGCACACGATGAACACCAGATACAGGCCGCCAACGACTCCGGCAGGACACCCGTGGTCTTCGTCCACGGGCTGTGGCTGCTGCCCAGCAGTTGGGACCGCTGGGTGGAGTACTTCGACCAGGCGGGTTTCGCCGCCGTCTCGCTCTCCTGGCCCGACGACCCGGACACCGTGGCGGAGGCCAACAGCCACCCCGAGGTGTTCGCCGGCAAGACCGTCGGGCAGGTCGCCGACCACCTGGCGGACCTGATCGGCCGTCTCGACCGCAAGCCGGCCGTCATCGGCCACTCCTTCGGCGGCCTGCTAGCCCAGATCCTCGCCGGCCGCGGCCTCTCCGCCGTGTCGGTCGCCATCGACCCCGCGCCCTTCCGCGGCGTCCTGCCCCTGCCCGTCTCCGCGCTCCGCTCGTCCGCGCCGGTACTGAGCAACCCGGCCAACCGGCACCGCGCGGTCCCGCTCACCTTCGAACAGTTCCGCTACGCCTTCGCCAACGCGGTCAGCGAGGAAGAGGCCAAGGAACTCTTCGAGACGTTCGCCGTCCCGGCGCCCGGCGCCCCGATCTTCCAGGCCGCCACCGCCAACCTCAACCCCTGGACGGAGGCGAAGGTCGACACCGAGAACCCCGACCGCGGCCCGCTGCTGATCATCTCCGGCGAGATGGACCACACCGTCCCGTGGGCCATCGCCAACGCCTCCTACAAACAACAGCTGCACAACCCCGGGATCACCGAGATCACCGAGATACCGAGCCGGGGCCACGCCCTCACCATCGACAGCGGCTGGCAGGAAGTCGCCGAAACGGCCCTGACGTTCGTCCGCCGCTTCGCCTGAACAGATCCGGGCCGCCGCCACCGCCCCGGAGGGTGTGAGCGGCGGCTCGGCCCCACGGCCCCCAGAGACAGGAACGCCACACCACCGTGTCCAAGTCCAACGACCCAGCCCCGACGCCGATGCCGGCCTGGCTGCCCAGAGCAGTCGCCGTCGCTCTCGTCCTCACGGCGGTGTTCGAGATGACGGTCTGGGCCGCCCGGCAGCTCGTCGGTCTCGGAGTGCTGCTGCTGGTCTCCTTCTTCCTGTCGATGGTGACGGAGCCGGCTGTGTCCCGTCTCCAGGCCCGCGGTATGGGCCGGGCCGCCGCGACCCTGCTCGTGTTCGCGGTGACCGTGGCCTCGCTCGCCGGTTTCGCCGCCGCCGTGCTCACCCTGCTGATCGACCAGACGGCCGAGGTCTCGCGCCGGCTGCCGACACTGCTCACCACCTTGGCCGAACGGATCAACGACGCCTTCGGGACGACCCTCACCACGGACCGCCTGACCGACGACACGGGAACCGTCGAGACGTACGCCCGGCAGGCCGCCGACCACCTCTGGGGGCTGTCCACCACCGTCGTCGGCGGCGTCTTCGACCTGCTCACCGTCGCGCTCTTCGCGTACTACTTCACCGCCGACGGTCCCCGCCTGCGCCGCGTAGCCCTGTCGCTGCTCCCTCCGCAACGGCAGCCGGCCGCGCACCGGGCCTGGACCGTCGCCCTGGCCAAGACCGGCAGCTACATGTACTCAAGGGCCCTGCTCGCCCTGTTCTCCACGCTCGCCCACGCGGTGGCCTTCATGGTCCTCGGGATCCCGTACCCGGTGGCGCTGGGTATATGGGTGGGCGTCGTCTCGCAGTTCGTGCCCACAGTCGGAACGTACGTGGCCGCGGCCCTGCCGACTCTGGTGGCGCTGACGGTCGAGCCCATGGACGCCCTGTGGGTGATCGTCTTCGCGACGGCGTACCAGCAGGTGGAGAACTACGCCCTGCAGCCGCGTATCACCGCTCGCACGGTCGACGTCCATCCCGCCGTGGCCTTCGGCTCCGTACTCGCCGGAGCGGCCCTGCTCGGCGCAGTCGGTGCCGTCATCGCCATCCCCACCGCCGCGACCCTCCAGGCCCTCGCGAAGGCGTACCTGCCCCGCTACAAGGTCGCCCCCGCCCTGGATTCGACGGGCAACCCGCCCGAGGACCGCCCGATGTGACGGGGCGCCGACGCCGTTCAGCGGCGGCGGGGAAGACGTCGGTCCCCTGTGCCCACTCGCGCGACGACTCGCGTTGCGACCAGGAGCCGGTGGTGGCCCTGGCTCTACTCGTTCGTCGCCGCGCTGGAATCGGGCCGGATCTCGTGGTGCCGGATCCTGGACGCTCCGCGGCTGGGGCTGGCCGGCGATGTCGCCGAGGTTCCCGTGGCCCAGGTCCGCCGGTTGGCCGAGGACCTGGTCGAATGGGCCGTCGGGGCGCGACCCGGCACTCGACCGGCCGCGCCGTGGAAGGCAGTCCATGCCTCGCAGCCACCAGATGCGACGACGAATCGGCCCGTCGACACCGTCAGCCTGGGCACAGCTGTGCCGCCCCGGCCCCTGTGCGGCCCCTGGATCTTGCCTTCAGCCCTCGGGCCAGCCGCCGGGACAGCGAGCGAAAACCTCGATCACTGACTCCACCGCAGGTCGGAGTGGGTTCGGACTCCCTCGATCGCCACCGGACCCCAAACCCCGCGCAGCGGATTCAGTCCGTTCAGCCAAAGTTGACGAACCAGCACCCCAAAATGGGCGTTCCCGCAGGTCAGAGACCTGCACAGGTGGGGCGGGTGGGACTCGAACCCACGGCCGACGGATTATGAGTCCTTTGAGGATCTTGGCGGCCGTTGTCGATCAATGCCCATCTTGGCCGTTCTCCCAGGTCAGACGATGTTTGGCCTCTCAGCCCTTCTCCGCCCGTGTCAGTCATTTCCGATCCTTGTGTCCAACCTGCGTCCAGAATCCGTCCCGGATAGCCACACATACCCGGTTCAAGAATCCTCTCCCCAGCTGGGGAGAGGGTCTAAAAACCATGCGCAGCGAATTCCCTTTCCAATGCGCAGCAACTCAAAGGCAGGTGGATCGGCCCTCAAGTGCACGGGGCCGACAATTCCTCCTCGGCCTCAACGGTGACACCGTACGGACTATCCCCCGCATGCGCAGACCGACTTGACCGTCTCGGAGCCCTGGACACCAGCCTTGGAGCTATCCCCGTGTGTCGCGGGGCCGACGACCAGGTGGGACACCACCCCGACCTGAACCTGGAGCTATCCCCGCGTGCGCGGGGCCGACACCTTCAGCGGGCTCATGAATTTGCTGACCTCGGAGCTATCCCCGCTTGCGCGGGAACCGACTCGTTGAAGGTGTCCAGGAGATCGTCCGCCTTGGAGCTATCCCCGCGTGCACGGGGCCAATTTGGCGCTGGGCATGGTGTGGATTAGGTAGACGGAGCTATCCCCGCGTATGCGGGGATAGCTCAGTCGGGCTTATACCGATGACGGCACCCGTCGGCGGCTCCGCGCACGCGGGGATCGCTCGGAGAGTGGCCCATACAGGTGTTTTACCAACAGTCGGCCCCGGGCACAGGGCGATCAGACTCGTGCGTCTCGCTGCTGGACTTCCTTGAGCACTCCGGCCACCATCGCGAAGTCATTGTCCACGTGGAGGACAGTGTGCCCATGGTGCACAGCTGTCGCACACACCAACAGGTCGATCGCTCCAGCCGCGCGGTGCCGGCCCCGCTGGGTCAGCTTGTACTGGGCGGTGTCGACCCAACGCCAGGCATTCTTCGGAACGGGCGAAAGCATGCAGAGCGCGTCCAACTCTTCCGCGAGCTCGTCCCGGTGGGCAGGGCTGGTTGCCGAGTAGAGGAATTCGGTCCGCGTCGGCTCGCAGAGGTGGAACACCCCGGCAGCGATGTGCCCCTCCCAGGGACGCAGCGCGCCTGGGGTGCGGAACAGGTGCCACAGAGCCGAGGTGTCCACCAGATACGTGATCACTCGAAGGCCTCACGCCGGGCACGCTTCTCGGCGTCACGCGCCGCTGCGGCCTTCTCGAACTCGCCACGCGAACCTCGCGCGGCCAGCTTCTCTGCGGCCTCAAGCCGCTTGATCCGCGCCACGTAGTCCCGAAGGGCCGCGTTGACGGTCTCCTTCTTCGTCGTGGCACCCATGAGTCGCATGGCCTCGGCCAGCGCCTCGTCGTCCAGATCAATCTGCGTGACGGACACCGGACACCTCCAACATCCACGATGTATGCACCCAGGATACATCACCAACATTCGGTACAGGCACAGACCACAAACAGACCACCCGAGGGCAGCGCCGAATGCCGAGGCGTTCCCATGGACCTATTCCCGCTACGAGACGAGCCGGCGGAGGCATGCTCGACGCCGACACGAAGTAACCCATAGGCGCCATGCCCGACTTGACCGGAATCGGCGTCCAGAATTTGTCCAGACGATCATGAAATCATGATCACGACAGGGTCGCCAGGACCCTCACTCCCTCGCCCCGACCAGGAAAGTGCCTGGTCAGAACGGTTCTTCTCGCGTAGCGAGTGGTGGGGCGGGTGGGACTCGAACCCACGGCCGACGGATTATGAGTCCGCTGCTCTAACCGGCTGAGCTACCGCCCCATAGCGGCGTGTCGCGTACATGTGTGCGCGCCGTCTGCCGCAGCATAGCCGCTCATACGATCTCCTGCCTCGGCTGGTCGGCTTCTGCGGACGTTCACGACCTTCAGGACATCAGTGCAGGCCCGGCGGTTCCCGCGGACATGAAAAAGGACCCCGCAAGGGGTCCTCGTTCAGCATGCTCCCCCGACTGGACTCGAACCAGTAACCTGCCGGTTAACAGCCGGCTGCTCTGCCAATTGAGCTACGGAGGACCGAGCTCCCCCGACTGGACTCGAACCAGTAACCTGCCGGTTAACAGCCGGCTGCTCTGCCAATTGAGCTACGGAGGAATGCCTCGTTGCATCGAACGTACCTACCTGGGTATTCGCCAGGGGGCGCTCGCTCGCTGCGACACATACATTAGCGCAAGCAGGGGGGTGCTCCGCCAATCGGTACTCCCCCACGTCGGAAGGGTGGCCGCCATGCGCTACAAGCTCACGTTCGTCGTCGGCCTCGCTCTCGGTTACGTGCTCGGCACGCGAGCCGGACGAGAGCGCTACGAACAGCTGAAGAAGTCCGCCCGCCAGGTCGCCCAGAACCCGGCCGTCCGCAACACCGCCGAGACCGCCGCCCAGCAGGGCCGCGTCTACGCCGGCAGGGCCTTCCACACGGTCAGCGTGAAGGTCGGCGACCACATGCCCGACTCGGTGGCGGCCCGGGTCCGCTCCCTGCGCGAGCGCAACACCAACGGCGTAGCCGGAGACGACTGGGGCACCAGCAACACCTGACGCTCGCTTCCCGACCCGCCCGCCGGCAACCCCCAGGGGCGCGGGGCCGTATCCGATATGCGGCTCCGCCGCGCGGGCGCGACCAGCCCCGACGCACCCGCACCCGCACCCGGCCCTCACCCCAACGGCGCCCGTCGGCCGAACCACAGCGGAGCGTGCGGCAGAATTTCGGGCATGGGGATAGTCGCCGGGTTGGACAGCTCACCCGATTTCACTCGCATCGTGGTCTGCGACACGGACACGGGCGCGGTGCTCCGCCAGGGATACGCACCGCACCCGGTCGACACGCCGGACGGCGGGGTGCGGCCGAGTGACGTCGACCCGCAGGCCTGGCTGCTCTCCCTCGGCGAGGCCGCCGGCGGCGGGCTCCTGGAGGGCGTGCAGGCCATCGGCGTGTCCGCGCAGCAGAACGCCCTGGTCCCGCTTGACGCACAGGGCAACACCGTCCGCCCGGCGATGGTCGGCGGCGACAAGCGCGCCCAGGTCGCGGCCGCCGATCTCATCGACGCGCTGGGCGGGCGGGAGGCCTGGGCACAGGCGGTGGGGTGCGTGCCGCAGGCCGCGCAGCCCGTCACCAAGCTGCGCTGGCTGGCGAAGACCGAGCCGGAGAACGCCCGGCGGACCGCCGTACTGCTGCAGGCCCACGACTGGCTGGTGTGGCAGCTGCTCGGGCGGCCGGTGCGGAGAACGACCGACCGGGGCGGGGCGTCCGGGACCGGGTACTGGTCGGCGGCCACCGGCGGCTACCGGCCCGACCTCGTCGAACTCGCCCTGGGGCACCAGACGATGCTGCCCGAGGTGATCGGGCCCTCCGACGCGGCCGGTACCACCCCGGAGGGGCTGCTGATCTCCGCGGGGACCGGCGAGACCATGGCCGCCGCCTTCGGTCTTGGGCTCGGGTTCGGGGACGCCGTGGTGTCGCTCGGCGCCTCGGGTTCGGTCATGGCCGTGCACACGGAGGCGCTCGCCGACACCTCCGGGATGATCACCTCGCTCGCCGACGCCACCGGCATGCACCTGCCGGTCCTCACCACACTCAACGCGGTGCGGGCCCTGCGCGGCACCGCCGAACTGCTCGGGCTGCCCGATCTGGAGGCCCTCTCCGACCTGGCGATGAAGTCGACGCCCGGGTCGCACGGGCTGGTCATGCTGCCGTACCTGGAGGGCGAGCGGACGCCGAACCTGCCGCACACCGCCGGGACGCTGGCCGGGCTGCGCCGGGAGTCGATGCGGGCCGAGCATCTCGCCCGGGCGTCCTTCGAGGGCATGCTGTGCGGCCTGGCCGACGCGCTGGACGTGCTGCGCGGCCGGGGCGTGGAGGTGCGGCGGATCTTCCTGCTGGGGCAGGCCGCCGAGCTGCCGGCCGTACAGGCGGCGGCGCCGATGCTGTTCGGCGCGCAGGTCGTCGTACCGCAGCCGGCGGACTACGCGGCGATGGGGGCGGCCCGGCAGGCGGCCTGGGCGCTCGGGGTCTCGCAGGGGACCCTGGACCCGCGTACTCCGCCCGTGTGGCAGGGCGCGGCGGCACAGGTGCTGGAGCCCGGTGACGAACTGGCGGTCGGGCAGGCGGTTCGGCAGCAGTACATTTCGGTGCGGGAGCAGACCCATCCGGGGGCGTTCCGGTCGTAAACCCCGCGAAACGCACGCCGCCGTACTTCGCTGTCGGGTTAATCGGTTGAGGTAACGCGGGTGGAGTGTCGGACGATAGGGGCCTAGGGCAAGCGACCCCGCCTTTTCGGGCAAGCGAACCCGCCCCCCACCGCCGACTCCGAGAGACGTAGCGTGCTCATACGACTTCTGCGGACCTATCTCAGGCCCTACAGGAAACCCATCTCCATCCTGGTGCTGCTGCAGTTCCTGCAGACCTGCGCCACTCTCTACCTGCCCACGCTCAACGCACACATCATCGACAACGGCGTCGTGAAGGGTGACACGGATTACATCCTGTCCTTCGGCGCCCTGATGATCGGCATCTCGCTCGCACAGGTCGTGTGCAACATCGGTGCGGTGTACTACGGCGCTCGGACCGCGTCGGCGCTCGGCCGGGACGTGCGGGCCGCCGTCTTCGACCGGGTGCAGTCCTTCTCGTCACGTGAGGTGGGTCACTTCGGGGCTCCCTCGCTCATCACCCGTACGACGAACGACGTACAGCAGGTCCAGATGCTGGTCCTGATGGCGTTCACGTTGATGGCGTCGGCACCCATCATGTGTGTCGGCGGCATCGTGCTCGCCCTCGGCCTGGACGTTCCGCTGTCCGGGGTACTGGTCGCCGTGGTACCCGTGCTGGGCATCTCGGTGGCGCTGATCGTGCGCCGGCTGCGGCCGCTGTTCCGGGCCATGCAGGTGCGGCTCGACACGGTGAACCGGGTGCTGCGCGAGCAGATCACCGGCAACCGGGTGATCCGCGCGTTCGTGCGCGACGAGTACGAGCAGGGCCGGTTCGGGAAGGCCAACGGCGACCTGACCGAGATGCAGCTGGCCACCGGCAACATGCTCGCGCTGATGTTCCCGATCGTCATGACGACGGTGAACGTGTCGTCGATCGCGGTGGTGTGGTTCGGTGCCCACCGGATCGACAGCGGCCAGATGGCGATCGGCGATCTGACCGCCTTCCTCGCCTACCTCATGCAGATCGTGATGTCCGTGATGATGGCCACCTTCATGTTCATGATGGTGCCGCGCGCGGAGGTCTGCGCCGAGCGCATCGAGGAGGTCCTGGACACCGAGTCCAGCGTCGTCCCGCCGCTCGCGCCGGTCACCGAGCTGCGCCGGCACGGCCATCTGGAGATCCGGGCCGCGGGCTTCTGCTATCCGGGTGCCGAGGAGCCGGTGCTCAAGGCCGTCGACCTGGCGGCCCGGCCCGGCGAGGTGACCGCCGTGATCGGCTCCACCGGCAGCGGCAAGTCCACTCTGCTCGGCCTGGTGGCGCGTCTCTTCGACGCCACCGACGGACAGGTCCTGGTGGACGGGGAGGACGTCTCCGGCCTCGAACCGGAGCTGCTCGCGAAGACCGTCGGCCTGGTCCCGCAGAAGCCGTACCTGTTCGCCGGGACCGTGGCGACCAACCTGCGGTACGGCAATCCGGACGCCACCGACGAGGAGCTGTGGCACGCGCTGGAGGTGGCGCAGGCCAAGGGCTTCGTCGGCAATCTGGAGGGCGGGCTGAACGCGCCCATCGCCCAGGGCGGTACGAACGTGTCCGGCGGCCAGCGGCAGCGGCTCGCCATCGCCCGTACGCTCGTGCAGCGCCCGGAGATCTACCTCTTCGACGACTCCTTCTCCGCCCTCGACTACGCGACCGACGCCGCCCTGCGCGGCGCGCTCGCCCAGGAGACGGCCGAGGCGACCGTCGTCATCGTCGCCCAGCGGGTGGCGACCATCAGAGACGCCGACCGGATCGTCGTCCTCGACGAGGGACGCGTCGTCGGCACCGGCCGCCACCACGAACTCATGGCCGGCAACGAGACCTACCGGGAGATCGTGCTCTCCCAGCTGACGGAAGCGGAGGCTGCCTGATGGCCGGGCCCATGGGACGCATGATGGCCGGGGGCGGCCCCGACCAGCGCTCGATGGACTTCAAGAACTCGGGCAAAAGGCTCCTCGCCCGGTTCAAACCCGAACAGCTCACGATCTACCTGCTGCTGTTCTGCGTGGTCGCGAGCGTCACCCTCAACGTGATCGGCCCCAAGATCCTCGGCAGGGCCACCGACCTGGTCTTCGCCGGTGTCATCGGCAAGCAGATGCCCGCCGGGACCACCAAGGACCAGGTCCTGCAGGGCATGCACGAGCGCGGCCAGGACACCGTCGCCGACATGCTCAGGAGCACCGACTTCACCCCGGGCAAGGGCATCGACTTCGGCCAGGTCGGCCAGGTCCTGCTCTTCGCGCTCTGCGCGTACCTCGTCGCCGGCCTGCTGATGGCGGTGGCGACCCGGATGGTCAACCGGGCCGTCAACCGCACGATGTACCGGATGCGCGAGGACGTCCAGGCGAAGCTGTCCCGCCTCCCGCTCTCCTACTTCGACAAGCGGCAGCGCGGCGAGGTGCTCTCCCGCGCCACCAACGACATCGACAACATCGGCCAGACCCTCCAGCAGTCGATGGGCCAGCTCATCAACTCGCTGCTCACCATCATCGGCGTGCTCGCGGTGATGTTCTGGGTGTCGTGGCTGCTGGCCCTGGTGGCCCTGGCCACCGTGCCGCTGTCCTTCGTGGTGGCCACCCGCATCGGCAAGCGCTCGCAGCCGCACTTCGTGCAGCAGTGGCGGACCACCGGCAAGCTGAACGCCCACGTCGAGGAGATGTACACCGGGCACACCCTGGTGAAGGTGTTCGGCCGGCAGGAGGAGTCGGCGCAGCAGTTCGCCGAGCAGAACGAGGCGCTGTACGAGGCCGGGTTCAAGGCACAGTTCAACAGCGGGGTCATGCAGCCGCTGATGATGTTCGTGTCGAACCTGAACTACGTGCTGGTGGCGGTCGTCGGCGGCCTGCGGGTGGCTTCGGGCGCCCTGTCGATCGGTGACGTGCAGGCCTTCATCCAGTACTCCCGGCAGTTCTCGATGCCGCTGACCCAGGTCGCCTCCATGGCCAACCTGGTGCAGTCCGGTGTCGCCTCCGCCGAGCGGATCTTCGAACTCCTCGACGCGGAGGAGCAGAAGGCCGATCCGGTCCCGGGCGAGCGTCCCGCCGAACTGCGCGGCCTGGTGGCCCTGGAGCACGTCTCCTTCCGGTACGACCCGGAGAAGCCGCTCATCGAGGACCTGTCCCTGACGGTCGAGCCCGGCCACACGGTCGCGATCGTCGGCCCGACCGGCGCCGGCAAGACCACGCTGGTGAACCTCCTCATGCGGTTCTACGACGTCTCCGGCGGCCGGATCACCCTCGACGGCGTCGACATCACCCACATGTCCCGGGACGAACTCCGCGCCGGGATCGGCATGGTGCTCCAGGACACCTGGCTGTTCGGCGGCTCCATCGCGGAGAACATCGCGTACGGCGCCTCGCGCGAGGTCACCCGGGGCGAGATCGAGGAGGCGGCGCGGGCGGCCCACGCGGACCGGTTCGTCCGTACGCTCCCCGACGGCTACGACACGGTCATCGACGACGAGGGCACCGGCGTCAGCGCCGGTGAGAAGCAACTCATCACCATCGCGCGGGCGTTCCTGTCCGACCCGACGATCCTCGTCCTCGACGAGGCGACGTCGTCCGTCGACACCCGTACCGAGGTGCTGATCCAGAAGGCGATGGCCAAACTGGCGGACGGCCGGACGTCGTTCGTCATCGCCCACCGGCTGTCGACGATCCGGGACGCGGACACCATCCTCGTGATGGAGAACGGCTCGATCGTCGAACAGGGCGCGCACGCGGAGCTGCTGGCCGCGGACGGTGCGTACGCCCGGCTGTACAAGGCCCAGTTCGCGCAGGCGGTGGCAGAGGTCGACTGAACGGTGCACGGTGCTGCAGGCGCGGGCGGGGGGTTTCACTCGCCCGCGCTTGCGGGGTGCCGCCCGCGCCCACCCGTGCCGCCCCAGCGGCACGACTGCCCGCGGCTGGGAAGGAGCGGCGGGCGGAGCGCCCTGTAAGGGGCGCGGGGAACTGCGCGAGCAACCCCCACGCACCCGCACCCGCACCCGGCGTCAGTCCAGATAGCCCCTCAGCTGATCCGCAAATGCGTGATCCCGCAGCTTGTTCAAGGTCTTGGACTCGATCTGCCGGATCCGCTCCCGCGTCACCCCGAAGATCCGCCCTATCTCCTCCAGCGTCCGAGGCCGCCCGTCGGCCAAGCCGTACCGCAGCTGGACGACCTTGCGCTCCCGCTCCCCGAGCGTGGACAGCACCGCCTCCAGGTGCTCCCGCAGCAGCAGGAACGCCGCAGATTCGACCGGGCTCGCCGCATCGCCGTCCTCGATGAGGTCGCCGAGGGCGACGTCGTCCTCCTCGCCCACCGGGGCGTGCAGCGACACCGGCTCCTGCGCCAGCCTCAGCACCTCGCCCACCCGCTCCGGCGGCAGATCCAGATGCGCGGCGACCTCGTCGGGCGTCGGCTCGTAGCCCCGCTCCTGGAGCATCCGGCGCTGGACCCGGACGACCCGGTTGATCAGCTCCACCACGTGCACGGGGACCCGGATGGTGCGGGCCTGGTCGGCCAGGGCACGGGACATGGCCTGGCGGATCCACCAGGTGGCGTACGTCGAGAACTTGTAGCCGCGGGCGTAGTCGAACTTCTCGACGGCGCGGATCAGGCCGAGGTTGCCCTCCTGCACCAGGTCGAGCATGGTCAGGCCACGGCCGACGTACCGCTTCGCGACCGACACCACCAGCCGCAGGTTCGCCTCGATGAGGCGGCGCTTGGCCATGCGGCCCATGACGACCAGCCGGTCCAGGTCCAGCGCCAGCTCGCTGTCGAGGTCGGGGGCGCCGGCCAGCTTCTCCTCGGCGAACAGGCCGGCCTCGACGCGGCGGGCGAGTTCGACCTCCTCGGCGGCGGTGAGCAGCGGGATACGGCCGATCTCGCGCAGGTACTGGCGGAACAGGTCCGAGGAGGGACCGGCGGTGTCGGCGCGGGCGGCGGCTCGCGACTCGGCGGGCTCGGGCTCGGGCTCCGCGTCCGGGGCGTCGGCCGTGAGCTCCTCCGGAGGTTGGCCCTCCGGCTCGGTCTCGGGGTGCAGTGCGGCCCGGCTCTGCGGCGGTACGCCGGCATAGCCGCCGCTGTCGGCTTCCGGCTCGTCCGTGAGCGTGCTGCTGCCGTCTGTCTGGGTCAGGGTCTGGGTCTGCACGGGGGCGACCTCCAGGATGATCGCTGCCAGGGAGTACGGCAGCGGTACTTCGGGAGCGGAGACGACGGCCTCGCCGCTGTCCGTCCCGTACGCGATGAGTGGAACGGCGGGGGTGTGGGACCCGTCCGGGACGGGCCGGCCGCGCTCCGAGGACTCAGGCACCGCACCCCAGTGTGGGGTAAGACACATCGCCGCCACGAGGGGCGTGCGGTGACTTTTTGCGTCCGGTCCGTGACCGCGTGCTCAGAGAGCGGTGGCGCCGTGCGCCCGCAGTGCTTGGTCGTACTGCTGGAGAACCCACAACTCGTTCTGCACGGCGGCGAATTCGGCGGGATCGCCGTGCTGGTCGAGGCGGGTCAGGGTGACATGGATCTCGGCGACACGCCGCTCGACGGCACGCCGGCGAACGGTGACGAGTTGGGCTCCTGCGTAGGGCTCGTCGACGTTCTTGCGTCTGATGGGCTCGACGGCGAGTTCGGTGACCATCGACTTCACGGTGTCGTCCGGAGCGGTGTCGAGGACCTGGTGCAGGAACTCCTGGGGCTCCTGCAGGCCGTTCTCCACGCCGCCGGCGTCGAGAATGGCCTGGCACACGGCAGCGTAGGGGGCGGCGGTGAACTCGTCGACGCCGAACGCGTCGAAGACGGGTGCCACCAACTCCGGACGCTGGAGGGCCAGTTTGAGCAACTCGCGTTCGGTGATGTAGACGGGGTTGCGGAGGGTGAGGGAGGGGCCGGAGACGGCCGGGCGCGGGGCGGCCTCCTCGTAGCCTCCGGCGCGGAGCCGTGCCGCCGACCCGGAACGCTGCCGTCCGCCATTGCGTCGGCTCGTATGGCCGACCCGCTCCACGACGTACTCCTCGTCGCGGATGCCGACCAGTCCCGCCAGCTGCACCGCGACCTCACGCCGCTGCGTGAATTCCTTGATCTTCGACACCACCGGCACCGCTTCGTCCAGCGCGGCCGCCCGCCCGCCCGGCGTGTCCAGGTCATAGCGCTCGACGATCTGGCGCAGCGCGAACTCGAAGAGCGGCATCCTCGGTTCCGTCAGGTCGGTGACCGCCTCGTCGCCCTTGGCCAGGCGCAGCTCGCAGGGGTCCATGCCGTCGGGGGCGATGGCGATGTACGTCTCGGCGGCGAACTTCTGGTCGTCCTCGAAGGCGCGCAGGGCCGCCTTCTGCCCGGCCGCGTCGCCGTCGAAGGTGAAGATCACGCGGGCCGATCCGTTGTCCATCAGCAGGCGCCGCAGGATCTTGATGTGCTCGCCGCCGAACGCCGTACCGCAGGTGGCGATCGCGGTCGTCACCCCGGCGAGGTGGCAGGCCATGACGTCGGTGTAGCCCTCGACCACGACCGCGCGGCTGGCCTTCGCGATGTGCTGCTTGGCGAGGTCGATGCCGTAGAGGACCTGGGACTTCTTGTAGATCGCGGTGTCGGGCGTGTTGAGGTACTTGGGCCCGTTGTCCGCCTCGTAGAGCTTGCGGGCGCCGAAGCCGACGACCTCGCCGCCGATGTCCCGGATCGGCCACATCAGGCGGCCCCGGAAGCGGTCGATGGGCCCGCGCCGCCCCTCCTGGGACAGCCCCGACAGCAGCAGCTCCTTGTCGGTGAAGCCCTGGCCGCGCAGATAGCGGGTGAGGTGGTCCCAGCCCTGCGGGCTGTAGCCGACGCCGAAGTGGACGGCGGCGGCCTGGTCGAAGCCGCGCTCCGCGAGGAAGAGGCGGCCGGTCTCGGCCTCGGGGCTGGTGGCGAGCTGCTCCGCGTACCAGACGGCGGCGGTCTTGTGCGCCTCGACCAGCCGGATCCGCTCCCCGCGCTGGTGGGACGGGTTGTACCCGCCCTCCTCGTAGCGCAGGGTGATGCCGGCCCGGGCGGCCAGCCGCTCGACCGCCTCCGAGAAGGAGAGGTGGTCCACCTTCATCACGAAGGTGAGGGTGTCGCCGCCCTCCTGGCAGCCGAAGCAGTGGAAGAGTCCCTTGCTCGGGCTGACCTGGAAGGACGGCGACTTCTCGTCGTGGAACGGGCACAGTCCCTTGAGGTTCCCGCCGCCCGCGTTGCGCAGCTGGAGGTACTCGGACACGACGGCGTCGATCGGGACCGCGTCCCGTACCGCCTTCACATCCTCGTCATTGATCCGTCCAGCCACGGATGAATTCTACGGTCACCGAAGCGCCCCGAAGGGGCGCGGGGCTGTGCCCGATATGCGGCTCCGCCGCGTGGGCGCGACCAGCCCCCACGCACCCGCACCCGCGAGACGACAGATCCCGGCAGCCTCTTAGGCGAGCGATTCCAACGGCACATGCGGATCCGCCAACGCATCCGTGTCCACCACAGCCCGCGAAGTGATCAGCTTCTGGATCGGCTCTGTGACATCCCACACGTTCACGTTCATCCCGGCCAGCACCCGCCCCTCCTTCACCCAGAACGAGATGAACTCCCGCTTCCCCACGTCCCCCCGGATCACCACCTGGTCGTACGACCCCGGCGGCGCCCACCCGCTGTACTCCATGCCCAGGTCGTACTGGTCGGTGAAGAAGTAGGGCACCCGGTCGTACGTGACGTCCTGCCCCAGCATCGAACGCGCCGCCGCCGGGCCGCCGTTCAGCGCGTTGGCCCAGTGCTCCACGCGGAGCGTCGTGTCGAACAGCGCATGCGGGAAGGCGGCCACGTCGCCGGCCGCGTAGATGTCCGGGTCGGAGGTCCGCAGCCGTTCGTCGACCACGATGCCCCCGCCGGACGCCCGGCCGGCCAGCTCCAGCCCGGCCGCCTCGGCCAGCCCGACCCGCGGCGCCGCGCCGATCGCCGCGAGGACGTCGTGCGCCGGGTGCTCCTCGCCGTCGTCGGTACGTGCGGCGAGCACCATGCCGTCCTGGCCGACGATCTCGGTGAGCCGCACCCCGAAGCGGAACCGGACCCCGTGCTCCTCGTGCAGCTGGGCGAAGACGTTGCCCAGTTCGGGCCCGAGCACGCTGTGCAGCGGGGTCTGCCCGTGCTCGATGACGGTGACCTCGGCGCCGTACGTCCGGGCCGCCGCCGCGACCTCCAGGCCGATCCAGCCGGCGCCCGCGATGACGAGGTGCCCGTTGTCCCGGCCGAGCGCGGCGAGGACGCCCTTGAGGCGCTCGGCGTGCGCGAGGCGGCGCAGGTGGTGGACGCCGGCCAGGTCGGTGCCGGGAATGTCCAGGCGGCGGGGCTCCGCTCCGGTGGCGAGCAGCAGCTTGTCGTAGCGCACGAGCGTGCCGTCGTCGCCGAACCGGACGGTCTTGGCGGCGCGGTCGATGCGGTCCACGGTCTGGCCGAGGTGCAGTTCGATGTCGTGCTGCGCGTACCAGGCGGGCTCGTGCACGAAGACGCTGTCGCGTTCCTCCTTGCCGAGCAGGTATCCCTTGGAGAGCGGCGGCCGCTCGTACGGGTGGTCGCGTTCGTCGCAGATCAGTATCACCCGGCCGCTGAAGCCCTCGGCTCGGAGCGTCTCGGCCGCCTTCGCGCCGGCGAGTCCGCCTCCGACGATGACGAAAGTCTGGTCCGCGTCGACCACTTGATGCCTCCTCGTAAGGGTGCCGCCACATATGCCGCCCACATGCGCCGCACTGTGAGCCTCCCGCACGCAGCGTGATGCGGGAAGAGGGAATGACCCCCGCTGACGCGATCTTGCCCCGATCAGGCCACAGGGGGTCGCAGAGAGTCACAAAGTGTTCACATACGTCCCGTCAGTCGCGCGTGCAGCGACCGCGCGGAGGCGTCGGTGAGCGACGCGATCTGATCGACGATCACACGCTTGCGGGTCTGGTCGTCGCCGGCCTCGTCGAACAGCGCCCGGAACTGCGGGTCGAGTCCGTCGGGCGCGCGGGCGGTGAGCGCCTCGGCGAGTTCGGCGACGACGACCCGCTGGTCGGCGCGGAGCCGCTCCTGTTCGGCGCGCTGCATGACGTACCGGTGGGCGATGGCCTTGAGTACCGCGCACTCCATTCTGGCCTCGCGCGGTACGACGAGTTCCGCGCCGTACCGGGTGAGCCGCCCGCCGCCGTACGCCTCCCGGGTGGCGCCCTCCGCGGCCAGGCAGAACCGGCCGATGAGCTGGCTGGTGGCGTCCTTGAGGCGGGCCTGGGCGACCGCGGTGCCGTCGTAGCCGTGCGGCCACCACTCCTCGTCCTGGAGCCGGTCGAGGGCGGCGGCGAGTTCGGCGGGGTCGGTGGCGGCGGGCACGTACAGGCCGACGGCGACGGCGAACACCGCCTGCCGTTCCGGCTCCGCGTGCAGGCAGTCGGGGTCGATATGACCGGCGTGCAGGCCGTCCTCGACGTCGTGCACGGAG
Source organism: Streptomyces sp. NPDC058457 (assembly GCF_042720695.1). NCBI lineage: Bacteria > Bacillati > Actinomycetota > Actinomycetes > Kitasatosporales > Streptomycetaceae > Streptomyces > Streptomyces sp. NPDC058457. The sequence continues at coordinate 188,264 of NZ_JBHXLU010000002.1, read as the reverse complement.
TAGGCGACGTCGTCCGACCAGTCCATGACCTGCGCCTCGAAACAGGTGCGGGTGCCGGGGGCCTCCTTGCGGACCCAGTCGAAGACCGGCCGGTCGTCCTCGTACACACCGAACTTGGGGGACGCCGGGTCGGTGGGGTGCGCGCCGCGCGGCCACGGGTACTTGGTGGCGGCGTCCAGGGCGGCGCGGGTGAGGTTGAGGCCGACGGAGCCCTCGGGGGTGAACCGTTTGGGCTCGATGCGGGTGAGCAGCCGCAGGGACTGGGCGTTGCCCTCGAAGCCGCCGCAGTCGTCCGCGAACTCGTTCAACGCCTGTTCGCCGTTGTGGCCGAAGGGCGGGTGACCGAGGTCGTGGGAGAGGCAGGCGGCCTCCACGAGGTCGGGGTCGCAGCCGAGGGCGGCGCCCAGTTCCCGGCCGACCTGGGCGCATTCGAGGGAGTGGGTGAGGCGGGTGCGGGGGCTGGCGTCCCATGCCTGGGCGGAGGTGCCGGGGGTGACGACCTGGGTCTTGCCGGCGAGCCTTCTGAGGGCGGCGGAGTGCAGGATGCGGGCGCGGTCGCGCTGGAAGGCGGTGCGGCCGGGGCGTTTGTCGGGTTCGGGGGCCCAGCGGTCGGCTGACGCCGGGTCGTAGGCCGAAGTAGGCGCGGGTGCGGGTACTGCCATGGTTCGACAGTACGGGGCGGTAGTGACAAATGGGTGTTTGGTGCGCCTACTCGTCTGCCGGGTTGGGTTGCGTTTGCGGGTGCGTGGGGGCTTGTCGCGCCCACGCGGCGGTAGCCGCAGATCAAACACAGTCCCGCGCCCCTTTTGGGTCGGCCCAGTGGACCCACCTTCTTGGGGGCGCGGGGAACTGCGCGATCAACCACAACGCACCCGCAGCCGCAAACGCACCCCTAGGCGGCTGCAGTCACCGGCGTTCCCAGTGCCCGCTCGTAGCGGTGGAGGATCAGCTCGGCCATAGCGTCGTGGGCTCCCAGCGGGGCCGCCGCGATCCCCGGGGCCTGCGCCGCGCACTGCGTCGCGAAGCGGCCCGGGGCCGTGAAGTAGGAGGCGATGGCGATGCGGTGGCGGCCCCTGGCCCTCAGGGTGGTGATCGCCTCCTGGACCGTCGGCGCTGCCGCGGAGGCGTAGGCCGGGAGGACCGGGACGCCCAGGCGGGCGGCGAGAAGGCCGGCCATGCGGTTGGTGTCGACCCTGGCGTCGGGGTCGCGGGAGCCGGCCGCCGCCAGGACCACGGCGCTCGCGGGGCGGGGGCGCCAGCCGGCCTCCAGCAGGCGGGCGTGCAGGGTGTCGGCCAGGAGGGGGTGCGGGCCCAGCGGAGCGGCGACGCGCGTCCGCGCGGTGGCGGCGGCCGCCGTCTCCGGGATGTCCCGCTTGACGTGGTAGCCGCGGCTGAGGAGGAGCGGGACGAGGACGGCCTCGGCGTCCCCGAGGGCGGCGAGGGTGTCCGGGAGCAGCGGTTCGTTCAGCTCGATGTGACCGAGGCGCACGGACAGCCCGGGGCGCAGCGCGCGCACCCGGTCCATGAGCGCCCGCACGGTGCTGAGCGCGCGCGGGTCGCGGCTGCCGTGGGCCACCAGGACCAGGGCGGGCGGGCCGGGGCGCGGGGAGAGGTCGGTCACCGTCATGCGAGGATCCTCGCCGGGAGAGGTTGCACGCCCGTTGCCTGACCATCACGAGTCTTTTCCGGCGCATCACGGCACGAACCAGCACGCTGTGAGCGAACCGGAACGTCCCGCGCTGCGTCCTCCAAGGTCGAAGCCCACAGGGGGGAACACGCGTATGAAGATCCGCCGACCGCGGCTGCCGCGGACCCGTGCCGGTTGGCGGCGCCTGGTGCAGGGCGTGATGGCCGGATGCGTGGTGGCACTGCTGCCGGCCACCTGGCTGTACGTCTCGACGGCCGGCCGGCTGCGCACGGTGGCGGACGTGCCGCGCACCGACGTCGCGGTCGTCTTCGGCGCGGGTCTGTGGGACGGCGAGCCGTCGCCGTACCTCGCGAACCGCCTGAACGCGGCGGCGACGCTGTACAAGGAGGGCCGTATCAAGGTGGTCCTCGTCACCGGCGACAACAGCCGCAAGGACTACGACGAGCCGGACGCCATGCGCTCCTACCTGACCGGGCACGGCGTCCCCGCCAGACGCATCGTCAGCGACTACGCCGGCTTCGACACCTGGGACTCCTGCGTCCGCGCGAAGAAGATCTTCGGCGTGGACCGGGCCGTGCTGATCAGCCAGGGGTTCCACATCCGGCGGGCGGTGGCGCTGTGCGAGGCGGCCGGGGTGACGTCGTACGGGATCGGGGTCGACGCCAAGCACGACGCCACCTGGTACTACGGCGGGACCCGGGAGGTCTTCGCGGCGGGGAAGGCGGCCCTGGACGCGATCTTCGAGCCGAACCCCCAGTTCCTGGGGAAGAAGGAACCGGGGGTCGCCCGCGCCCTGGCCGCGGCGCCGCACTGAGCGCTCCGCCGGAAGCGCCGCGATCTGCCGCCTGCCGACTGCGGCGCCTTCGTGGCTGGTCGCGCAGTTCCCCGCGCCCCTTACGGGGCGCTGCCGAACCGCAGCGGACTTCGCCGGACCGCTTACCGCCGCGCCGTCGTCCTCATCGGGTTACCGTCACCGTGCCCGCCGTGCGTCCCCCGGCGAGCCGCAGCAGTGCCCGGGTGTCGGGCACCCCGGGCCGGTCGGCGGTGCGGGCGAGGTGTTCGAGGCCGCCGTCGGGGGTCCAGCGGCCGAGGTCGCGGGTGCGGAACATGGTGCGGTCCTCGCCGAGGAACGGGTCGGGGGCGTACCGCTCGGCGTTCAGGGCGTCGTCGCCGAGGTAGCCGGCCGAGACGCAGCCACCGCCCGCCCACACCTCGCCGACCTCGCCCATGGGCAGCGGGCGGCGGTCGGCGCCGAGGACGTACACCGTGCTGTTGGGGGCCGGACGGCCGGTGGCCGGCCGCCCGGCGACCGGGGCATGGCGGCCCATGGTGGTGACGACGGTCGTCTCGGCCGACCCGCGGCAGTGGAAGAGGGCGGCCCGGCTCGACCAGCGGTCGGCGAGCGGGCGCGGGCAGGGTCCCCCGGCGACGGCGACCGTGCGGACGCGCGGGCATTCGCCGGGGTCGATGCCGGACAGCAGGGCCGGGGTGGTGATCAGGACGGTCGCGGTGCGGGCCGCGGCTGCGGTGTCCTTGCCGCCGATGGCCAGGGTGGCGCCGTGCGTGAGGCAGCCGAGGATCTCCCAGGCGGCCAGGTCGGAGCCGATGCCGAGGAGTTGGGCGACCCGGTCGCCGGGGCGGATGCCGAGCCCGCCGGGTTCGGTGAGCAGCAGGTTGGCGATGTTGCGGTGGGTGAGCTCGACGCCGTGGCGGCGGCCGGTGGTGCCGGGGACGAAGAGGACGCAGCAGCCGTCGTCGGGGTGCGGCGGCAGCAGCGGCACGGGGCCGGGATCGTACGGCGCCGGGTCGTCCAGGGCGATCAGCCGGTGGCCGCCGGGGAGGGGGACGCGCGGGGCGTGTTCCTTCTGGGTGAGGATCACCCGGGTGCGGGCGGTGCGGATGACATGGGCGAGCTGGGCCGGGGGTGTGCGGCCGATGTCCTGGGGGACGTAGGCGGCGCCCGCCTTGAGAACGGCGAACAGGCCGACCAGCATCGGGATGGAGCGGCGGGCGAACAGGCCCACGTGGTCGCCGGGGCGGACGCCCTCGCGGACCAGGCGGGCGGCGAGGGCACCGGCGTAGCGGTCGAGTTCGCCGTAGGTGAGGGTCGCGCCATGGTGTTCGGCGGCGACGGCGTGCGGGTGGACGATCGCATGCCGTTCGATGGCACGGTGGACGAGCGGTTCGTGGACGGGTACGTCGGCGCCGCGGCCGTACTGCCAGAAGAGGTGCTGGTCGCGGGGGGTGAGGTGGCGCAGAGGCATGGCTCGGAGACCTCCTGGCTGGCTCTTTCGAGTGGGGGGAGGCCGAGTCCGGGTGCGGCGGGGGCCCGGTCAGGGCGGTGTGTCGAACGGCGTGCGGGGTCTGGCGGGGTCCTGCGAGGTCTGGCGGGGTTCAGCGGGGTCTGGCGGGGTCCTGCGGGGCGGCGGTGGCAGACGACGACTGTAGTCGTGCCCCTTGAAGTCTCAAACGGGGTGGGACCGGCCAACGGGGGTGGGGAACGAGCCACCCGCGGGGGTCCTGTGCGACAGGGGCCGCGGCAGACCGGCCGTCGGGGGCGGAGGCGGGCCGACATGGGCGGACGTGGGTCGACGTGGACGGACGTGGGTCGGCATCCGCCGGGACGGGACCCGTACCGGCCCGGCGGAGGGGGTCGTACCGGCCCGGTTTCGGCGCGGACCGGCCACGCGTGCACCCGGTGCCGGGGGGCGACCGTCCGGTATCGGTTCTCACGATGGCTGGGATACGGCTGGGAGTTGGCCGTTTCGGCCGGGCAACAAGGGTCCGTCACGGGACGTAACACACCGGCAGCACGCTGGGCGACGTGGAGACCGCCTCGACGCCCACCCACACCCGTACCGCGCCCTGCGGTGCGGGACGGTCCTGTCGCCCCTGCCCGCCGGGGGGCGTCGAGGTCTCCGGCGCGCACGGCGGAACGTGACACGACGGACCGTGAGCCGGTAAGTCCCCGCCCAGCCCCGCCTCCCTCGGTCAGCGGTGGGCCAGCCAGTCGCCGCCGTCGATGCGCCGGCCCTCGGCGCGCAGTTCCCCGGCCACGACGGGACCGGCGACGTACACCCAGGCCCGGACCGCGGCCCCGTCCCGCAGCCGTACGACGTCCCGCGCGACGCGTACGTACAGGCTCGCCGGGTCCTGAGGCACGCACTCCTCCAACTCGTCCAGTTCCAGGAGGAGTCGGTCGTACGACTCGGGGCGCGCGGTGACGAGTTCGCCGCGCACCGCCGCCGGCCCGCGCTCCTCGACGACGTAGGGATAGCCGGGCCCGTCGTAGAGCAGCGCGCCGTCGAGGCGGCCGGGTTCCTCGGTCCGGGTCCGTCCCCGCAGGAAGGCGTCGTGGTTGATCTCGCCGGGGCGGAGCGTGCCGTAGACGAAGAACGGGAGGTGGTGGGGGTTGCGGGTGGTCACAGGAAGGATTCTGCACCCCCTCCACCTCCACACACATCTCCATGGAGGCGCTATGGACATGACTTGTCATGGCCTCTTAAATCGCACTCGTCATCAGCGCCACCCCCACGCCTTCGAGGCGCATCTCCAAGGAGACCGATGAGCCGGACCCGGAACACCCGAGTTTCCCGTCTCGCCACCGCCGGCGTCGCCGCCACCACCGCGACCCTGCTGGCCGCCGCGCTCTCCCCCGCCGCCCACGCCGACGCGAGGCCGACCCGGGCCACCGCGATCGCCGACGCGGCGACGGCACTCGTCCAGCACGCCACCGCCCTGGGCCTCACGTCCGCCGAGGGCACCTCGGTCCGTGACGTGATCGTGGACAAGAACGGCACCCAGCACGTCCGTTACGACCGTACCTACCGCCAACTCCCCGTCCTCGGCGGCGACTTCGTTGTCCACCTCAAGTCGGACGGCGCGTACCGCAGCGCCGACCGGGCGACGCGGAGCAGAATATCCCTGGCCTCGATCGTCCCGGACGTCTCCGCCCCGAAGGCCGCCGACCTCGCGGTGAACGCGCTGCGGGCGGCGAACCTCGGCGACGCGCTGAAGCAGGTGCAGGCCAGACCGCAGCTGGTCGTCGACGCCCTGCACGGCACCCCGAAGCTGGCCTGGCGCACCAACGCCGTCGGCAAGGACTCGCTCGGCAACCCGGTCGCCCGCACGGTACTGACGGACGCCCGCAGCGGCGCCCAGATCGACGCCTGGGACAGCATCGAGACGGCGACGGGCGACGGCAAGTCGCTGTACGGCGGCACGGTCCCGCTGGAGACGACGCTCTCCGGGTCGTCGTACAACCTCACGGACCCGACGCGCGGGAACACGTACACGGGTGACGCGGCGAACAAGACGGACCTGTGCATCTTCGGCATCTGCATCAGCCGGGCGCCGTCGACGGTGTTCACGGACGCCGACAACCACTGGGGCACGGGCGCCACTTCCGACCGCTCCTCGGCCGCGGTCGACGCCCAGTACGGCACCAACGAGACCTGGGACTACTACAAGAACGTCCAGGGCCGCAACGGCATCGCGAACGACGGCAAGGGCTCGTACAACCGCGTCCACTACGGCAACAGCTACAACAACGCCTTCTGGGACGACAGTTGCTTCTGCATGACGTACGGCGACGGTGACGGGACGACCTTCGGCCCGCTGGTGGCCCTCGACGTGGCCGGCCACGAGATGACGCACGGGGTCACCTCCAAGACGGCCGCGCTGACGTACTCGGGCGAGTCCGGCGGCCTGAACGAGGCGACCTCCGACATCCTCGGCACGCTGGTGGAGTGGTACGCGAACAACCCCTCCGACCCCGGCGACTACCTGATCGGCGAGAAGATCGTCCGCTCCGGCTTCGGCAAGGCGGCGCTGCGGTTCATGGACCAGCCGTCGAAGGACGGGAGTTCGGCGGACTACTGGAGTTCGTCGGTGGGCAATCTGGACGTCCACTACTCCTCCGGCGTCGCCAACCACTTCGCGTACCTGCTGGCAGAGGGCAGCGGCGCGAAGACCATCAACGGCGTGAGCTACAACTCCCCGACGTACAACGGCTCCACGGTCACCGGCATCGGCCGCGACAAGCTGGGCGCGATCTGGTACCGCGCACTGACGGTCTACATGACGTCCTCGACGAACTACGCGGGCGCCCGGACGGCGACCCTCAACGCGGCGAAGGACCTGTACGGCAACGGCAGCACGGAGTACAACGCGGTGGCGGCGGCGTGGAGCGCGGTGAACGTGAACTGAGCGGCGCGGCTTCGGACTCGTGACAGCGGCCGCCCCGGTGAACGAACCGGGGCGGCCGTCACATACACCCCAGACAATGGGGAATAGCGCAATTCAAGGAAACACGGAATCACGTAATCCAGGAATACCGAGCACTTCCTGAGTGGATCCCATGGCGATGATGTGCAGCTTCGGTGACGGTATACGGAATTCCCGAACTCCTTTGTCCGGACAGCCACTTGCGGCAATTCTCCGAGTCGACTAACTAGATAAATCATGAACTTGTTCAGCCGCCCCCACACGGCCCGCCGCACCCCCACGGTCCCCCCGCGCCCGACGGCAGCGCCCTCCTCCCCCGCCTCGGCCCCGGTCCTCCTGGACCCCTCCCTCGCCGCCCTCACCGGCGAGTGGGTCATCGACCCGGCCCACAGCAGAATCGGTTTCTCGGTCCGGCACGCGATGGTGACGACGGTCCGTGGGGCCTTCACCGAGTACAAGAGCCGCCTCTACTTCGACGGCCGCGACCCGTCCCGGTCCCAGGCCGAGATCGTCCTCTCCACGGGCAGCGTCGACACGGGGGTGGAACAGCGGGACGCCCACCTGGTCGGCCGCGACTTCCTGGACGCCGCGACCCACCCGCGCATGCGCTTCCAGAGCACGGCGGTACGCCTGAAAGCGCCGGACGTCTACGTCATGACCGGCGACCTGACCATCAAGAGCACGACGCGCCCGGTGGACCTGGAACTCACCTACATAGGCAACGTCACGGACCCCTTCGGCTACCAGCGCGCCGGCTTCGACGGCACCACCACCATCAACCGCATGGACTGGGGACTGGCGTACAACTCCCGCCTTGCGGAGGGCGGGGCGATGGTGAGCGAGACGGTGCGGCTGCAGTTCGACATCGCGGCGATCCGGACGGTGCCGGAAGGGGGCTGAGGCCACGGGCCGCCGCCCTGGAGCCGTTTCAAAGCGAGGGAACGAGCCTGACCACCGTCACGGTCAGGACGGATCCGGAGACGTGGTAAGGCACGATGACACCCAGCACCGTGGCCTCGCGGCGGTCACGCTCGCCTCTGACCGCGGTCGACCCGTGTCCGTAGGGATCCCGTCCGACGGTTGCCGCCATCGCATCTCCGAACGCGGGGGCATTGCCCAACTTGGCCAGGGTGTCGTCGACAGGCGGGGCGTAGGTGACGCGGTAGATCAAGCGACGCCCCGCCTCTCGGCCTCGTCCGCCGCCAGGCGCCGAAGCAGCGCCTCCGCCTCCGGGTCGGGAACGGCTTCGAGCATCCAGTGCCGCATGACCGCGTGGATGTCCTGCACACCGGCCTCATCGAGCTCGCACCACACCACCTTGCCGACGGTGAGTTCGTCGACGCCCCATCGATCGGCGATGCCGCCCACGATGAGCAGCCCGCGGCCGAACAACTCGTCCCGGGACGGATCACGCGGGCTCGTCAGCAACCCAGCCCGAGCGCGAGACAGCAGACTGGCCGCGCACAGCACTCAGGGAGCGGCCAGGTGGCAGCAAGTCAGGTATAGCGGGGAACAGCACATCGAGCGTGCTCGGACGGCGGCTCGGCGCCGAACTCCTCGGTCTCCGCACCGCGGCAGGCCGCACCCAGCCCCAGGCCGCCCAGGCTCTCTCCGCTTCAACGGCCGAGGTCGCCAAGATGGAGGGCGGCTGGGTGCCCGTACGCGACCCGGACATCCGGGCACTCTGCGACCTGTATGACATCCATGACCCTGCCATCGCCGCCCGGCTTGCTCGCAGATGCCGGCTGACCGACGACCGTCCGCTGTCTCTGCGAGCGGTGATCCATGAAGCGGTACTGCGCAACTTCGCAGGGGGTTCATCGACAGCCAGAGCCCAACTCGAAGAGCTCATGGTGACGGCGGACCTACCCAGCGTCGAACTCCGGATCTTCCCGTTCGGCGCGGGTACACACCCAGGCCTCAACGGCTCGTTCAACATCCTTTCGTTCGCCGCCCCCGGCGCGATGGACGTCGTCTACCTGGACGCCCATTTCACCCAACACCGGGTGGAGGGAGGAGAAGCCGCGGCAGCTTACGATGAACTGTGCGAGAAAATCGCCGAACACGCCCTGGACGAGCGGGAGTCGGTGTCCTTCCTCCACAAGCTGCGCAAGGAGCTGTGAACCGTGCCGGGATTCGAGTACCGCAAGTCCAGCTACAGCGACGAAAAGGCCGAGTGCGACGACGTTCCAGGCGGCCCTCCGAGGCGAAGTCGTCGAAGTACCCTTCTCCGGGATATTCCCGCCCGATCCATACGCGCATCTGGTGCGCCTTGTCGGACAGCGCCCGGACGGCGGAGATGACGTTTTGCCGCATCTCCGGGAATCGCACAGTGTCAGCCGAAGATGAGCTCAACGTCTTTCTCCACACAGAGCTGCAGGACGACAATCAGCCGTCGAACGTCATCGATGTGCCGTTGATGAAGCGGATCGGCACCGTATCCGACCGAGCCGTCGGCAATCTCCCGCAGCCGCGGGAGCATCACCGCGCAATCGGCGGCCGGCACATCGGGACCGCCGTCATCGGGATGGTTGAGAAGCGACGCAAGCGAGGTGGAGACATCGCCCCACTCTCGCAACCCGCCGAAACCGCGCATGCCATCAAGAGCGAACCCTTCGGCACACGCCAGCCAACCCCGGAACACCCCGAAGCCAGTGTAAGACCAGGAGACATCCGGGCTGGTGACGTCCCCGTCCCCTGGAAACAATATGAGTCCCATAACATCCTCCTGAGCTATCACGCAGCCCGGACGACTCGCTCACTGGCCGCAGCACCGGCACCGGTCGAACGCGGCGTCGCACGCCTGAAAGCCTGGCGGATCTTCCGCAGATCCCGATGCAGCCCGAACCGCACGACGTCAATCGCCCAAGCCATCCTCACCCTGGAACGGCAACGCTGAAGAAGCTCACCTCAGCAAAGCGCCTGGGAAACATCATCAGGTGAGGTCGCTCTTGTAGAAGATGGTCGACCGGAACTGGACGGGATCGTCGCTGTCGTATTTGCTGGAGAAGCCGAACGCGAGTTGGGGCCCGCTCGAAGAGCGGTAGACCGCGATTCCCTGCGGCTCGCGGCCGGGGAGCACGGTGTCACCCGCGTGGGTCTGGAAGATGTCCCTGACCGACTTCCCGCCGTCGTTCATGTCGAGCGTGACCAGGTAGGACGGCTTGGCCGGATCCGTGGTCTTGTCCGGAGGGCCTCCGTAGAGGAGATAGGCGTACTGGCCGTAGGCGGTCACGCCCTGGAATTCGTCGTCGTCGGTGAGGCCGATATCGCTGTTGCTCGGGAGTTCGCGGGCGGCGAGGCGGGGGAGCGGGGTGTCGTCGACGAAGCCCTTGCTGAGGACGCTGGGGAGGTCGAAGAGCGCGAGGCGCCAAGGGGTGGTGGTTCCCATGTACCGGAGGAGAATCCGGTTGTTGTAGGGATCGATGGCCGGTCTCGGGCAGTCGACGAAATCGGAGAGGTGGATGATGAATTTCCTGACCGCCGAGTCCGCGTAGCTGAGGTCGCCCCCGTCGACGTATTTGAAACGGGCGATGGTGTGGCTGTTTGGCTTGCTGTCGGGGTCCTCGGGATGCAGATTTCTCCAGTCGCCCGGGACCCACATATACGGGGATCCGTACGTGTCCGGCTCGATGGCTATGTTCGAGCCGTGGTCGAACCCGTGGATCGCCATGGCGCCCAGGATCTGACCGGTCATGTCGGTCCTGGTCACCCAGAGATCCCCGTTCGCACTGCCGACCTTCGTCTGCACATAGTAGATGTGGCCGAAGACGTGATCGAAGGCAAAGGACTGCATCGCCCAGTAGGGCTGGTGGAGCGGGGCGTTCACAAAGAAGTTCCCGCCGGCCCCGCCGAGAACGAAGCGCTGCGACGTCCCCACGACAGCGGACGCCGGCTGAGCCGCAAACACGGAAAGGCCGCCGCTCACCGCGGCGGCCGCTATGCCCGTACCGGTTCGGAGGAGAGTGCGACGACTGACGGCGGATGCCCCGCTGTCCTCGGTTCTCTCGCGCAACTGCATCACCCTCTACTGATCACTCAGCTGATGTGGTGGTTCGTGATCACGCTAGCCCGCGGAACGATAGATGTCCATGACGTGAACTCCCGTGCAGATATGGGCACTTCCTGTATCGAAAAGCGATCGCCGGGGTCAATCCCCGAGCCCCGCCGGGCTGCTTGCGCGGCGGGGCGGGCTCGCGGGTCAGCCGCCGTTCGTGTGATGACCGGCCGTCACCCTCTGTCAGGAGACGTGACGACCGCCCCCCTGTGTCACCGTCGCCGACGGGAAGGTGCCGAGGGTCGCGCGATATCGCGGGGGATGCCGGCCTGCCGGACGGCGCCATCAGGCCGAGGCGACGCCCGCGAGGTCCACCGGGATCGCCCCCGTCGACGCGTTCACCGCTGCCGGCCCAGCCGGGCCGCTCCGAAAATCGAGCCCGTCGCCCCGCCCGAGTGCCCGCAGACCCGGAGGCCGTCGCCGAACACGACGATCTCGCCGACGAGCACACCCGGGCCGACATGACGGCGCAGGGGTGAGGGCACGCCGGGAGGCGAAGTTCCGGTACCTCCCGGAGGTGGTCCTGGACGACCGCCCGCTGCGGCCGCCGCGGGCGCAGGGAGCCGCCGCGGGCGGGAGGTCACCCGTTCGTTCCCCCCGGGACCCGCCGTTCATGTGTTCTTCATACCGGTGCCTGTGCAACCCCCTTGACCTGCCCGTATTCCCCCTCAACGGGCCTCCTGGTCGTCCGCCGTGACACCCGTTCATCCCAAAACTGACGGTGCCTCAGAGAGCGGGGCCGGGCGGTTGGCTTTTACCTCGGTAGAGCAAGGGAGTGGACGACCTCGACCGAGGGAGCACCATGCGACGCACCGCCCGTCTGCTGACCGGGACCGCGCTGGCCGTGGCCACGGCCGGACTCTCCGGCGCGCCGGCATACGGCGGCGCCGCCGGCAGCCTCGACGTGTACCCGTCGACCGCGGCGGCCGGCGGCCAGGTCACCGTGAACACGGCGGTGTGCGGCGAGAAGGGAACGGCGGTCGGGGACGCCAGTTCGGTCGGCGCCGGCACGTTCACCCTTGCGCCCAGTACGCACGAGGGCGAGGCGATCGGGCAGTTCCAGGTGCCGCCGAGCGCACAACCGGGGACGTACGAGATCGTCGCGAAGTGCGCCGAGGGGAACCGGCAGGTGACCGGGGACCTGGTGGTGGCACTGACGCCGGCCGCGGGGCAGCTGCAGCCCCACGGCAGTGTGAAGACGGGGGTCGGTGGTGCCTTCGGCTCCGACCCCGTGCAGACCGCGGCGGGCGTGACGGCTCTGGCCGTCGCCACCGCGGGCGGTACCTGGCTCCTGCATCGCCGGGCGAGAGGCGATGTGATCTGACGGACACCCTCCGCTGTCCGTCGCCGGTACCGCACATCCCACCCCCTCCGGGTCCGACGCCCCTCGCGGCCCGGAGGGGGTAGGGGGTCACGTTCGTTAGAGGCTCTCACCATCTCTGGCGCCCTACCCCCTCGTCAGAAGCTCTGACCTCTGGGAGAGGGGTTCACATGCGCAAGATCGGGGACACCGCGATAGCCGCCGTGACCGTCATAGCCCTCGGCTCCGGCGTGTGGCTGCTCGGCCCCGGCATCGGACCGCACACCGCGCCGCCCCAGCCGTCCGCCGCCGAGGGCCGCCCCGACCCCGGCGAGGAACGCCTCGAAGCCCCCGCGCTGCCGCCTTCCCCGCCCACCCGCATCCGCATCCCCGCCATCCACGTGAACGCCCCTCTCATGGGCCTGGCCCTCACCTCCACCGGCAGCCTCGACGTCCCGCCCGCCGCGAAGAAGAACCTCGCCGGCTGGTACGAGGCCGGCACCACCCCCGGCGAGACCGGCACCGCGATCGTCGCCGGGCACGTCGACAACACCGAGGGCCCCGCCGTCTTCTACGACCTCGGCGCCCTCAGACGCGGCGCGACCATCGAGGTGGACCGGCAGGACAGGGGCGTCGCCGTGTTCAGCGTCGACGCGGTGGAGGTCTACCAGGCCCGCGACTTCCCCGACGAGAAGGTGTACGGAGCCGCGAAACGCCCCGAGCTCCGCGTCATCACCTGCGGCGGCGGCTACTCGCGCACGACCGGCTACCAGGGGAACGTCGTCGTCTTCGCGCACCTGACCGGAAGCCGCTGACCGCAAGCCGCCGGCCGCTGGCCCCCTCCCCCGTGTTTCCCCCACCTCACAGACCCCAGCGTCCCTCCCCAGGGACCCCTCACACCCACCCCCCACCCCCGAAGAGGGCAGCGTTCCTCGTGGGAAACAGCGGTGATGCGGCCGGGTAACGTCGGCCACGCACGCTCCTGACATGACCTCGAATACGCGTGTGGTGGTGATCGACGCCGGCCGCGCGGGCGCCCGTCCCGCACGGCGGCCCATCGGCCCGGTGACCACGTCGGCATCCCCGTGACGCGCGAGACGCCCGGGGCAGCCGTCGGCGACGACGAGCACCGCACGTACGGCCGGGTGCCGCTCACCGAGGGGCCGCTCGCCGCGGTGCCGACCCGCCGTCACCCCGCTGCCGGGGCGACCGCCCGCCCCACGCGCTCCGGCCGTGCGGACGGCGGCACGGCGATCGCATACGACACGCCGGACCACGTGCCCGCAGAGTACGGCCGCCCCCTGCGCCGCTCCCTGCTCTTCCCGCCGCTCCACCCCCCGCTCCACCTGCTCACCAACGACGGAGGCTCCTGATGACCACCACCCCCGGGGCCACCCCCACGATCGTGCTCGTCGGTCACGGCATGGTCGGCCAGCGCTTCCTCGAGGCGCTCGCCGAGCGCGGCCTGACCGCCACGCACCGCGTGGTCGTGCTGTGCGAGGAGCCGCGACCCGCGTACGACCGCGTCGCCCTCACCTCGTACTTCTCGGGCCGGACCCCCGACGAACTCTCCATGACCGACATGGAGTTCATCGAGACGCACGGCATCGAGCTGTACGTCGGCGACCCGGCGGAGACGATCGATCGCGCGACGAGGACGGTAACGGCACGGTCCGGCAGGGAATTCAGGTACGACATGCTCGTACTCGCCACCGGCTCCTACCCGTTCGTGCCTCCGGTCCCCCACAAGGACGCGACCGGCTGCTTCGTCTACCGCACGATCGAGGACCTGCTCGCGATCGAGGAGTACGCGAGGTCGAGGGCGACCGTGGGCGCGGTGGTCGGCGGCGGACTGCTGGGGCTGGAGGCGGCCGGCGCGCTGAAGGGGCTCGGACTCACGTCGCACATCGTGGAGTTCGCGCCGAGGCTGATGCCGGTGCAGGTGGACGAGGGCGGTGGCGCGGCCCTGCTGCGCACCATCGAGGAGATGGGCCTGACGGTCCACACGGGCGTCGGCACGCAGGAGATCGTGGTCGACTCCGAAGGTGCCGTGACGGGCATGAAGCTCTCCGACGGTTCCGAACTCGCCACCGACATGGTGGTATTCAGCGCCGGTGTCCGGCCGCGGGACCAGCTCGCCCGCGACTGCGGTCTGACGGTCGGCGAGCGCGGTGGCATCACGGTCGACGAGCAGTGCCGTACCGTCTGCGACCCGCACGTGTTCGCGATCGGCGAGTGCGCGCTGGCGGCGGACGGCCGGGTGTACGGCCTGGTGGCGCCGGGTTACGAGCAGGCCGAGACGGTCGCGGCGACGATCGCCTCCGACGAGGCCGCCTTCACCGGCGCGGACCTGTCCACCAAGCTGAAGCTGCTCGGCGTGGACGTGGCCTCCTTCGGGGACGCGCACGGTACGACCGGGGACTGCCTGGACGTCGTGTACTCGGACTCCCGTTCGGGTTTGTACAAGAAGCTGGTCATAGGGCGGGACGGCACCCTGCTCGGCGGCATCCTGGTCGGCGACGCGGACGCGTACGGCACGCTGAAGGCGTTCACCGGTTCGGTGCCGCCGGTCGCCCCGGAGTCGCTGGTGCTGCCGGCCGGCGCGAGCGGCGGCGCCCAGCTCGGCCCGTCCGCGCTTCCGGACGACGCAGTCATCTGCTCCTGCCACAACGTCAGCAAGGGCACGATCCGCGGCGCGGTGACCGAGCACTCCTGCACCACCGTGCCGGAGGTGAAGAAGTGCACCAGGGCCGGTACCGGCTGCGGCAGTTGCGTGAAGGTGCTCGGTCAGCTGGTCACGGCGGAGCTGGAGGCGTCCGGCGTCGAGGTCGACAAGGGCCTGTGCGGCTGCTTCGCGCAGACCCGCGAGGAGCTGTACGAGATCGTCCTCGCCCTGCGCGTCAACACCTACCGGGACCTGCTCGACCGTTACGGCCGGGAGGGCGCCCGGGGCGGCGACGGCTGCGAGGTCTGCAAGCCGGCGGTGGCGTCGATCATCGCGTCCCTCGCCCCGACGATCGGCGCGAGCGGTTACGTCCTGGACGGCGAACAGGCGGCGCTCCAGGACAGCAACGACCACTTCCTCGCCAACCTCCAGAAGAACGGCTCGTATTCGGTCGTCCCGCGCATCCCCGGCGGTGAGATCACCCCGGAGGGCCTGATCACGATCGGTGAGATCGCCCGTGACTTCGGCCTCTACACGAAGATCACCGGTGGCCAGCGGATCGACATGTTCGGCGCGCGCGTCGAGCAACTCCCGCTGATCTGGACGCGGTTGGTGGACGCCGGCTTCGAGTCGGGGCACGCGTACGGAAAGGCCCTGCGGACCGTCAAGTCCTGTGTGGGGTCGACCTGGTGCCGTTACGGCGTCCAGGACTCGGTCCGGATGGCGATCGACCTGGAGCTGCGCTACCGGGGGCTCAGGTCCCCCCACAAGCTCAAGTCGGCGGTGTCGGGCTGCGCCCGCGAGTGCGCGGAGGCCCAGTCGAAGGACTTCGGCGTCATCGCCACCGCGGCCGGCTGGAACCTGTACGTCGGTGGCAACGGCGGCGCCACCCCGCGCCACGCGGACCTGCTCGCCCAGGACCTCACCGACGCCGGCCTGGTCCGTCTGATCGACCGTTTCCTGATGTTCTACATCCGTACGGCCGACCGCCTGGAGCGCACGTCGACGTGGCTGGAGCGGATCCCGGGCGGCCTGGACCACGTCCGTGACGTGGTGGTCGAGGACTCCCTCGGCATCTGCGAGGAGCTGGAGTCCCTGATGGCGGCGCACGTCGCCAACTACGCCGACGAGTGGGCGTCGACCGTCGACGACCCGGAGAAGCTCGCCCGGTTCGTGTCCTTCGTCAACGCCCCGGACACCCCCGACCCGGTCGTCGGCTTCGTGCCCGAACGCGGCCAGACGAAGCCCGACCTGCCTCTGCTGTCCATCGGCATGCGCCGCCCCGCGGAAGACCCGGCCGACGTTCTGGAAGGAAGCGCCCAGCGATGACCCTGGCACCCGAGACCACCGACCTGAAGGTCCAACTCCAGCTCGCGGAAGGCTGGTTCACCGTCTGTGACCTGAGCCTGCTCACCCCCGGCCGGGGCGTGGCCGCGCTCCTCCCGGACGGCCGCCAGGTCGCCGTCTTCCGCGACCGCGCCGACCGCCTCCACGCCATCGACAACCGCGACCCGTTCGGCGGCGCGGCGGTCCTCTCCCGCGGCCTGACCGGCACCCACCAGGGCCGCCCGTTCGTGGCCTCCCCACTCCTGAAGCAGCGTTTCGACCTGGAGACCGGCGAGTGCCTGGACGACGAGACGGTACGGGTGGCGGTGTACGAGGTACGGACAGCCTGAGCTTTCTTGACTGAGCGTTCCGGAAAAACCTAGGCTCTGTCCCATGGCCAGGACCAAGGAGTTCGACCCGGACGCCGCACTGCTGTCAGCCATGGAGCTGTTCTGGCGGCGCGGCTACGAGGCGACCTCCATGGCCGACCTGGTCGAGCACCTGGGCATCGGCCGGGCAAGTCTCTACGCGACCTTCGGCAGCAAGCACGACCTGTACCTGAAGGCGCTCGACCGCTACCAGGAGGAGCGCCTCCCGCCCCTCCTCCGGGCCCTGTCCGGGCCGGGCCCGGTCCTGCCGGCCGTACGCGCGCTGGTTCGGCAGTACGCCGGCGAGTCCGCGGCCGACGACCTGCGCCTGCGCGGCTGCCTGGTCACGAACACGGCGGCGGAACTGGCCCCGCACGACCCGGCGGCGGCCCGCAGCGTCGAGCGGAACTGGGACCGCGTCGAGACGGTCCTGCACACCGCCCTGGTCCGGGCCCGGGCCCGGGGAGAGCTGCCCGCCGACCGCGACCCCCTGGCCCTCGCCCGCACCCTGCTGGTCCTGCTCCAGGGCCTGCGGCTGGTGGGCAAGGCGTCGACGGACCCGGCCCGGGTCCGGGACGCGGCGGAGCAGGCACTGCGGCTGCTGGACTGACGGACGCTCCCTGCCGAGGGGAGCGTCCTTTTCACGCCTTGATACTGAACCGATCGTTCAAGAAAAGGGGAGATCGTTCATGACTGCCACTGGGGAACGTTTCTCGGGTCGTACGGCACTGGTCACCGGCGCCGGCAGCGGCATCGGCCGGGCCGTCGCCCTGGCGTTCGCGGCGGAGGGCGCGCGGGTGGTCGTGGCGGGCCGTCGCGAGGCGCCCCTGAAGGAGACGGTCGCGCTGATCGAGGAGCGGGGCGGCGAGGCGCTGGCGGTGCCGGGCGACGTGTCGCGGGCGGGGGACGCGGAGACACTGGTGGCGGCCGCCGTGCAGCACTTCGGCTCGCTGGACGTGGCGGTGAACAACGCGGGGACCTTCCGGGGCGGCACACCGCTGGCCGAGCTTCCGGAGGCCGACTGGCACGAGCAGCTGGCGGTCAACGTCACCGGCGTGCACCTGGCGCTGCAGGCGGAGATCCGCCGGATGCGCACCCAGCCGACGGGCGGCGCGATCGTCACCGTCTCCTCCACCTTCGGCATCCACACCACGTCTCCCGGCGCCGCCGCCTACTCGGCGACGAAGGCCGCGGTGACGGCCCTGAGCCGGGGCGCGGCGCTGGACCACGTCCGGGACGGCGTCCGCATCAACGTCGTCAGCCCCGGGGCGACGGCCACACCGATGTCCCTGCGCGCGGGCGAGACGGAACAGGACCGCGCCGAGCGGGTACGGACCGCCCTCCCCCTCGCCCGGGTCTCGTCGACGGAGGAGATCGCGGCGGCCGTGTTGTACCTGGCGTCCGACGCAGCGGCGTCGGTGGTGGGAACGGACCTGGTGGTGGACGGCGGCGGCTCGCTCTAGCCCTCACGGCCGAGTCCCGTCACGGCCGCGCGGGCCGAACCCGGGGTCCGCGGACGCCACTTCGGCGACCGTCCGGTTCCCGCGCTCGTGCCCGGCCGGCGCGTAGGGTGCCAGGATGGTCGGCATTCCGGAGGCGCTGGTGCGGGGCACGATCGACCGCGAGGGTGACCGCGGAGCAAGATGGATCACCGAACTCCCCTCCATTGTCGAGGACTTGCTGCAACGCTGGGACTGCGTACCCGACGGCGAGGTGACGCACGGCGGTGTCGGGGTGGTCGTCCCCGTCCGGCAGCGGCCCGACGCCCGCCCCTGCGTCGTCAAGGTGTCCTTCCCCCACCCCGGCAACGTCCACGAGCCGGACGCGTTCGAGGCGTGGGCGGGCCGTGGCGCGGTCCGCCTCCACCGGCGCGACGACGCCCGCTTCGCCCTCCTCCTGGAACGGGCCCGCACGTCGACGCTGGCGGCGCTGGAGTCCGACGACGAGACGGTGATGACGATCGCGGGCCGCCTGAACCACCGCCTGGCCGTCCCGGCACCACCGGGCCTGCCCCGGCTCCGGGACCGCGCCGACGAATGGGCGGCGGAGCTGCGCGAGAACGCCGCCGGCCTGTCCCACACACTGCCGCCCCGCGCTGTGGACGCGGCCGTCGCCACGGCCCGCGAACTGGGCCGGGCCCAGCCGGACACCCTCGTCCACGGCGACCTGCACGCCCGCAACATCCTGCGGGCGGACCGGGAGCCGTGGCTGGCGGTCGACCCGAAGGGCTACGCGGGAGACCCGGCGTACGACGGCGGCACACTCCTCAAGTCCCGCGCCCTGAACCTCATGCAGGCCGACGACCTTCCGAAGGCCGCCCGCCGCCTCCTGGACGTCTTCGCCGAAGCAGCCCAGCTCGACCGCGAACGCGTCCGCCGCTGGGCCCAGTTCCACGCCGTCCACGCGGCGCTCTGGGGCCGCCGACACGGTTTCCGCATCGCACGCAATGGCCCCCGACGCGACCTCATCACGGAATTCGCCGACAGACTGGCGGAGTCACTGGTCGTCTGAAGGCGGCGCGCAGGGGCGGACCATGCAGGATTCCCCCATGGCCCATCTTCGCGACATGGTCTTCGACTCCGCCCACCCGGCATCGGCGGCCCGTTTCTGGGCGGCGACCCTGGACGACTACGCCGTAGCCCCCTATGACGAGGCCGAGCTGGCCCGCCTCCGCGCTTTGGGCTTCGACGGCCCCGAGGACGACCCGACGGTCCTGCTCGAACCGGTGTCGGGAAGGGGCCCCCGCCTGTGGTTCCAACTGGTGCCGGAGCAGAAGCGCGTGAAGAACCGCGTGCACCTGGACGTCACGGCCGCCGACATGGAGGCCGAGACGCTACGGCTGACCGACCTCGGCGCGACGGTGCGCGCACGCCATGCCGATCACACGGTGCTCGCGGACCCCGAGGGCAATGAGTTCTGTCTGTTTCCCCTCACCGCATAGACGCCCACCCGTGGTTCACCACCTCGTCACCGCCGCCCGCCGAACTCCCATTCGTGCACCTCGACGCCCGCGTACCGGACCGGATCCAGCACGCCCAGTGCCCGCTCCCGGTCCGAGGCCCGGACCAGCGCCGCCGTACCGACCCAGGTGGCGCCGTCGTCGGACAGCAGCGGACCGAAGGCGACCAGGTCGTCGCGGTCGGTGCCGGGCGGCAGGCCGGGATCGGTGACGGCGCCGTCGGCTGCCCGTACCGGCTCCAGGCCCAGCACCAGATACCGGTCGCCGCCGGTGCGGCCGCCGGGGAACTCCCACATGGTGCGCCCCAGCAGATTGCGCCACCGCCGTAGCAGCACGTCCCGGTACACGCCGGCCTGGTAGTTCGGTTCGTCGAAGGCGAACGCGCGGGCAGCGGCGGGGCCGGGCAGGTCGACGACGTGCACACTCCCGGTCGGCACCTCGCCGCCCACCCCGAACGTCGGCCCCCGGGCGATCAACTCGGCCGCGTAACCGTCCATGTAGGCCCAGTGGTCCTCCACCAGCTCCGCACGCAACGCCGCGGAGCCGGCACGGTCACGGTGGTAACAGAAGAACTCCATGACCACGGAGCCTTCCGCAGGACGGCACACCCCCTCAACACGGTTTCCGCGAGCCGCCGTTCCGGCACAGACCCGGGGCACCGAAAGGCGACGGCGCCCACCCCACGGGCCCCGCCTCCCCCATCCCTCAGTCCCGCCGGATCAACTCCGGATCGATCCGCCGCCCGACGAGCGGCACCGCCCCCAACGCGGCGACACCCATCACACCCAGCGTGCCGACGAGGAGGAGAGGAAGCCCGGCGCCGTCCCAGAAGGTCGCGCCCTGGCAATAGACCAGATACCCGGACTCGGCCATCCGCCCGACGGCCACGGCCAGTAGCAGGCCCACACCCAACGGCAGCAGAACCTGCGTGACCTGCACGGCCCGCAGGGTGCTGCGGCGGGCGCCGAGCAGGGAGAGGGCGGTGACCTGGGGACGGCGTTCGACGGCGCGGTCCGCGGCGGCCACCAGGAAGGCGGCGACGGCGATGACCAGTCCGAGGACCATCGCGACGCCAAGCAGAGTCGCCACGATGGCGGTCTCCTGCAGGGCTTCGACGTTCAGACCAACGGTAGTCGGATCGGCGATCGGGGAGACGCGGCTGATGCCGTCGAGGACTCTGCGAACCGTGTCCGGGTCCGAGGCGCTCACGAGCTTCAAGGTGGCTCCCTCTGGCCGGGCGCCGCTGGGCACCATGGACGGGGGGATGAGAATCGATCCGACGTCGACCGCCCCGAGGGCCGACGAGTCGTGGTACCAGACGGTTTTCCGCGGTGCGGTGAAGGTCGGCCCACGGTGCCCGCCCACCAGTGGGAGGAAAAGTCTCCCGCTGGGATACGGCATCTCGCTCTCGGTCAGTTCGGGATTCCGAAGCCGCAGTGGCTGCCCGTCCACGCACCCACCGAGCAGCGACACCACATCGCGGAGCTGGGCGCATGTGGCCAGGACGAGACTGGGCGACGAGGTTTCTTCTGGAACACCGGGGCCTTCTGGGGCACCGGGGCGGTCCGACGGCACTGTGACGACGTGGGTGTTCGTGCCCGGCAGCCGTACGAGGGACCGCTCCTGGGCCGCGCTGAGTCCCTTGGTGGGCACGTCGATGGTCATGACCGGGGACACCGGCTTGGCTGATTCGTTCATCTGGACGACCGCCCCCTGAGCCAGTGACGCCACATAGACCAGCAGGACCAGGCCGGCGGTCACCCTCAGCACACCGCCCGGCTCGGCCTCGTTGCGTCGCATGGCGAGGCCGAGCGCGAGTGAACGGGTGGACCGGGCCACTCTCCGGGCGAGGAGGCGGCACAGCGGTGGAAGGGCCGCCACCAGGCCGACGCCGATGAGGACTACCGACAACGGAATGAGCACCGTGGGAAGGGACCCGGCCGGTACATGCCCTGTTGCGCCGGCGACGCAGTATCCCGTAGCGATGCCGGACCCCGCGAGCAGCGGAAGGAAGCCCCAGGACGAAGGGGCCTTCGCCACGGCGGCCCTGCGGACGGCGAGCGGATTCGCCGCCGCGTTCCGCGCGCCGGCGCGTCCCACGAACCAGGCGAGGGCCGGGCAGCCGACCAGACATGCCACAAGGGTGGATCCGCACAGCGCGCCGTCATCCGGATACCAGGTGAACCCGGGAAGTCCGATACGAGCGCCGAGTTGGTTCAGGAGCCAGTACTCGCCCAGTCCGAGGAAGGCGCCGATCGCTGCCGCCGCCACTGTCTCGGCGGCGTTCACCCGCTGTACTTCCTTGATGCTCATCCCCAGCAGGCGCAGCGCAGCGAGTCGCCGGGCTCGCTCCGCGCCGGACAGGCGTGCGCACACCGAGAGATAGACGGCAAGCGGCAGCAGAACGATGAAGCCCATCGCATAGCGCAGGTTGTCGACCGCCGAGGGGTCCAGGATGGGCAGCGGTGCTTCTTTCCCGAACCCGGTGAAGTGATAGCCGCCCCGGAGGTCGTCCCTGCTCATGCCCACGTAGGCGAGGAGTTCGTCCGGACGTGCCAGCCCCTGCGGCCCGATCAGTCCGGCCTCTCGCCCGGGCAGGCGCCGGGCCAGCTCCGGTTCCTTGCGCAGCACTTCGTGGAGCGCCGGAGAGACGAAGACCTGTCCGCCGTCCGGTACGGCTTCGAGGCCCGGCGGGGGCGGTACGGCTTTGGTCCCCCGGGCCAGGAACGTACGGGTGAGGGGCCGCGAGCCGTATGAATCGGCACGCTCCAGCGCCAGTGGATACCCGCCCGCGTCAGAGATCGCGTAGTAGTCCAGGGAAGTGGGCTGCCTGGCCGTGATTCGGCCGTCCTGTGCCGCCAGAATGCCGGGAATCGTCAGCACGATGGCCAGACAGCAGACCCCGATCGAGCTGCCGAGGGTCATGAGTGCGAACCGCACCCGGTTCCCTCGCCCGCTGCCGAACAGCAGCCGGAGCCCCAGGAACAGTTCCTTCACCGGCTCGACCGTCCCTGCATGGTCAGCACACCGTCGACCATGGTGTACCGGGTGTCCGCCCTGGCCGCGACATCGGCGTCGTGCGTGACGAGTACGACCGCTGTGCCCTGCGAACGGGCCAGAGTGAGGAACTCCTGCAGAACGGTCTGCGCGTTGACGCTGTCGAGCGCGCCGGTCGGCTCGTCGGCGAAGACCACCGCCGGCCGGTGAACGAGCGCACGGGCCACGGCGATCCGCTGGCTCTGGCCGCCGGAGACCTGCGAAGGCCGCCGCTCACGCAGCTCCGCCAGACCCAGTCGGCCGAGCACGTCGCCGGCTGCGGCCAGCGCCTGCGCCTTGCGCCGCCCTGCCAGCCGAAGCGGCAGGGCGGCGTTCTCCTCCACGGTCAGTTCGGGCAGGAGCTCGCCGTACTGGAAGACGAACCCGAGCCGGTCGCGGCGCAATGCGCTCAGTTCGCTGTCACTGAGGTCGCCCAGCTTCCTTCCCTCCAGACGGACTTCACCACCGTGCAGGGGCAACACCCCGGCCAGGCAGTACAAGAGAGACGACTTTCCCGAACCGCTGGGTCCGGTGATGGCGGCGACCTCGCCCCGCCTGAGCAGGATGTCGGCTTTTCTGACAGCCGGCGAGGAGCCGTAACGGAGTTCGACCCCGCGAGCGACAAGGATTTCGGACACCTTGGATCAGCCGGCCCTAGTGCTCGATGTGGTAGTGGTGCTCGCGCGAACAGGAGTTGACCTTGAACGCGCCCTTGTCGACGCAGACCCCGAGTTCGGCGTCGTCCGTGTACCGCTGCGAGCCTTCCCAGTTGAAGTGGTGCATGTAGACCGTCTTCCGCTGTTCCCCGTAGTAGCGGACCCAGTCGTGCCCTTCGACGCGGACCCGCACGAAGGTGTTGCTGCGGTCGTTCGCGTCGGCGTCCTGCAGGTACCCCGTCCACTCGAAGGAACCGTGGTTCCGCTCGGGCGGGTTGAACTGGTAACGCCCCTGCAGGAGGACGGCACCGTTCGCCCTCGTTTCCTGCAGGCTCTGCCAGGACGAGGCGACAGCCGTCCCCGCCCCCGCGAGAAAGACCCCGGCCGCGACGGCACCCATCACTACCTTCTTCACGCGCTACCTCTCCCAGTACTCCAGCAGGCCCGCTGCCAGCCGGAGTTACAGAAAGTAGCGCCTAGATCACGTGATGAATCCTTCAGTCGCCCAGATCGCCACCACATCAGGTGACCCAAAACCAGACAGCGGCCGAAACGCGCCGAAACGCCCCGTGCGGTTTCGGTCGGACGCGGTGCGCGATCCAGCCGTGCAAGCCCTACGGCCGCAACGCGACCCCGACCGCCACGCCCAGCTTGGTCACGAACTCCGTGCGGTCGGGGACGCGGTGTTTCCAGCCCTCGCCGGCCGCCTGCAGGACCTCGGCGATCTGGTGGGGCGTGACGTCGCCGGCCGGCGTCCGCCCGGAGTCGGCGATCGCCGCCGCGAGCGTGTCGAGGAAGGCGTCCCGGTAGTCGTCGTACATGTCGTGGAGCTGTGCGGTCCCGTGCTCCAGCAGTTCGTCGACGCCCTCGTTGAGGTGGGTGCCGACGTACCGGCCGAGGTTCGCATCGAGCGCGGCCACCAGGCGGGCACCGAGGTCCGCGCCGGGCGCGGCCAGTGCCGTACGGACGTCCGCCAGCGCCCGGTCCAGTTCCTGCCGCATGGTCTCGCGGAACAGCTCCTCCTTGCCGGAGAAGAGGAAGTACAGGCCGGGGCGGGAGATGTCGGCGGCCCGGGCCACGGCGTCCATCGACGTCTTGCGATAGCCGAACGTGGCGAAAACGGTGAGCGCCGCCGCGAGCACCTGCTCGCGGCGCTGGGTGTCCCCTCGGGTCGCGGTCATAGGCACACCATACCGACTGGGCGTGCTATACATGTTTTGTTGATTCTGTTTAGCGGGGGGCCGCAGCACACGAGAGCACGAGAGCACGAGAGAGAGCATCATGAGCAAGACCGTTCTGATCACCGGCGCCTCCACCGGCATGGGAGAGGCGCTCACCTTCGAGTACGCCGCGCGCGGCTGGAACGTGGCGGCCACCATGCGTGACACCGCCAGGGCCAACCCGGCCTTCGCCGGCCTCGGCAACGTCCTGGTCACCCGCCTCGATGTCACCGACCGCGCCGGCATCGAGCAGGCCGTCAAGGCGACCGTCGACCGTTTCGGCGCCGTCGACGCCCTGGTCAACGCGGCCGGCTACGGCCAGGTCGGCGCCGTCGAGGAGATCAGCGCCGACCAGCTGCGCGACCAGCTGGAGACCAACGTGGTGGGCCTGGTCCAGGTGGTCCAGGCCGTCCTCCCGCACATGCGGGAGCGCCGCTCGGGCCACATCCTCAACATCGGCTCCATGGGCGGCCACGTCAGCCTGCCCACGATGGCCGTGTACTGCGCCTCCAAGAGCGCCGTGCAGAACCTGACGGAGGGCCTGGCCCTGGAGCTCGCCCCGCTCGGCATCCACGTCACCCTGGTCGAACCGGCGGGCTTCGACACCGGCTTCGAGGGCAACGCGAAGCTCCCCGCCACCTCCATCCCGGACTACGCGCCCGCCTACGCCACCATGGCCGAGTTCTCCGAGCAGGCGGTGCGCGGCAACCTGGTGAAGTCCATGGCGGCCGTCGCCGACGTGACCGGCACCGACGCGCCCCCGCTGCACCTGGCGGTGGCCACCGCCGGCCTGGAGATGGTGCGCGGCCGTTTCGCCGGGCTGATGGACGAGTACGCCCGCTGGGAGCAGGTCACGGCCGGCACCGACTGACCGGTCGACGGCATGGCCGTGCTGGTCAGAGGACCCGTCGGAGCGCCTCCGGGGTGAGGTCCGCGAGGGTCGGGTAGCCGTCGACGGCCATGATCAGGTCGGCCTCGGCGAGCAGCGCCCGCAGGATGTGGACGAGGCCGGGTTCACCGCCGTGGGCGAGGCCGTACGCGTAGGGACGGCCGACGCCCACGGCGGTGGCGCCCAGTGCGACCGCCTTGATGATGTCGGCTCCCGTCCGGACACCGGAGTCGAACAGGACGGGCAGGCCGTCGGCGGCCTCGACCACCTCCGGCAGCGCGTCGAGGGCGGGCAGGCCGCCGTTGGCCTGGCGGCCGCCGTGGTTGGAGCAGTAGATGCCGTCCACCCCGGCGTCCTTGGCCCGGCGTACGTCCTCGGGGTGGCAGACGCCCTTGAGGATCAGCGGCAGGTCGGTGATCGACCGCAGCCAGGGCAGGTCGTCCCAGGTGAGCGGGTTGCCGAAGATCCCCGCCCAGAGCGCGACGGTGGCCTGCGGGTCGTCCTCCGGGTTCTTGCCGAGACGGGCGCGGAAGACCGGGTCGCTGGTGTAGTTGGCCAGGCAGTTCCCGCGCAGCTGCGGGAAGTTGCTGACGCTCAGGTCACGCGGCCGCCAGCCGGTGATCCAGGTGTCCAGGGTGACCACGATCCCCTTGAACCCGGCCTTCTCGGCCCGGTGCACCAGGCTCTCGGCCAGTTCGCGGTCGGTGGGGGTGTAGAGCTGGAAGAAGCCAGGAGTACCGCCGAACTCGGCGGCCACCTGCTCCAGCGGGTCCACGGTCAGCGTGGAGGCGACCATCGGCACGCCGGTACGGGCGGCGGCGCGGGCGACGGCGAGGTCACCGTGGCCGTCCTGCGCGCACAGCCCGACCACCCCGACCGGGGCCATGAACAGCGGCGAGGGCAGCCGCATCCCGAACAGGTCGACGGACAGATCCCGCTCCGTGGCCCCCACCAGCATGCGCGGCACCAGCCCCCAGCGCTCGAACGCGGCGACGTTGGCCCGCTGCGTCCGCTCGTCGCCGGCCCCGCCCGCGACGTACGAGCGCACCGACGCCGGCAGCGCGGCCTGGGCCAGCGGCTCCAGATCGTCGTACGACATCGGGAACCGCGGCACCACGCCGCGCAGCCCGTCGAGGTAGATCTCGTTCTGGTAGTCGGCGAACGCCATGATCCGGCCCTTCCTCACGACTGCGCCCGCGGGATGCGGGCCCCCTCGAAGTACACAGAAGTACACAATGGGAGAGTGGCGCACGACGGCTTCGAAACGCAGGATTCCGGCTCTGACGGCGGACAGACGCAGGATGCTGCCGCCGTACCGGCCGTACCGGCCATGCTGAGCGAGGACGAGCTGGCGCTGGTCAACGCGCTGCAGCTGAGTCCGCGGGCCTCCTGGACCGAGCTCGGCCGCGCCCTGGGCGTCGACCCGGTCACGGTGGCCCGCCGCTTCCACCGCCTCACCGCGCAGGGCGCGGCCTGGGTCGGCTTCTCCCCCGGCCCGCGCCTGCTGGAGCAGATCTGCGTGGCGTACGTCGTGATCGACTGCGCTCCGGGAACCACGGCCCGGGTCGCCGGGGCCCTGGGCGCCCACCCCCACATGGTGACGATCGAGCGGACGGCCTCGGGCCACGACATCCTCGCCACCGTCGCCACCCGCGACCTGCCGGCTCTGTCCCGCTACACCCTCGACCTGCTCCCCCGCCTGCCGGGCATCACCGCCGTACGGTCCCGGATCGTCACCCACATGTTCACCGAGGGCGGCCGCTGGCGCATCGCCGCCCTGGCTCCGGCCCAACGCGCCCGGCTGACGGCCCCGCCCCCGTCCGCCCGGGCCACCACCACCGCAAGGGCCACCGCCAGGGCCACCGCCGCCGCCCACCGGCAGCTCGCCTCAGTCGACCGTGCCCTCGCCGTCCGCCTCGCCCACGACGGCCGCGCGCCCTACCAGACCCTGGCACGGGACCTCGGCGTCAGCCTGTCCACCGCCAAACGCCGCGTCGAGGCCCTCATCCGCCACGGCCTCCTCCGCTTCCGCTGCGACTTCGCCCGCCCCCTCGGCGGCTGGCCGGTCGCCGTCACCTTCTGGGCCAGGGTGCCGCCCGCGGACCTCCCCGAGATCGGCCAGGCCCTCATCCGCCTCCCCGAGACCCGTAACTGCGCCGCCATCAGCGGCCCCCAGAACCTCATCCTCCAGGCCACCCTGCACTCGGTCAGCGACATCCTGCGCCTGGAGACCCACCTGGCGACGACCCACCCGACCCTGGACATCGCGGACCGGGTCGTCACCCTGCGCCAGGACAAACTCCTCGGCCGCCTGCTCGACGAGCACGGCCGCTCCGTCGGCGTCGTACCGGCGGACCTGTGGGCGGAGCCGGCCCTGTGGCCCCGTGACGGCACCCCGGCTCCTGTCACCGGGCTGCCGTAGAGTGCGCCGTGGTGGGGACGCGACATCCGTTCGAGGGGGAGCCGCCATGGATGCGCCGAACAGGAACCGGACCGGCCCGGTACCGATGAGTCCCGAGCAGATGATCGCGGAGGCGCGGAAGGCGTTCTTCGTGATGTTCGGCCTGCTCGCGGTCGTCTGGCTCGTGCAACTGGCCAACTGGGCCGACCACTACGCCCTCGCACGGGACTACGCGGTGGTCTCCGGCGACGTCGGCACCCTGCCCGACATGCTGGTCGCTCCGCTGCTGCACTGGAGCTGGGCGCACATCGAGAGCAACTCCGGCCCCCTGTTCGTCTTCGGGTTCCTCGCCGCCTACCGAGGGGTGGTGCGGTTCCTCGGACTGACCCTGCTGATCGCGCTGAGCAGCGGCCTGGTGGTCTGGTTCTTCGAGCACGGCAACGTCGCGACGGTCGGCGCCAGCGGCCTGATCTTCGGATACTTCGGTTACGTCGTCGTACGGGGACTCTTCGACCGGCACCTGATCGACACGCTGGTCGGGATCGTCATGGGCGCGTCCTTCGCCTACCTCCTCACCGTGGCCGTCCCCGGCACACCGGGCGTGAGCTGGCTCGGCCACCTCGGCGGGCTGCTCGGGGGCCTGGCCGGAGCCTGGCTCTTCCGCGACCGCCGCGCACCCCGGCCGGCCACCGGCGACATCACTCCCCGGACCCCGCCCGGCGACAACACCCCACAGCCCGGCCCCGGTTCCGGCCCCGGTTCCGATTCCGCACGCGCCGACCTGTACAAGGAACTCGGCGACCTCGGGCTGCTCTGACGGGCCGACCGCACCTGCAAGGGCGATGACGCGTTCATGGAAGCAGCGCGCCGGGCCGAGCACGAGTCCCGGCTGCCCGCCGTTCCCCGCTGTTCCTCGGACCGGCCGGTCCAGGGTCGTGCTCCTCCTCGTCCACGAATATCCGCTGGAGCGGTCGTCCGGCTCTCGTAAGGTCCCGCGCATGGACTGGCAGAAGTGGCACGGCAGTTACGACGCGCCCGAGGGGTGATCCCGAACTTCCGCGCGGTCGAACGTCCAGGCCGGTGTCCCGGCATGCATCACACCCGCCAGTATTGTCACTTTCTGCATTCGACAGTCACTCTGTGTATGGTCTTCTCATGGCCGCCCCCAGTGCCGTCCGCCGCCTCCTGCTCGCCACCGGCTTTCTGGTGCTTGTGCAGGCGGGGGTCGGCCTGGTCATCAATCTCTACGGCCTCTATCCGGCTCGCCATCGGGGCTCTCGGGCGGGGGCCCATCGCATCAGTGCCTACGAAAGCCTCGCCTGGGCGGTCGGACACGGCACCCTCGCCCTCGCCGTGCACGCAGCGCTCGGCCTCACGCTCGTCCTGCTGTCGATCGTCGCGGCAGCGCGCGCCGTGCTGCTCCGGCAGCGCGCGGTCGCCTTCTGGACCGTGCTCGGGGCGCTCCTGGTCAGCGGTGCCGCTGTGTTCGGTGGGAGCTTTCTCGCCAACGGCAAGACCCTCGACTCACTGCTGATGGCCCTGTTCGCACTGAGCGCCGAGGTGTGCTTCCACCTCGCCGTCGACCTTCTGCCTTCCGGGCGGCACGGAGCCGTGGCCACACTCCGTTGAAGTCGTCCGGCACCAGCCATACCCGGCTGCCGGCCCAGCCCCGTACATCGGCGCCTTCCGCTGCCCAGCCGAACAGTTCATACGTCCCGCGCCGAGGCTCCCCGAAGAGGCCGTCCACTGCGTCGCACACGCCCCGGACGTAGCCGTGCTCCGTCTCCGTCAGCGTGTACCGTCCGTGCTCGCGATCTTCCCTGTCCCCACGCACGCTGGTCATCATGCCCGGACCAGGCGCCGCGCGCCGGATCGCGTGCAGCAGAATCCGGGCCCGGAGGCCGTGCGGTCCGGAGGCCGTGCGGTCCGGAGGTAAGTCCGGGCCGTCTCTGGGCGCCCGGGTTCGGGCTCAGCTCTCCTGGTCCCCCACCAGGCCGCAAGCGAAGGGAAACCGCTCCACCGGCCCGGTGTCGGTGTCGCCTGCTCTACTTGAGCCCAGGACACGGCGAACGACGGAGGCCGACATGGGTGTGCTGTACGACTACTTCCACGCAGCGGACCACACCACGGCGGTGAACCAGGCCATCGGACCCGACGGCGACTGGCTCCGCGGGACGTCGCTGGAGGAGACGGGCGCGGACTGGATCGACGCGAAGAGCCTGGACCCGAACGTCGTCCTGGGCCAACTGGTCGCCTACGCCGAGGGCATACCCTTCGCCGATCAGCAGGACGCGCCGGAACTGGTCTGGCCCGAACCGCCGTACCCCGAGGACGAGCCCACCGACCTCGACTCCCCCTGGGGCACGGGCCTGGTCCTCCAGCAACTCCCCGATCATTGGCGGGACATCCTTGCCGCCCTCCCCGAGGACGCCGTCCCGATGGTGGCGGCCCAGTGGTACGAGATCGAGGAGGTCGGCTTCGCGGACTACCTCGATGCCAAGGACACGGTTGGCACGTTCACAGCCCTGGCGTTCCGGGCACGGATGGCGGGCGCCCATCTCTACTGCCGGTGCAGCCTGTGAAGCTGCCCGCCGGAGGGCACAACGAGGGCACAGCGGCTTCAGGCGAGTGCAACGGCAGCCAACGCCGGAAAACGCTATTTAGCCTGGTCAGCGACGCGCCTTGGCAGTCTCCGCAGACGACGCACAGAAGGGCGGCACCCCCGCACAGGGTGCCGCCCCTCTTCTTGCGTGCCGGGGCCGCCGTCCATCGGTCTTGAGGGTCGGGGACGGACGGCGGACCCGGGGTTCAACGGAGGCCCGGCGGCCTCCTGTCGGGAGACGTCAGCGGTGGTCGCTGCCCGCCGACTGCGTTGCCGCGCGGCCCGCCTCCAGGCGGGCCACCGGGATGCGGAACGGGCTGCAGGAGACGTAGTCCAGGCCTACCTCGTGGAAGAAGTGGACCGACTCCGGGTCGCCGCCGTGTTCGCCGCAGACGCCCAGTTTCAGGTCGGGGCGGGTGGCGCGGCCGGCCTTCGCGGCTGCCGCGACCAGGGAGCCGACGCCGTCCCGGTCGATCGTCTCGAAGGGGGAGACGCCGAAGATGCCCTTCTCCAGGTATGCGGTGAAGAAGCTCGCCTCGACGTCGTCGCGGCTGAAGCCCCAGACCGTCTGGGTCAGGTCGTTCGTGCCGAAGGAGAAGAACTCGGCCGCCTCGGCGATCTGGCCGGCCGTCAGGGCCGCCCGCGGGAGTTCGATCATCGTGCCGATGGAGAGTTTGAGGCTGGTGCCCGTCGCCGCCTCCACCTCCGCGATGACCTGGTCGGCCTCCTCGCGGACGATCTCCAGCTCCTGGACCGTGCCGACCAGGGGGATCATGATCTCCGCACGGGGGTCGCCCTTCGCGTTCTTGCGTTCCGCGGCGGCCTCGGCGATGGCGCGGACCTGCATCGTGAACAGGCCGGGGATGACCAGGCCCAGGCGTACCCCGCGCAGGCCCAGCATCGGGTTCTGCTCGTGCAGGCGGTGGACCGCCTGGAGGAGGCGGAGTTCGTTCTCGTGGGGCTCCTGGCGGGACTCGGCGAGGGCCACGCGGACCGAGAGTTCCGTGATGTCCGGGAGGAACTCGTGCAGCGGCGGGTCGAGGAGGCGGACCGTGACCGGGAGGCCGTCCATCGCCGAGAAGAGTTCGACGAAGTCCTTCTTCTGGAGGGGGAGGAGGGCCCGCAGGGACTCCTCCCGGTCTTCCTCCGTGTCGGCCAGGATCAGGCGTTCCACCAGTTCGCGGCGGTCGCCGAGGAACATGTGCTCGGTGCGGCACAGGCCGATGCCCTGGGCGCCGAAGCGGCGGGCGCGCAGGGCGTCCTCGGCGTTGTCGGCGTTGGCCCGGACCCGGAGACGACGCTTGCGGTCCGCGAAGGCCATGATGCGGTGGACCGCCTCGACCAACTCGCCGGCGTCATGGGCACCCGCGTGCATCCGGCCCTCGAAGTACTCGACGACCGGGGAGGGGACCACCGGGACCTCGCCCAGGTAGACCTTGCCGGACGAGCCGTCGATGGAGATGACGTCGCCCTCCTCGACCACGTGGCCGCCGGGGACCGTCATGCGGCGGCGCTTGGTGTCGACCTCCAGGTCCTCCGCGCCGCACACGCACGTCTTGCCCATGCCGCGGGCGACGACGGCCGCGTGGGAGGTCTTGCCGCCGCGGGAGGTGAGGATGCCCTCCGCCGCGATCATGCCGTCCAGGTCGTCGGGGTTGGTCTCACGGCGGACCAGGATGACCTTCTCGCCCGAGCGGGACCACTTCACGGCGGTGTACGAGTCGAAGACGGCCTTGCCGACCGCCGCGCCCGGCGAGGCCGCGATGCCACGGCCGACCGGCTGGGCCTTCGCCTGCTCGTCGAAGCGGGGGAACATCAGCTGGGCGAGCTGGGCGCCCGTCACCCGCTGGAGGGCCTCCGTCTCGTCGATCAGGCCCTGGTCCACCAGCTGGGTCGCGATACGGAAGGCGGCCCCTGCGGTGCGCTTGCCGACGCGGGTCTGGAGCATCCACAGCTGACCGCGCTCGATCGTGAACTCGATGTCGCAGAGGTCCTTGTAGTGGTTCTCCAGCGTCTCCATGATCTGCATCAGCTGGTCGTACGACTTCTTGTCGATGTTCTCCAGCTCGGCCAGCGGGACCGTGTTGCGGATGCCCGCGACCACGTCCTCGCCCTGGGCGTTCTGGAGGTAGTCGCCGTAGACGCCCTGGTGGCCGGAGGCGGGGTCGCGGGTGAAGGCGACGCCGGTGCCGGAGTCCGGGCCGAGGTTGCCGAAGACCATCGAGCAGACGTTGACCGCGGTGCCGAGGTCGCCGGGGATGCGCTCCTGGCGACGGTAGAGCTTGGCCCGGTCGGTGTTCCAGGACTCGAAGACCGCCTTGATGGCGAGGTCCATCTGCTCGCGCGGGTCCTGCGGGAAGTCCCGGCCGGCCTCGGTCTTGACGATCTTCTTGAACCTGGTGACCAGCTTCTTGAGGTCGGCGGCCTCCAGGTCGGTGTCGACGGTGACCTTCTTGGCCTCCTTCGCCGCGTCCAGGGCCTCCTCGAAGAGCTCGCCGTGGACGCCGAGGACCGTCTTGCCGAACATCTGGATGAGGCGGCGGTAGGAGTCCCACGCGAAGCGGTCGTCGCCGGCCTGCTTGGCCAGGCCCTGTACCGACTTGTCGGAGAGGCCGATGTTCAGGACCGTGTCCATCATGCCGGGCATGGAGAACTTGGCGCCGGAGCGGACCGAGACCAGGAGCGGGTCGTCGGCCTGGCCGAGCTTCTTGCCCATCCGCTCTTCGAGGGCGTCGAGGTGCGCACTCACCTCGTCACGCAGTGCCACCGGCTCCTCGCCGCTGTCGAGGTAGACCTTGCAGGCTTCCGTCGTGATCGTGAAGCCCGGGGGAACGGGAAGCCCCAGGTTGGTCATCTCGGCGAGGTTCGCGCCCTTGCCACCCAGGAGGTCCTTGAGGTCCTTGTTTCCCTCGGTGAAGTCGTAAACGAACTTCACACCATGGGGATCTTTGTTTTCCGACACGGGTCTCGACTCCCTCGAGGACTCGGTGGCTGCCCTGACGGCCAGGAACATACCCAGATCGAAGGCGCCTGGGTACGTCTGCTTGCGTGTCATGCGCCCGTAACCAGTCGTCTGCCACCGGATCGAAAGTCAAAGCTTGGCAAGCGAAGACCGGGCGATGTTTTCACTTCTTGAACGCAAGACCGCTCAGTACCGCACCTTTCCGCTCAGGTGAGCGGACATCCTGCACGTTTGATTTCGATCGATGAACGATCAAGGGGTGGCACCCAGTGCCACCCCTTGGAGAATTGCAATCGCCCATGATCCGCTCATCTGAGCGCAACCCTTATCAAGGGTGGCGAGAATCACGCTCCCACAGACCGCCCGAGTTCACCATGCGGACGCGGCGGCGGACACCAGAACCCGCCGGAAACGCGCCGGTCACACGCCCAGCGCCAGCAACCGCTCCTCCGCCCGCTCCGGCGCGTACAGGTGCTCCACGACCAGCGCACCGGCCCCGATCAGCCCGGCCCGCTCCCCCAGCCGTGACGTCACGACGTCCAGATGAGCGGTGGAGCGGGGCAGCGCCCGCTGGTAGAGCAGTTCGCGTACGCCGGTGAGGAACGAGGTGCCCGCCAGGTCGCCCGCGATCATCAGGACGCCCGGGTTGAGAAGGGTCACGACCGTCGCCAGCACGTCGCC
The DNA here is from genome assembly GCF_042720695.1 of Streptomyces sp. NPDC058457. Taxonomy (NCBI): domain Bacteria; kingdom Bacillati; phylum Actinomycetota; class Actinomycetes; order Kitasatosporales; family Streptomycetaceae; genus Streptomyces; species Streptomyces sp. NPDC058457. The sequence continues at coordinate 154,268 of NZ_JBHXLU010000002.1, read as the reverse complement.
GACCTGGCGGCCGGCCTCCCGCGCCAGGGCGGCGGCCTCCGGGTGGCCCGAGGCCAGCAGGTCGCGCACGTCCGAGCCGGAGGAGGCCGGGATCCCCGCCTCCGCGAGCCGCCGGGCCACGGCGCCGCCGCTGGCGACGGCGGCGAGGCAGCCGTACGAACCGCACCGGCACTGCGCCTCCGCGCCCACCCTGATGTGGCCGATGTCCCCGGCGCCGCCGTCGATGCCCCGGTAGATGGAGCCGTCCACCACGACCCCGGCGCCGATACCCGTCGAGACCTTCACGAGGACGAACGCCGAGCAGTCCGGGTATCCCGTGCGCTGCTCCCCGTACGCCAGCAGGTTCGCGTCGTTGTCCACCAGGACCGGGACGGCCGGCGCGCCCGTGTGTTCCGTGAACGCCCTGGCCAGCCGGCCCCTTATGTCGTAGCCGTCCCAGCCCGGCATGATCGGCGGCTGGACCACCCGGCCGGTGTCCGTGTCGACCGGGCCCGGCACCGCGAGGCCGATCCCGCACACCTCCGGCGCGTGGTGGCCCGCCTTCTCCAGCAACTCGGCGAACCAGTGGCCGAGTTCGCCGAGCACGGCGTCCGGGCCGTCCTGGATGACCAGCGTGCCCGAGTGTTCGGCGAGGAGCTCGCCGGTGAGCGAGAGCACGGCGGCGCGGGCGTGGCGGGTCTCCAGGTCGGCGGCGAGGACGACCGCGTGGGAGTCGTCGAACTCGAGGGTGATGGAGGGGCGTCCGCCCAGCGGGGAGTCGACCGGGCCGCCGGCGCCCTCGCGCAGCCAGCCCGCGCGGAACAGGCGGTCCAGGCGGTGGCCGACGGTCGCCCGGGAGAGTCCGGTGGCCTGCTGGAGCGCTCCGCGCGTCACGGCCCGCCCGTTGCGCACCAGTTCGAGCAGATCGCCGGCGCTCGCCTGCCCGCCGCCCCTGCCGGTCCTCCCCGGACGTCCGGTCATGCGCACCCCCTTGTGTTTCTCAAGCTTGCATTACATATTGAGTTTTGCGTGTTAAATAGACGTAACCCTACGGTAGCCACTGCCAAACCCGGCCGGCCGGACGTCTTCGGGGAGTCCCGAGTGGATCGCACTGCCCAGCTCACCACCCATGCGCTCGATCGCGGTATTGCATACGATCCGCCGTCCGCCCGCGCGACCGGAACCGGCACCTCCGGCGCCACGAGCACCGTCGGAAGACGGTCCCTGCACGTCAGGGCCGCACAGGTGCTCGACGACAACTGGACCGGCAGCTCCACCGTGCCCTCCCGGAGCCTGTATCCGCACCAGTGGTCGTGGGACTCGGCGTTCATCGCGATCGGCCTCAGGCACCTCTCGCCGCTGCGCGCGCAGACGGAGCTGGAGACGCTGCTGGCCGCCCAGTGGGGCGACGGGCGGATCCCGCACATCGTGTTCAACCCCTCCGTGCCCCTCGACGCGTACTTCCCGAGCCCCGACTTCTGGCGCTCCTCGACCGCGGGGCGCGCTGCGGGCGCCCCGCGCACCGTACAGACCTCCGGGATCGTGCAGCCACCGGTGCACGCGCTGGCGGCCTGGCTGGTGCACCTCGCCGACCCGGGCCTGTCGCGGGCACGCGGCTTCCTGGCCGGTGTCTACCCGCGGCTCGCCGCCTGGCACCGCTACCTGCTGCACCAACGCGACCTGGGCGGCGGCGGGCTGGCGTCCGTCGTCCACCCCTGGGAGCAGGGCATGGACAACAGCCCCTGCTGGGACGCCCCGCTGGCCCGGGTCGTCCCGGCCCCGGCGCGCTCCTTCCGCCGGGCCGACCTGGACCACGGCGCCGCCGAGGACCGGCCGACGGACCTGGACTACGGGCGGTACGTGCGGCTGGCGGCCGACTACCGGGATGCCTGTTACACCGACCGGACCAGGGACTTCGCCGTCGAGGACCCCGCCTTCAACGCGCTCCTGATCGCCTCCGAGCACGCCCTCGCCCGGATCGCGGGAGAGCTGGGCGCGACCGGCACGGCCCGGCACACGCGGGCGGAGCGGCTCACAGCGGCGCTGGTGGACCGGCTGTGGGACCCGGAGAAGGAGATCTTCCTCTGCCGGGACCTGCGGGGCGGCGAGGACGGCCAGGGCGGCACGCTGATCCCCGAGCGAGGGGTGTCCGGGCTGGTCCCACTGCTCCTGCCCGAGCTGCCGCGGGAGATCGCCGCCGCGCTCGTCCGCACCCTGGACGGCCCGCACTTCGGCACCGGCACCCGCCTGGTGCCCAGCTACGACCTGCTCGGCGAGGCCTTCGACCCGCACCGCTACTGGCGCGGGCCCGCCTGGTTCAACACCGGCTGGCTGCTGGAGCGGGGGCTGCGCGAGCACGGCGAGCGGGAGCGGGCGGACGCGCTCGCCGAGGCGGTCGTACGGACGGCCGACGCGAGCGATTTCGCCGAGTACGTCGACCCGTTCACCGGTGCGGCGTGCGGCGCGACCGGGTTCGGCTGGACGGCGGCGCTCGCGCTGGACCTGCACCACCAGCGGAACGCCGCAGCACACGGCGCACTGCACGAAGAGCCACACAGCGAACGTCAAAATCTGGACAAGAGCTGACAAAACGAGGTGTCTTCGGCGGACACCTCACGTTCGACCCGATGAACAAAGGAGGGAACCGGGGATGACGGACCGGCATCATCTGCTCGTGCACGGCGCGACGTTCGCGGCCGTGGACGACCGTGGCGACATCAGCGGCGTGCGGGGCGGCGGTTCCCCGGACGGGTTATTCGTACGGGACGCCCGGCACCTCAGCCGCTGGCAGCTGACGGTCGACGGGGCGCTGCCCGAGGCGCTCACCCCGGTCGGCGACGGGGACGGCACGCGCTGTGTCCTGGTCCCCCGCGGCGGCCGCCAGGAACCGCCCGCACACACGCTCTTCCGTGAACAGGCCGTCGGCGACGGCTCGTTCGTCGAGTCCCTGCGGGTCACCAGCAACCGCCCGGTGCCGACCACGATCCGGCTCGCGATCACCGCCGACGCCGACTTCACCGACCAGTTCGAACTCCGCGCCGACCACCGCACCTACACCAAGGCCGGCGCCGTCCGCTCCCGTCAGGTCCTCGACGACGGGCTGGAGTTCGGCTACCGCCGGGGCGAGTGGCGGTCCTGTACGACGATCACCGCCGAGCCGGCCCCGGACGGCGTGGAGGAGACCGGGACCGGCGCCCGGCGGATGGTGTGGACGCTGGAACTCGGACCGCACGGCACCACCGAACTGCTGGTACGGGTGATGGCACGCCCGCACGGCGACCGGCGGGCGCTGCGGGTGCCCCGTGACCCGGCCGCGCTGAACGAACAACTCCTCGCGCTGGAGGGTGAGTTCGTTGAAGGCGTGGCCTTCCCGACGGGCTGGCCGGAGCTGGCGGCGGCCTGCGCCCGCGGTCTCTCCGACCTCGCCACCCTCCAGGTGCCGGCCACCGGCCCGGACGGCGAGGAGCTCAAGGTCCCGGCGGCCGGGGCCCCTTGGTTCCTCACCCTGCTCGGCCGCGACGCCCTCCTCACCTCGCTCTTCGCCCTGCCCTACCGCCCGCACCTGGCCGCCGCCACCCTGCCCGCGCTCGCCGCCACCCAGGCCACCGAGACCGGCGCGCACTCCGTGGCCCAGCCGGGGAAGATCGTCCACGAGGTACGGCACGGCGAGCTGGCCCACTTCGGGCAGGTGCCGTACGGGCGTTACTACGGGTCGGTCGACGCGACCCCGCTGTTCCTGATCCTGCTGGGCGCGTACGTCGAGCAGACCGGGGACGCCGAGCTGGCCCGGCGGCTCGAACGCAACGCCCGCGCGGCCGTCGGGTGGATGCTCGACCACGGCGGGCTGACCTCGCGCGGCTACCTCGTCTACCGCGCGGACAAGGGCGGCCTCGCCAACCAGAACTGGAAGGACTCCCCCGGCGCGATCTGCTCCGCCGACGGCAGCCGGCCGCTGGGGACCGTGATGGCCGCGGGAGCGCAGGGGTACGCGTACGACGCGCTGCGCCGGACGGCGTGGCTGGCGCGGACGGTGTGGGCCGACGAGACCTACGCGGCCCTCCTCGAACAGGCCGCCGGTGATCTGCGGGACCGTTTCCAGCAGGACTTCTGGATGCGGGAGGCCGCTTTCCCCGCGCTGGCCCTTGACGGGGAGGGACGGCAGGTCGACGCGCTCGCCTCGGACGCCGGGCACCTGCTGTGGTCCGGGCTGCTGGACAAGGAGTACGGAGAGGTGGTCGGGCGGCGGTTGCTGGAGCCGGACTTCTTCTCGGGCTGGGGGGTGCGGACGCTGGCCGCGGGGCAGGCGGCGTACCACCCGCTGTCGTACCACCGCGGGTCGGTGTGGCCGCATGACAACGCGCTGATCGCGCTGGGGCTGGCGCGGTACGGGCTGCACGACGAGGCCCGGGCCGTGGCGCACGGGCTGGTGGACGCGGCGACGGCGGGCGGCCACCGGCTGCCGGAGGTGCTGGCCGGGTACGGCAGGGACTCACATCCGGAGCCGGTGCCGTATCCGCATGCGTGCGTACGGGAGTCGCGGTCGGCGACGGCTCCGCTGGCACTGCTCACCGCGGTGGGCGGGGCGTGAGGGTCGTGCGTGATGTGCGGGTGCGTGGGGGCTGGTCGCGCCCACGCGGCGGAGCCGCAAATTGACACAGCCCCGCGCCCCTAAAGGGGTGCCTGTCGTCGCCGCATGCTGTGTTTGCCCGGTGTTTGCCGAATAGGCTGAGCACGGGCCTAAAGAGAGCCGTACGGAATTGTGGCGGGTTCGGCCTCCGAGCGCCGGCCCGCCCTCCGTTCCACGGGTCTCGTACGGAAGGACCTCCGGGTTGTCTCAGCACACGAGCATTCGCCAGCCATCGGACACGCCGTCCGGGCCGTCCGAACGCGAAAACCCGCCGGAGGAGTCCGAGGTCCTGAAGTCCGAGCGGAACGAGCGGAACGAGCGGGAAACGGCTTCCGAGGTGCCCGGCACTCCCGAGCCCGCTGCCGATGAAGCCGCACCCGAGGCCGCCACCGAGGCCGAGCCCATAGCCGACGCCGGGACCGAAACCGAGGCAGAGCCCGAGCTCATAGCCACCGAGGCCGAACCCGAGCCCATAGCCGACGACGCCGACCCCGGACCCGCGCCCGAGACCGCCACCGAGACCGAAGCCGCCGTCGAAACCGACCCCGGTGCCGAGGCCGAAGCCACCGCCGAAGGCGGCCCCGCTTCCGCCCCGGAAGGCGCTCCCCGCCCCCGTCGTCGCGGCTGGGCCGCCTGGAGTGGGCGGGTTCGGGAGCGGCGGGAGGGGTGGCGGGACGCGCATCCCACCGCTGCCTCCGTGCTGTCGATCAGTGTCACCGTGCTCTGTGCGGCGCTCGTGATCGCGGCGCTGGTGATGCCGAACACCGTCGTCGAGCTGGGGCCCGCGAAGTTCGTGCGGCTGCCGTCCGAGGGGATCATCGCGGCCGCCGTCGCGCTGGCGCTGCCCCGGCGGCCCCGGATCGTGCTGGCCGCGGTGTTCGGCGTCGTGCTCGGCGCGCTGACCCTGGCCAACGCCCTCGACATGGGGTTCAAGCAGTACCTGGGCCGGAGCTTCAACGCCATCCTGGACTGGAGCCTGCTCGGCGACGCGGAGTCGTATCTCGAGGACACGATGGGCCGGACGGCCACCCTCGCCATCAGCATCGGCGCCGTCGTCCTCGTGCTGCTCGTGTGCGTGGTGCTCGCGCTGGCGACGATCCGGCTGAGCAATCTGCTGGCCCGGCATCCGGGGCGGGCCACCCGGGGCACTCTGATCGCCGGTGTCGTCTGGATCACCTGCTCCTCCTTCGGCGTCCAGCTCGCCGGCGGTGTGCCGCTCGCCGCCGACAGCACCGCGACCACGCTGGAGATCAAGGCCCGGCAGGTGAAGGACACCCTGCACGACGAGGCGGAGTTCCAGAAGGTCGCCAAGGTGGACGCCTTCGGGAACACCCCGCCCGACCAGCTGCTGACCAGCCTGCGCGGCAAGGACGTGGTCTTCACGTTCATCGAGAGCTACGGCCGCAGCGCCATCGAGGACCCGATCGAGGCACCCGGCGTCGACAACACGCTCGCCGTCCGCACCCAGGCGCTCGCGAAGGCCGGCTTCCACGCGAAGAGCGGCTGGCTGACGTCGGCGACCTACGGCGGCAGCAGCTGGCTCGGGCACTCCACGACCATGTCGGGGCTGTGGGTCAGCAACCAGCAGCGCTACCGGACCGTCATGGCCAGCGACCACCTCAGCATCACCAAGGCGTTCCAGAAGACCGGTGCCTTCGACACGGTCGGTGTGATGCCGGGTATCCAGAAGGGCTGGCCGGAGCAGAGCTACTACGGCCTCGACAAGGTCTACAACGCCTTCCAGCTCGGCTACAAGGGACCGAAGTTCAGCTGGTCGACGATGCCCGACCAGTACGCGCTCCAGCAGTTCCAGGACCGGGTGCACAGCAAGAAGCCGGCCGACGGCAAGTCCCGGATGTCGTTCGTGATCCTGACCTCCAGCCACCAGCCGTGGGCGCCGATCCCGAAGATGGTGCCGTGGGACCAGCTGGGCGACGGCTCGATCTTCAACGCCATCCAGAAGGCCGGCAACAAGGCCTCAGACGTCATCGCCGACACCACCAAGTCCCGCCAGGAGTACGGCAAGTCGGTCCAGTACTCGGTGACCGCACTCACCGAGTGGCTGGAGCGCTACGGCAACGACAACACGGTGCTCGTCTTCCTCGGCGACCACCAGCCGATCGCCCGGGTCAGCGGCAACCACGCCAGCCGTGACGTGCCGATCTCGATCGTCGCCAAGGACCCGAAGGTCCTTGACGCGATCGACTCCTGGAACTGGACCGACGGTCTGCGCCCGGCGCACAACGCCCCGGTGTGGAAGATGAGCGCGTTCCGCGACAAGTTCCTGACGGCGTACGGCTCCACGCCGCACCCGAAGACCAACTAGCCGCACCGGCCGCCGTGGGTGCCGGCTCAGCCGCCGGACGTATCCAGTTCCGCGTCCTCGCCGATACCCGCGCAGTCGTACGGGTCCTTCAGCCAGCCGTCCGGCAGCACCACCCGGTTGTTGCCGGACGTACGGCCGCGGGGCCCGTCGGCGCCGGCGGGCCAGGGCTGGTCGAGGTCCAGCTCGTCCAGCCCCGCGCGGAGTTCCGCCAGGGACGAGGTGATGGCGAGGCGCTTGCGCATCTCGCTGCCGACCGCGAAGCCCTTGAGGTACCAGGCGACGTGCTTGCGGAAGTCGACCACGCCCTTGGACTCGTCGCCGAGCCACTCGCCGAGCAGGCCGGCGTGCCGGACCATGATGTCGGCGACCTGCCGGAGAGAGGGCTTCAGGATCTCCTGTTCCCGGCCCTCGAAGGCGGCGACCAGGTCGGCGAAGAGCCACGGCCGCCCCAGGCAGCCGCGTCCCACGACCACTCCGTCGCAGCCCGTCTCCCGCACCATCCTGAGCGCGTCCTCGGCCGACCAGATGTCGCCGTTGCCGAGGACGGGGATCTCCGGGACGTGCTCCTTCAGGCGGGCGACGGCCTCCCAGTCGGCGGTGCCGCCGTAGTGCTGGGCGGCGGTGCGGCCGTGCAGGGCGATCGAGGTGACGCCCTCCTCGACGGCGATCCGGCCGGCGTCGAGGTAGGTGATGTGGTCGTCGTCGATGCCCTTGCGCATCTTCATGGTGACCGGGAGGTCGCCGGCGCCGCTCACCGCCTCGCGCAGGATGGCGCGCAGCAGGTTCCGCTTGTAGGGGAGGGCCGACCCGCCGCCCTTCCTGGTGACCTTCGGGACCGGGCAGCCGAAGTTCAGGTCGATGTGGTCGGCCAGGTCCTCCTCCGCGATCATGCGGACGGCCTTGCCGACGGTGGCCGGGTCGACGCCGTACAACTGGATGGACCGGGGCCGCTCGCTCTCGTCGAAGCGGATCAGCTGCATGGTCTTCTCGTTGCGCTCGACCAGCGCCCGGGTCGTGATCATCTCGCTGACGAACAGCCCTTTGCCCCCACTGGCCCCATCCTTTGCTTCGCCTCCGGCGAAGGCTTCGCCTTCGGCGAAGTGCCGGCACAGGGTCCGGAAGGGCGCGTTGGTGATCCCCGCCATGGGGGCGAGGACGACCGGCGGCCGGACGGTGTGCGGGCCGATCTGGAGGGGCGACGTGGGCTCGGGCATTCCCCCATTGTCCCGTACGGCGCGCGGTGCTCGTCCGGCGTTCGCCGCACCTGTGGACAACCGCCCCACCCGCAGCGTCCGTCACGATCATGTATCACTCATTAGTTAGACGCACTATCGAAATGGGCGTACGATGAGAGCCATGCCCGAGCTGAGCCCCCGCAGACGCATGCTCGTCCTCGCGATCTGCTGCATGAGCCTGCTGATCGTGAGCCTCGACACGACCGCCCTCAATGTCGGACTGCCGTCCATGCAGCGCGAGCTGCACGCATCGACGGCGGGTCTGCAGTGGACGATCGACGCGTACACGCTGGTCCTGGCCTCGCTGCTGATGCTCGCGGGGTCGACGGGCGACCGGGTCGGCCGCAAGAAGGTCTTCATGACGGGCCTGGTCGTCTTCTCGGTCGGCTCGCTGCTCTGCTCCCTGGCGCCGAACCTCGACTCGCTGATCGCGTTCCGCATGGTCCAGGCGGTGGGCGGCTCGATGCTCAACCCCGTGGCCATGTCGATCATCACCAACACCTTCACCGACCCGCGTGAGCGGGCCCGGGCGATCGGGGTGTGGGGTGCGGTGGTCGGCATATCCATGGCCGCCGGCCCGCTGGTCGGCGGCCTGCTGGTGGAGTCCGTGGGCTGGCGGGCGATCTTCTGGGTCAACATCCCGGTGGGCCTCGCGGCCGTGCTGCTGACGCTGCGCTTCGTGCCGGAGTCCCGGGCACCGAAGGCCCGCCGCCCCGACCCGGTCGGCCAGGTCCTGGTGATCGCCCTGTTCGGTTCCCTGACGTACGCGATCATCGAAGCGCCGACGGCGAGCACCGGCACGGTCCTCCCCTTCGCCGCGGTGGCCCTCGCCGCCCTGCTGGGCCTCCTCTGGTACGAGCCGAGGCGCGACGAACCCCTGATCGACCTGCGCTTCTTCCGCTCCGCGCCGTTCAGCGGCGCGACCGTGACCGCCATCAGCGCGTTCGCCTCGCTCGGCGGCTTCCTGTTCCTGTCCACGCTCTACCTGCAGAACGTGCGCGGCCTTGACGCCCTGCACGCGGGCCTGTGGATGCTGCCGATGGCGGTCCCGATGTTCCTGTGCGCCCCGCTGGCGGGCCGCCTGGTCGGCAGCCGGGGCCCGCGCCTGCCACTGGTGATCGCCGGGGTCGCGATGACCGCCAGCGCGGTCCTGTTCGCCGCGTTCGAGGCGGAGACCTCGGACACCACCCTCTTCCTCGGCTACGTCCTGTTCGGCATCGGCTTCGGCTTCGTGAACGCCCCGATCACCAACACGGCGGTGTCGGGCATGCCCAGGACCCAGGCGGGCGTGGCCGCCGCGGTCGCCTCCACCAGCCGCCAGCTGGGCCAGACCCTGGGCGTCGCGGTGATCGGCGCGGTGCTGGCCTCCGGGATCGGCTCGTCGTCGTACGCCGACGAGTTCGTGTCCGCCGCCCGCCCCGGCTGGTGGATCCTCGCGGGCTGCGGCCTCGCGGTCCTGCTCCTCGGCGCCGTCACGAACGGCCGCTGGGCCCGCGCGACCGCCGAGCGCGCCGCGCAGCGGCTGGAGTCACCGGAGATCCGGGAGGCCGTGGGGGCGGCGGAGCGGGTTTGACGGACGCGTACGCTCACGGCTGATCACCACCGGACCGGTGGCACCCGCAGCCGCACCGGCGGATGAGCAGCAGGCCGTTCGAGTGCGGCAGTCTCACGTCGGCGATCTGCCTGCACTCACGGTGCAGGTCCTGGTAGCCGGGCCGCTTCGCCGGCGTGCACTCGGCGGACAGGGTCACCTCGTCGGAAACCGGCGCGCTCATCCGCACCCCCGCCGGAGCACGTCGGCGAGCCGCAGCGCGACGTCCGCGCGTACTCGCCCCAGGTCGATCAGGTTCAGGGCGGGGGAGGCTGTGTCGGCCCCCAGGGACGGCAGGACGATGCCCGCCCCCGCCAGCGCTCCGCGCAGTACGCCGACCGCCTCGACGGCTTCGGACGCGCCGGGCTTCTGTGCAGTGGTCATGAACTCAGCGTCGGCTTGCGGGAGTTCCGGGCGACAGCGGATATTCGCCGTTATTCTCACATGGCAGTGACTTATGCACGGACATTCTCATGCGGCGGCACTTGAGTCGTAGCAGGCGAGCAAACGATGACGCAAAGCTGGTGAAGACCCGAGGGCACTACGTGATCCACACCTGACAAAAGGGGCCTGATCATGAGGCGATTGCGCTTCAACGGCACGGGCAGCGGCGAGGGCGGCTGCCCGTCCGTGCACGAGGACGCGGACAGCGGCGAGATCATCGTTCACGGGCCGCCGCTCACCGACCCCGAGGACATCGCACAGCTGCGGCACCTGAGCGAGGGAGAAGTTCCGATCGTCGTACCTCGCGAACTCGTCGCGGACTGGGGGCCCAAGGACGTGACGCGCAACGCGAGGATCATCGACCTGGACGCGTTCGGACAGCTCTTCGAGCGGTTCGAGCACAGCGCCTGGCGGTTGGAGACCCGGCGCCGGTACGCCTCCGACGAGGCGACCGACACATGGGCACAGTTCGTCCGGGGTGAAACGCCGACCTGGGATCTGAGCAGCCCGTATTCCGTGACGATCCGCGGGAAGACCACGGGCGGCGCACGAGTCGGACGCGTGCGCCTCGTCGACGACCCCGCCACCCAGGGGCAGCGCTACCTGCTCGCGTACGCGGAGAAGAACACCGCTCTGGGCGAGGACATCCGCAATCTCTCGCGCACCGAGGCGGATCGCCTGCATCTCCCGACCGAGGACTTCTGGCTCTTCGACTCCCGGCTGGTGGCGCTTCTCAACTTCACCGACGATGACGAACTGGTCGACGTCGAGCTGATCACCGAACCGGCCGAGGTGGTCAGGTACGCCATGGTCCGGGACGCGGCCATGCACCACGCTGTCCCGTACCGGGATTTCCTGGCCGGCATGAGCACCAGGGAGCAGTGACAGGACCGGTGAGCACCGACTTCCAGCAGGCCCGCGCGGCGCTTGGTGAGCGTCTGCGAGAGCTGCGCGAGTCCGCCCCCGGCGGTCGGCTCACCGGCACCGTCCTCGCCCAGCGGCTGGGCTGGCCCCAGTCGAAGATCAGCAAGCTGGAGAACGGCAAGCAGACGGCCACCGCCGACGAGCTCCGGGCCTGGGCCGAGGCCACCGGCCGGCCCGAGGCGGACGGGGAACTCCTAGCCCGCCTCCGGGGGCTCGAGTCCCACATCCGCAGTTGGCGGCGCCAGCTCGCCGCCGGCCACAAGGCGGTCCAGGACGCGCACAACGAGGCTCAGGCGCGGGCGGCGGTGCTCCACGCCTGGGAGTCGTCGTGGATCGTCGGCGTGCTCCAGACGCCCGACTATGCGCGGGCGATTCTCACCCGATTCACCGAACTGCACGGCTCGGTACGGGACATCGAGGCGGCCGTGCGCTCCCGGATGAAGCGTCAGGAGGGGCTCTACAGCGCGGGCCGGAGGTATCACATCCTCCTCTGGGAGCCCGTGCTCAGCGCGTTGGTCTGCCCGCCTTCTGTGCTCGCCGCACAACTCGACCGGCTCGCCGGCGTGATCGGCCTGGACACCGTCGAGCTCGGAATAGTACCGATCGGCGCCACTCTGAAGATCCCGCCCGGCGGCGGCTTCTGGATCTACGACGAGCAACAGGTCGTCGTAGAGAACTGGCATGCCGAGCTCTGGCTCGACGACGCCGACAGCGTCGCGACCCACTTCAAGGTCTGGCGCACCCTGCGGGAGTCGGCCGTCTTCGGCGCGGACGCCCAGAACCTCGTCAACCGGGCCCGCCGGACCCTCGACCGCGCCTGACACGCGGGAAGGGCTCACAGGGCCTTGCCCGGGTTGAGGATGCCGTGCGGGTCGAAGGCGTTCTTGAGGCGGCGTTGCAACGCGTGGGCGGCAGGGCCGAGTTCGTCGGCGACCCACTGGCGCTTGAGGACGCCGACGCCGTGTTCGCCGGTGAGGGTGCCGCCCAGGCGCAGGGCCAGGGCGAAGATCTCGCCCGCCGTCTCCCAGGCCGCGTCCGGCAGGCGGTCCAGGGCCGGGTCGACCACGATGATCGGGTGCAGGTTGCCGTCGGCCGCGTGGGCGATGGTGAAGACCGGTGTCCCGTGGCGGGCGGAGATCGCGCGGATCCCGGCGGCCGCCTCGGCGAGCCGGGAGCGGGGTACCGCGATGTCCTCGATGAGGGGGCGGCCGAGGCGTTCCAGCGCGGGGAGCGCACGGCGGCGGGCGGACAGCAGGGCCTCCGCCTCGGCGGGGTCGGTGGTGGTCCGCACGCTCGTGGCCAGGGGGGTGAGGACGTCCGCCACCGCCTGCGCCTCGGTGGCCGCCCCGGCGCCGTCGCACTGCACGATCAGCAGGGCGGCGCCGCGCTCGCGCAGGACCGGGTCGACGGCCTCCAGGACCGGTCCGTCGAGCAGTTCCGCGAGGGCCGGCACCACCCCGGCGCGCGCGATCGCGTACGACGCCTGCGCCGCCGCCTCGAAGGTGGCGAAGTACGCGGCCAGTGTCGCTGTGGCGGCGGGCAGCGGCCGTAGTCGCAGAGTCGCCCCGGTGATCACCGCGAGGGTGCCCTCCGAACCGGTCAGCAGCCCGGTGAGGTCGTAGCCGGTGACGCCCTTGACAGTACGGCGGCCTGTCGCGACCACCGTGCCGTCCGCGAGGACCGCCTCCAGGCCCAGCACGCTGTCCCGGGTCACGCCGTACTTGGCGCAGCGCAGGCCGCCCGCGTTGGTGGCGATGTTCCCGCCGATCGTGGACAGGGCGGCGCTCGCCGGGTCGGGCGCGTAGCGCAGCCCGTGGGCGGCCGCCGCGCGGTCCAGGTCCGCCGTGATCACGCCCGGTTCGACGACCGCCAGCTGGTCCTCCGGGGACAGCTCGAGGATCCGGTTCATCCCGGACAGGTCCAGGACCAGGGAGCCGTCACCGGCCGCCGCCCCGCCCGACAGGCCGGTGCCCGCGCCCCGGGGGACCACCGGTACCCGCAGGGCGTGCGCGTGCCGCAGGGTCACCGTCACGTCCTCGGTGCGCCGGGCGTGGACGACGGCCAGGGGCAGCCCCTCGGGGCGGGTGCCGGAGCGGTCGCTCGCGTGCGCGGCCAGCGTGCGGGGGTCGGTGGCCAGCCGGTCGGGCGGCAGGTCCCGGGCGAGCAGGCCGAGCAGCCGGGCGGGGGCGGTAGTGGTGGTGGTCGTGGTGGTGTCCGCTGTGGTCACGGGGTCAGGGCCTTCGTTCCGATCGCCAGTAGGGAGATGTCCTCCTGGGGTGCGTGCACCGGCGCGCACTGGATGTCGCGGAAGTGCCGCTCCAGGGGGTTGCCGCGGGCCAGCCCGGGGTTGCCGAGCAGGCGTACGGCCAGTTCGACCGCCCGTACCGCGTGCCGGTCGGCCAGCACGCGCGCGCCGAGGGCCTGTTCCGGGGTGTACGAGGTCTCGGCCGCGTCGACCCGGGTGGCCCCGTCGAACACCAGCTGTTCGGCGGCCGTGAGGAGCACCTCGATCTCGCCGGCCGTTCTGCGGAAGCGTTCCGTGCGGGCCACCGGGTGGCCGAGGTTGGCGGGCACGCGCGTGTGCGCGAACGTGTGGAAGAAGGACTGCGCCGACCGCGCCACGCCCAGGTAGAGCGCCGCGAGAGGCAGGTGCAGGGCGGCGCCTGCCCGGTTGTCCTGCTCGGCGGCGGTGCCGTACGGGCCGATGCCGATGACGTGCTCGTACGGTACCTCGACGGCCCGGAACGTCACGTCGTGGCTGCCGCTCGCCCGCAGGCCCAGCTGGTCCCAGCGGCCGGTGACCTCGATGCCGGGTGAGTCGCCCGGCACCAGGAAGGTGCCCACCCTCGGCTCCGGTTCGTCGGTCGTCGCCCACACCAGGAACCAGTCCAGGCCCTCCGCGCCGGTCACGAACCTCTTCGTGCCGCTGATCGACCAGCCGTCCGGGGTGCGGCGGGCGAGGGTGGCCGGGAGGCCGCCCCGGGCCGGGGAGCCCAGTTCGGGCTCCACGCGCGCGTGGTTGACGAGGACCGGGCGCTCCGCGGATTCCTTCAGCACGCGCGCGTAGAGCGCCTCCGGCCAGTGCGGGCGCGCCGCCTGGCGGGCGTGGGTGGCCAGGGTCATCGCCGTGATGAGGGCGACGGAGGGGTCGCCCTGACCGATGGTGTGCAGGATGCGGGCCGTCTCCTCGACGCCGGCGCCCCGGCCGTCGTACTGCCGGCCGATGGTCGCGGTGAGCCAGCCCGCCTCGTGGACCAGGTGCAGGGACTGGGCGGGGAACTCGCCGGAGTGGTCGTGACCGGCGGCCAGTTCGGCTATGCGCTCCACGGTCTCGGGCACGGTCACAGGGCCTTCTTCAGGTCGGCGTCGAGGGCGGTGGTCCAGAACGACTTCACGTCCAGGCGGGAGGGCAGGGCGCCGAGTTCGGTGAAGGCGTCGGCCACCTTCTGCTCGGAGGCGATCGCCGTGCCGTCGACCGTGCGGGCCCGGGTGGGGCGCTGTTTCTGCTGGGCGGTGAGGTCCTGTTCGGCCTGGGCGACGGGCTGGTGGGTGTTCTGCGAGATCACCTTGGCGAAGGCGGCCTCGTGGCCGTCGCGGACGTACGCGTACGCCTTGGTGATCCGGGCGATCAGGTCGGCCGCCGCCGTCTTCTCGGCGGAGTTCTTCAGGACGCTGTCGCGGGCCGACCAGAGGAAGTTGCCGGAGAGGATGTCCGCGCCGGAGCCGACGGTCGTGGCGCCCTGCTGGTGGGCGGTGATGATCGAGGTGCCGTAGGAGGCGAAGGCGTCGATGGAGCCGCCGTTGAGGGCGGCCAGGCCGTCGTTGGGGAGGAGGGGCTTGGCGTCGATGTCGGACCAGGTCAGGCCCGCCCGCTTCAGGAGTTCGTAGAGGAAGTAGTGGGCGGTGGTGTTCTTGACGTAGCCGACCTTCTTGCCCTTCAGGCCCGCGATGCCGGTCACCTTCGAGCCCTTGGGTACGACGACCTCCTGGTTGAGGGTCGTGCCCTGCTGGACGGCGACGACCTTGAAGTTCGGTCTGCCGTCGGCGGCCGAGAAGACCGGCGGGATCTCGCTGGAGGAGGCGAGGTCGAGGGCGTTCGCGCGGACGGCCTGCAGCTGCTGGTCGCCGCCCTGGAACACGCTCCACTTCACCTTGTAGGGGGTGTCGTCGAGGTGGGCGAACTTCAGGACCGCCTCCTCGACCTTCCAGCCGGTCGCGCCGACCCGCAGGGTGACGTCGGCCTCGGAGTCGGCCTGGGCGCTGCCGCCGCAGGCCGCGGCGAAGGGCAGCAGGAGGGCGGTGAGCAGGGCGGCGGGCGTGCGCAGGGCGCGGGGCAACAACACGGGGTCTCCATGGGGTACTCGCAGAGTCGACAGGGGTGTCAGGCGGCGGGTGCGGTCGCGGCGCGGTGGGCCAGTTCCTGGCGGACCAGGGGGAGGACGTGCCGGGAGTAGTCGATGGCGTCGTTGAGCGGGTCGTAGCCGCGGATCGACAGCAGGTCGCAGCCGATGTCGACGTAGTCGAGGAGGGCCTGGGCGACGGTCTCGGGGGTGCCGACGAGGGCGGTGGAGGCGCCGGCCGCGTTGGTGGCGACGGCGGGGGCGGTCCACAGGCAGCGGTCGTGGACCTCGCCGCGCTCGGCGATGTCGAGCAGCCGCTGGGAGCCGACGTTCGCCGGACGCCCTGCGGTGCGGTAGTGGCGGAGCAGTTCGGTGTTGCGGGCCTGGTCCTTGAGGACGCCGAGGGTGCGGTGCGCCTTCTCCCAGGCGAGTTCCTCGGTGGGCGCGATGATCGGGCGGAAGGAGACCCAGATCCTGGGGTGCGGGCGGCCGGCCGCGTCGGCGACCGCGTTGACGGCGGCGATCTGCTCGGCGGTCTCCTTGAGCGGCTCGCCCCACAGGCCGAAGATGTCGCCCTGCTGCCCGCCGACCCGGTAGGCGTCCTGCGAGGAGCCGCCGACGGAGATCGGGACCAGGCCGTGCACGGGCTTCACGTCCGAGTAGTAGCCCTCGAACCTGAAGTGCCTGCCCTCGTGCGAGACCGGGCCGTCGGCCTGCCAGACCTTCCGGAGGATCTGGATGTACTCGTCGGAACGCTCGTACCGCTCGGCCTTGTCGAGGTAGTCGCCCTCGCGGCGCTGCTCCTCGTCGTTGCCGCCGGAGATGACGTGGAGAGTGAGGCGGCCGTCGCTGATCTGGTCGAGGGTGGCGAGGGCGCGGGCCGCGTGGGTCGGGAAGATCACGCCGGGGCGGTGGGCGAGGATCGGGCGGACGCGTTCGGTGTGGGTGGCGACGAACTGGGCGACCTGGAAGGCGTCCGGGGAGGCCGAGTGGTAGGCGACCAGGGTGTGGTCGAAGCCGCCGTCGTCCAGGGCGCGGGCGTACCTGCGCAGGTGGTCGACGTCGAGGCCGGTACGGCTGGAGGCGGCGGGTCCTGAGGCTCCGGCGTCGGTGTGGACGGCGCTGATGAACTCGACGGGCATGGTGGACTCCTGTGTCGTAAAAGTCACTTGAGGAGAGAGGTGTCGGCGGACTTCGCCACGTCGACGTTCGGGTCGAGCACGCCGATGCCGTTCATGAGGTCGGCGACGCCCTGGACGGTCGTGTTCACGTCGGAGGTGATCGGCAGCACCTGGCTGTACGCGGCGGAGGCGAGGGTCTTGGCCACGGAGGCGTCGGCGCCGTTGCGCTGCTCGATGGCCTTCGCGTACGCGTCCTGGTGGGTGCTGGTCCACTTCAGGGCCGTGCCGAGGCGCTTGAGGAAGTCGGACAGCGCGGCCTTCTTCGAGGTGTCCGCGAGGGCCTTGTCGGAGGCGTTGACGAAGCCGATGCCGCTGACCCGGCCGTCCCCGCCGTCGACGAGCAGCCGGCCGCCCTGCTCCAGACCGACGGCCTGGTAGACGCCGAAGGTCGCCCAGATCTTGATCTTCCCGGAGGAGAAGGCGGCCTGCGCGTCGGTCGGCAGCAGGTACTGCACCTGGACGTCCTTGTAGCTGAGCCCGTTCTGCTTGAGCACGTTGGCCAGCAGGTACTCCGAGACGCTGCCCTTGGCCGAGGAGACGACGACCTTCTGGCCCTTGAGGTCCTTGACGCTGTCGATGCCGGAGTCCTTGCGGACGACGATGCCGACATGGGTGCCGTCGTTCTTGAGGGCGGCGATGTTCTTGAGCTTCACCCCACCGCTGAGCGCCTGCAGGGCGGGCAGGTCGGCGGAGAACCCGGTGTCGGCGGCGCCCGCCTGCACGGCCTGGTAGAGCGGGGCCGCGCCCTCGAACTCGGCCCACTTCACCTTGTACCCGGCGCCCTTGAGGGCGTCGGAGGCGGCCACGATCGTCTGCAGGGTCTTGGCCTGGTCGCCGATGGTGAGGGTGACCTGCCCCTTGGAGGAGGCGTCCGCCGAGGAGTCCGCGCCGCAGGCGGTCAGCGCCAGGAGGGTGAGAGCGCTCAGCACGGTGGCGGCGATTCTGCGGGTTCCGCTGGTCACGAGGGGGTTCCTTCCAGAGTGCGGGTGACGCCGAGCCAGCCGAGCAGCCGGGCGCGCAGGGAGACGAAGTCGGGGGTGGTCAGGTCGCGGGGGCGGGGCAGGTCGACGGTGAGTTCGTGGGCGATCCGGCCGCCGTCCATCACCAGCACCCGGTCGGCGAGCAGCAGTGCCTCCTCCACGTCGTGGGTGACGAGGAGGACCGCGCAGCCGTGCGACTGCCAGAGTTCGGCGACGAGTTGCTGGACCCTGCCGCGGGTGAGGGCGTCGAGGGCGCCGAACGGCTCGTCCAGGAGGAGCAGTTCGGGCTCCCGGACCAGGGCGCGGGCCAGCGAGACCCGCTGGGCCTGGCCGCCGGAGAGGGTCTTCGGCCACACCGCGGCGCGGTCGGCGATGCCCACCTCGTCCAGGGCCTTCGCGGCGAGTGCGCGGTCGGGGCGGCCGGGCAGGCCGAGGACGACGTTGCGCCACACCTTCAGCCAGGGCAGCAGCCGCGGCGACTGGAACGCGGCGCTGCGGCGCACCGGTACGGTCACCTCGCCGCCGATCTCGTCGTCGAGTCCGGCGAGGATCCTGAGCAGCGTCGACTTGCCGCAGCCGCTGTGCCCGAGGAGGGCCACGAACTCGCCCTCGCGCAGGTCGAGGTCGAGGTCGTGCAGGACGGTGTTGCCGTCGAAGGCCCGGGAAAGCCCGCGTATCTCCACGCTGTTGGCCATGGTGCTCACGCCTCGCCCTCGAAGTTGGCCCGCCAGGCCAGCAGCCGGCGGGACAGGATCCGTACGGCGAAGTCGCAGGCCAGGCCCAGCAGGGCGTAGACGACCAGGCAGAGCACGATGACGTCGGTGCGGAAGTACTGCTGGGCGTTGCTCATCAGGTAGCCGAGGCCCGCGTCCGCGTTGATCTGCTCGGCGAAGACCAGCGCCAGCCAGGCCGTCGACAGGGCGTACCGGAGTCCCACGAGGGCACCGGGCAGCGCGCTCGGCAGGATCACGTACGTGACGAGACCGAGCCGGCCGAGGCCCATCATGCGGGCGGCCTCGACGAGTTGGGCGTCGGTGGAGCGGATGCCGCCGTAGATGTTGAAGTACAGGGGGTAGGTGACGCCGAGTGCGACCAGGGCGATCTTCGGGGTCTCCTCGATGCCGAACCAGACGATGAACAGCGGGATCAGACCGACCCAGGGGATCGCCCGGAACATGCCCATCGAGGAGTCGATGACGTCCTCGCCGAGCCGGAACAGGCCGGCGAGGAGGGAGAGGACGAGGGCGACCGTGGCGCCGATGAGGAAGCCGATGGCGGCCCGGCGGCCCGACGCGGCTATGGCGCGGGGCAGTTCGCCGTCCTTGGTGAGGTCGACGGCCTGTCCGATCACGTCCACCGGGGAGGCCAGCACGGACTCCGGGAGGATGCCGGTGGCGGAGGCCAGGAACCAGAGCAGGACCAGGCCGACCGGTCCGGCGGCGCGGCGCACGGAACGGGGCACGGACGGCCGACGGCCCTGCCGGACGGTGCCACGGATCGTGACCCGCCCGGCCGTGGGCGCGGCCTGCGGCGCGGGAACGGCGGCCTTCAGCGATTCGGCCGTCATGAGGAACCCCCCGTGGAGCCCCCCACGGAAGAACCCACGGCGGAATCCACGGCGGAACCCCTCACGACAGAGTGCGGCCCGGACGGCAGGGGGCCCGTCGCCGCCGGGCGGGCGGGATCCGCGGACCACGCCGACCAGGAGCCGGGGAACAGCACCGCCTCGAACCCGGCGATCTCCAGGGCCGCGATCTGGTGGGCGGCGGTGACCCCGGAGCCGCAGTAGACGCCGATCCGGGTGGCCTCGCCCGCGCCCGCCTTCCCGAACCGTTCGCGCAGCGCGTCGGCGGGGAGGAAGGTGCCGTCGGCGGCGAGGTTCTCGCCGGTCGGTGCGGAGACCGCGCCCGGGATGTGCCCGGCCCTCGGATCCACCGGCTCGGCCTCGCCCCGGTACCGCTCACCGGCCCGCGCGTCCAGCAGCAGCCCGCCGGCGGCGAGTTCGGCGGCGCCGTCGGCGTCCGTGACCGGCAGTGCGCCCGCCCGGAGTACGACGTCTCCGGGCGCCGTAGCGGCCGGGGTCCCGGTCTCCAGCGGCAGCCCG
Source organism: Streptomyces sp. NPDC058457 (assembly GCF_042720695.1). Classification (NCBI taxonomy): domain Bacteria; kingdom Bacillati; phylum Actinomycetota; class Actinomycetes; order Kitasatosporales; family Streptomycetaceae; genus Streptomyces; species Streptomyces sp. NPDC058457. Next base: position 134,537 of record NZ_JBHXLU010000002.1, on the reverse strand, counting down.
GCCGCCCGCCAGGCGCCCAGCGCCCCGTCGAGGAGCGTGACGTCGGCGAGGCCCGCGTACCGCAGCAGCCACCAGGCCCGTGCGGCCGCCGTGTTGCCCAGGTCGTCGTAGACGACGACGGCCTGGCCCTCGCGCACGCCCCAGCGCCGTACCGCCGACCGGAAGGTGTCGAGGTCGGGCAGGGGATGGCGGCCGTCCCGCGGCGAGGGCGGCGCGGCCAGTTCGGTGTCGAGGTCGACGTAGACCGCGCCCGGGAGGTGGCCGTCGGCGTAGTGGTCGCGGCCGTGCGGGTCGCCCAGCGCCCAGCGGACGTCCAGGACGGCGGGCGGCCGGTCGGAGCCGAGCAGGTCGCGCAGTTCGGCGGCGGTGGTCAGGACCCGGCGGCTCATGCGAGGCCCTCCGCGATCAGGGGCAGCTCGGGCGAGAGGCGCAGCCGCTCCAGGAACAGCACGACGGTGGCGGCGGCCGTGCGGTGCAGGGCGTCGTTGAGGACGTCGTGGCGGCCGCCGGTGAACTCCACCAGGTGCGCCGGGGAACCCGCGTAGGCCGCGCGGGCCGCCGCCAGGGGGCTGACCGTGTCGTCCTTGCCGTGCAGGGCCAGTACCGGCACCCGCACCCGGTCCAGGCGGAGTTCCGGCAGGTCGGGTGTGGTGTCGAGGGCTCCGCGGCGGAACGCGGGGTCGCCGGTCAGCCGGGCCTGGTGGGTGGGGCAGGCGGTGCGCGCCTCGATCTCGGTCTCCCAGTCGCCGGCCGCCCAGGGCCCGGTGGGCAGCCCGGCCAGGATCAGGGCGTCGGCGCCGGAGGCCGGTTCGGCGGCCAGCTGTACGGCGTACCGGGCGCCGGTGTCCGAGCCGACCAGGACCTTGGGGCCGGGCAGTGACCCGTCGGCGAGGAGTTTGGCGGCCTCGTCGAGGACCGCCGGGTCGGCGACCGGGTCGCCGAGGGCGCGGACGCGGTAGGCGTCGAAGGCCAGCCGGCGGCCGAACCGTTCGTACACACCGCCGTGTTCGCCGCGGCCGGCCAGCACGATCAGGGTGCCGCGCGCGGCGAGGCCTTCGGGTTCGTCCCAGGAGAAGGACATGAGAGGGCAACTCCCGTTCCGGAGCAGAGGGATGAGAAAAAAAGGGGAGGAAAGGCGGCCGTCACCGGCACGTGTCAGTCACGGGGCGGGTTCGCCGGGGGCAGCGGAAGGGCGCGCGTACGCGCGGAGGAATCAGCGACAGCGGGCGCTGCACGCCACGCCGAAGTCGATGACTCGGCGCTGCGTCAGAAGGGCAGCCGTGGCGGTCGCGAACATGCGTCCATCATGAGCGGCGGTGACCGAACGCGTCCAACGATGATTCCGCATCGAAACCGATCAGGGATCGCGATCGGTCGGGGAAACGGCTACCGTCACCGCTATGTCCCGACCCGTCCTCGACATCGTGGCCCTGCGCAGCCTGACCTCGGTGGCCGACTGCGGCGGCTTCCACCGGGCCGCCCGCGCGCTCGCCCTCAGCCAGTCGGCGGTGAGCCAGCACGTGCGCAGACTGGAGAAGGCGCTGGGGCACCCCGTGGTCGAACGCGAGGGCCGCGGCACCCGGTTCACCCCCGAGGGACGCCTGCTGCTCGAACAGGCCCGGCGCATCCTCGCCGTCCACGACGAGGCCGTGCGGGTGCTGTTGGACGCGGAGGGGGACACCGTCACCATCGGCTCCACCGAGCACGCGGCGGACCAGTTCCTGCCCCGGCTCACCGCCGCCGTCCAGGAGGTGCGGCCCGGCTGCCGGGTCCGGTACCGCATCGACCGCTCCGCACGGCTGGTGGAAGCGGTCGAGCGGGGCAGCGTGGACGTGGCGGTGTACGTCACCGAGGCCGCCGCCACCGAGGGCACGCCCGTCGGCGGCCTTCCGCTCTCCTGGCACGCGACGCCCGGCTGGCGGCGGCCCGACGCCCCCTCCCCCGTGCCGCTGGTCGCCATCGAGGAGCCCTGCGCCATCCGCCACCGGGCCATCGCCACCCTCGCCGCGCAGGGTGTGCCGGCCACGGTCGTCGGTGACGCCGGCTATCTCGCGGGCGTCCTGGACATCGCCCGCACCGGGCAGGGCGTCGCCCTCATCGCCGCGGTCGGCGCGGCCCCGGACGGCCTGACCCGGTACGACGGCCTGCCCGCCGTCACCCCCATCCCGATGAGCGCCCTCGCCCGCCCCGGCGCCGACCCCACGACGGTACGGGCCGCGTTCGCCGCAGCCCGGGAACTGCTCGGCGGGGCGGCGACGGACGGGATCTGACGGCTGCCCTGCCGCGAAGACGGCTGCCCTGCCACGGCGACGTGCACCCTGTCGTGAAGACGGCGGGCCGCGGTCAGCAGGAGTGGACCGAGCGGCGGTGCCGGGCCAGGACGGCCTGCCGCAGGACGCCCAGGACCAGGGACTGGAGCAGCGCCGAGACGACGACCGTGCCGATGAAGAACCAGTTCGGGGTGTCCGTGCGCCAGGCCGTCCGGCCGAGCGCCGAGAGCAGCGGGAACACCGGGAACGTGACCAGGGGCGGCCAGAGCCAGGCGTAGTCGGAACCGTGGCCGTCCGCGTTGCCGGAGTCGACGGTGGCCTTGGCGATGACGACGGCGACCAGGACGAGGTAGGCCACCGAGAGGCGGTTGGTGAGCATCAGCCGGACAACGGTGCGGGCCGGGCCGGTTTCCATCGTCGTCTCCCCCGTGGCCGGTCGTCGGTTCCTCTCCCTCACTGCATCGTCGGGGCAGGACGGCGCCCCGGTCCTGAGTACGCGTACTCACTTGTGCGAACTGATTCCCTTGTCCCGGTCAGGAGTTCGGCGACGCCGCCCGCGCCAGGTCGTACAGCTGCTCCAGCCGCTCCCGCGTGTCGTCGTCCGCCGGGACGTAGGTGACCAGCCGCGCCCCGGACCCCGGGTTCAGGAACAGGTCCGTGTGTTCCAGGGTGAGGAAGCCGACGTACGGGTTGAGGAACTGCTTGGTTCTGGCGCGCAGGTCCACCACCTCGTAGCGCTCCCAGTTCTCGCGGAACTCCGCGGACTCCGCCGCCAGCCGCTTGACCAGCATCTTCCAGGCCGGCTCGGCGAGATGGCCGGCCATGGACGCGCGGAGTTTCGCGGCCATCAGACGGCGGGTCTCCTCCAGGTGCACGATCGAGCGGCGCCAGTCGGGGTCGGTGTAGACGAGGATCATGCAGTTGCGGTCCTCGGGCGGCACCGCGTCGAGGTCGCCCAGCAGGCGGGCGTAGGTGCGGTTGTAGGCGAGGATGTCGTAGCGGCTGTTCTGGACGGAGGCCGGGAGGGGTTCCAGGGCGCGGAGCATCTCGTGCAGCGCCGGGGTGACGCCCGTGCAGCTCGCGGCCGGGGTCGGGTCGACGGCTTCGGCCAGCTGGAAGAGGTGGGCGCGCTCGGTGCCGTCGAGCTGCAGGGCGCGGGCGAGGGCGTCCAGGACCTGGACGGAGACCTGGATGTCCCGGGCCTGTTCGAGCCAGGTGTACCAGGTGACGCCCACCGCGGAGAGCTGGGCGACCTCCTCGCGGCGCAGACCGGGCGTACGGCGGCGGGTGCCGCGCGGCAGGCCCACCTCCTCCGGGGTGATCCGCTCACGCCGGCTGCGCAGGAACGCGGCCAGCTCGTGCCGCCGGATGTCGGCACCCCGGCCCGGGGCGGGGGCAGCGGTCTGCCGAAGGGGCGTCGTCTCCTGCGCCGTGGTCGTCATGTGTCCAGCCTGCCGCGTCGCCGATCCTGTTGCCAGGTACTTCTACTACCAGGACAAGGAGACTCTGGTACCAGTCTCAGGGAGGCCGCAGGCTCGGTGCATGACCGAAACCGTCACCACCGCGAACGTACGGTCCCCGTCCGCACCACCGGCGCTCGGCGGCCCCGGACTGTTCACCGTCCTGCTGGCCGCCGCCCTTCCCCTCATCGACTTCTTCATCGTCAACGTCGCCCTGCCCACCATCGGCGCCGACCTGCACGCGGGCGAGGCGGTCCTGGAACTCGTCGTCGCCGGGTACGGCGTCGCCTACGCCGTGCTGCTGGTGCTCGGCGGCCGGCTCGGCGACCTGTTCGGGCGCCGCCGGCTCTTCCTCGGCGGCATGGCCGCGTTCGGGCTGACCTCGCTGGCCTGCGGACTCGCGCCCAGCGCCTGGACGCTGGTGGCCGCCCGGGTCGCCCAGGGCGCCGCGTCCGCCGCGATGCTCCCGCAGGTCCTCGCCACCATCCAGGCCGCCACCAGCGGCGGCCGCCGCGCCCGGGCCATGAGCCTGTACGGCGCCACCGCCGGCCTCTCCATGGTGGCCGGGCAGATACTCGGCGGGGTGCTGGTCGCCGCCGACATCTGGGGCACCGGCTGGCGCTCGGTGTTCCTCGTCAACGTGCCGGTCGTGGTCGCCGGACTGGTGCTCGGCGCCCAGTTCGTACCGGAGACGAAGTCGCAGAAGCCCCAGCCCGTCGACGGCCCCGGAACCGTGCTCCTCGCCGCCTCTCTCCTCGCCCTGCTCGCCCCGCTCACCGAGGGCCGGGCGGCGGGCTGGCCGCTGTGGACCTGGCTGTCGCTGGCCGCGTTCCCGGGCGTGGCCGTGGCCTTCTACGCCGTGGAGCGCCGCGCCGACCGCGCGGGCCGTACGCCGCTGGTCCCGCCGAGCCTGTTCGAACTCGCCTCGCTGCGCCGGGGTCTGGTGCTGATGCTGCCGTTCTCGATCGGGTTCAGCGGGTTCATGTTCGTGATCGCCGTGGCCCTGCAGAGCGGGGAGCATCTGGGCCCGGTCGCGGCGGGCATGGCGCTCGCCCCGATGGCGGTCGTGTTCCTGTTCGTCTCGCTCGCCGGGCCGCGGCTGATCGCCCGGTACGGCAGCCGGGTGGTGACCGCCGGGTCCGTGATCCAGGCGGTCGGCATCGTCCTCATCGTGCTCGCCGCCCGGCGGGACTGGCCGCACCTGGACTTCGCCGGGCTGCTGCCCGGGGTCGCGGTCGCCGGCGCCGGTCAGGCGCTGCAACTGCCCAACGTGCTGCGCCTTGTGATGTCGGAGGTGCCGTCGGCGCGGGCCGGGGTGGGCAGCGGCGTGATGGTCACCACCCAGCAGTCCGCGCTCGCCCTCGGCGTGGCCACCCTGGGCACCCTGTTCCTCTCCCTGGTCCCGCACCAGGGCGTGCGGGACGCCCTGGTCATCACCCTGCTGGTCCAGCTGGGCCTGGTGGTGCTGACCGGCCTGCTCAGCCTGCGCCTGCCCCGCACCGTGAACTGACCGGCCCGCGCTCCGACAGCGCCCCGTAGGGGCGCGGGGCCGTATCCGATATGCGGCTACCGCCGCGTGGGCGCGACCAGCCACAACGGCGCCGCAGACGCCAGACGACCCGAAGCGGCACGTCCAGCGGCGCACTCACCCCCCGCTGCCACCCAGTTCGAACCAGACGATCTTGCCGGTACCGAGCCGGGTGGTCCCCCACCGCCGGGCCAACCGGTGCACCAGGTAGAGCCCGCGGCCGTGTTCGTCGGTCGCCTTCGCCTGCCGCACCCTCGGCAGCTGCGGCACGTCGTCACCGACCTCGCAGCGCAGCACCTCCGTGCGCAGCAGCCGCAGGCTGATCGGACGGGAGGCATGCCGTACGGCGTTGGTGACGATCTCGCTGACCAGCAGCTCGGCGGTGTCGGTGAGATCCTCCAGGCCCCAGCCTGCCAGGGCCTGCCGGGTGAGCCGGCGGGCCCGGCCGGGGGCGCCGACCTCCGGCTCCAGGGTCCAGTACGCCACGTCGCTCGGCGCGATGCCGTCGAAGCGGGCGGCGAGCAGCGCGATGTCGTCGTCCCGGTCGCCCGGCCCGAGCATGTCGAGCACCTCGTCGCACAGGGCCTCAAGGGGCGGGGGCCGGTCGGGCCCGGTCAACTGGGCGGTGGCGGCGATCCGTTCGCGCAGCTGCTCGATGCCGGTCCACACGTCACGCAGCCGGGACTCGACCAGACCGTCGGTGTAGAGGAGCAGGGTGGCCCCGGTGGGGGCGTCCAGCTCCACCGCCTCGAAGTCGATGCCGCCGACACCGATCGGGGCGCCCGGCGGCACCGTGAGGACCTCCGTCTTGCCGCCCGGGTACAGCAGGATCGGCGGCGGGTGGCCGGCGTTGGCGATGGTCATGCGGTGCGAGACGGGGTCGTATACGACGTACAGGCAGGTGGCCATGCGGTCGGTGCCGAGCCGCTGGGCCTGTTCGTCGAGGTGGTGCAGCACCTCCTGCGGGGGCAGGTCGAGGCCGGCCAGGGTCAGCGCGGTGGTGCGCAGCTGGCCCATGACGGCGGCCGACGTCATGGAGTGGCCCATGACGTCGCCGACGACCAGCGCCACCCGGCTGCCGGGCAGCGGGATCGCGTCGTACCAGTCGCCGCCGACGCGCGCGGTCTCGGCGGCGGGCAGGTAGCGGGAGGCCAGCCGGACGCCGGTCGGCCGGGGCAGTGTCTGCGGCAGCATGGCGCGCTGCAGCCGGTCGGCGATGAACGCCTCCCTGCTGTACAGCACGGCCTTGTCGACACCGAGCGCGGTGTGGGTGGCGAGCTGGGCGGCGACCAGGAGGTCGGCGGGCTCGAACGCCGGGCGTTCGGGCCGGCGCAGGAAGACGACCGCGCCGGTGACCCGGCGGCGGCCGCGCAGCGGGGCGAGGATCGCGTGCGAGCCGACCCAGTCGTTCAGCGCGCTGTCCGCGCCGACGAGTTCGCCCAGTGCGGCGCGGGTCGGCGGGGTGTCGGCGAACACCGGCCGGACCCCGCGGAGCACCTCGGCGAGGGCGCCGCCGGGCACCACCTCGCTCCAGTCGGAGGCGTCCAGGTCGTCCTGCTCGTCGTCCACCGTCTCCGCGGGCCAGACCAGGCCCTCGGCGCCGGGGCCCTTGAGCCGGTCGGTGCGGCGCAGCCGCAGCACGGCCGGGCCGGCAGGCCGTTCGTCGCCGACCGGCAGCGGGTCGCGCAGGTAGACGAGGGCCGCGTCGGAGTACGTCGGTACGGCGGCCCGGCACAGGCCGAGCACGATCTCGTCGGTGTCGAAGCCGCGGGCGATCCGCCGGGTGGCCGCGCCGACGTAGCGGAGGCGGTCCTCGTCGGGGGCCTTGGGTGCGGCGGGCGGCCCGGACCCGAGGGTGTCCTCGCGCACGCCGAGCGCGGTCTGCGCCGACAGCGCGTCGGCCAGGGCGATGTCGTCGTCCACGAAGTCCTCCCGGTCCGGGCGCCGCAGGAACACCACCACGCCCACAATCGCGTCGGGGGCACGCAGCGGGGCGAGCAGGACCCGGTTCCCCTGCGGGAGCCGGGTTTCCGTCCCCAGGAGTTCACGCAGGGCCTCGTCCACGTCGTCCGGGCCCCGGCCGCGAGCCCTGCCGCACCGCATGAGTGCGGCGAGCGCGCCGTCGGGCGCCACGGGTCTCGACCGCGGGGGCATCCAGCCCATGGCGCCGCCGAGTTCGGGCGGCGCCCCGTCCAACTCCAGGTGCTCCGGCTCGGACCGGTCCGGTGAGCGGTCGCCGAGGTAGACGAACATCCCGTCCGCCAGGTCCGGGACCGTCACGCGGTACAGCTCACGGACGGCCTGGTCCGCGCCCTCGGCGCGGGCGATCCGGCGGCCGGCAACGGCCAGGAAACGTTGAGGATCCGGCAGCATCGCCTCTCCGTGCCGGTGGCCGCTTCACACAAGGTCGCTTTCATCTTGAGCCAGGGTCAATTCCCTGTCCAGGGTTTCCGCCGGTAGACCAAGTCCGGCTCATGATCCGGCGGTTGGGACCAAGACGTGCGGAAGCCGCTTCTCGGACACCCGCACCACCGGCCCGTCCGGCCGATCCGGCGCGTCCGTGCCCCGGCCGCCGTGTGAACTCCGGCGACATCCTCGGCAAAACCCGGTGAAGAAGTCCCCGTTGATGTTGGTCTTGCTGCACACTCCTTGCCGTCGACCAGGCGTCGACACGTGCCGAACAGCAGACCGGGTACGGACTCCGGAGGCGTCATGTCGCAGATCGACGAGAGCAAGGTCAGCCGCTGGGACCAGCACGGCCGGGAACACGTGGTCCGGGTGCAGCGCACGGGTGTGCAGCGCACGATCGAATGCGACACCTGCGGCTGGCGCAAGGGCGCGCAGTTCCTGCCCTGGCTGAAGGCGGAGGAGCATCTGGCCGAGGCCCACCAGGCCACCGTGGACCCCGCGGGTGCCCAGCCCTCGCGATGACTTTCCGCCGGTGCGGGAGTCGTGACACCTGAGACCGCACCCACCGGAAGGACGACCGATGACCGTGTCCCCGCTGCAAGCCGCCCTGCGCCGCCACGTCGACGCGGGCACCGTCACCGGAGCCGTGGGGCTCGTCGCCCGCGGCGACGACGTCGAGGTGGTGGCCGTCGGGCACACCGACGTCGAGGGGTCCGCCCCGATGGCCCGGGACTCGGTCTTCCGGATCGCGTCGATCACCAAGCCGATCGTGGCCGCCGCGGTGCTGATGCTGGTGGAGGAGGGCCGGATCGGGCTCGGCGACCCGGTGGCCGAGTGGCTCCCGGAGCTCGCGAAGCCGACGGTGGTCCGTACGCCGTCGAGTCCCGTCGACGACGTGGTGCCGGCGGACCGCCCGGTCACCGTCGAGGACCTGCTCAGCTCCCGCACCGGCTGGGGCTTCCCCGACGACTTCTCCCGGCCCGCCGTGCAGGCCCTGTTCACCGTGCAGCGGGACGGCCGCGCCCTGCAGGACTGGCCGGACCCGGACACCTGGCTGGGCCTGCTCGCCCAGGTGCCGATGCTGCACCAGCCGGGCGAGGCCTGGCTGTACGGCACCTCGTCCGACCTCCAGGGCATCCTGGTCGCCCGGGTGTCGGGCCGTACCCTCCCCGACTTCCTGGCGGAGCGGATCTTCGAGCCGCTGGGCATGCGGGACACGGCGTTCGAGGTGCCGGCGTCGAAACGGCACCGCTTCACCTCCTCCTACGCCCCCGCCGAGGACGGCACCCTGCGCCTGACGGACGCCCCGGACGGCGAGTGGAGCCGCCTGCCGCGCTTCCACTCGGGCGGCGGCGGCCTGGTCGCCACGGCCGACGACTGGCTGGCGTTCGGCCGGCTGCTGCTGAACGCCGGCACCGGCCCCGACGGCCGCCGGCTGCTGACCCCCACCTCGGTCAGCCGCATGACCACCAACCACCTGACGGCGGCCCAGCGCGACAACGCCACCCTCTTCCTGGAGGGCCAGGGCTGGGGGTACGGCGGCCAGGTCGACGTCACCCCGGCCGACCCCTGGTCGGTGCCGGGCCGCTACGGCTGGGTCGGCGGCACCGGCACCACCGCGCACATCGTGCCGGCCACCGGTACGGTCACGGTCCTCATGACCCAGACGGCCATGACGAGCCCGACGCCGACCCCGCTGATGCGGGACTTCTGGCGGGTCACCGCCTGAGCGCTCCGCCGGAAGTGCCGCGACATGCCGTCTGCCGACTGCGGCGCCGTCGTGGCGGGTCGCTCCCCCGAGTTCTCGGCTTCGCTCGAACCCGGGGGACCCCCGTCGCGGCGGTGGCCGCATACCGGACACGGCCCCGTGCCCCTTCGGGGCGCTGCCCGACCGCAGCGGACTTCGACCAACCCGCCGAGCCCGCGCACTACGCCGTTCGGGTGAGCCTTCGGGGCGGAAGCGCGAGGTCAGGGCGCCCGTCGCCACCTGCGGACTTTACCGGGGCGAGGGGCGGCGCCCACCCGCTCCCGAGACCGCTCGGGTCGCCGCCGGGCGGGACCCGGCCAACCCTTGACGAGTCCCCCCGTCACTCGACAGGAGTACGTCCATGCACACCACCCTGCGCCAGATCTCCCGAGCCCTCGCCGCCGGTGCGCTCTCCGTGGCCCTGCTGTCGGCCGGTAGCACCGGGGCCCTCGCCGGCGAGGCCAAACCGAAGCCGAGCCCGTCCCCGTCCACGTCCGCCATGGCCTCGATCTCGATCAAGGCGAGCACCGCCTCGGTCAACGCGGGTGGCTCGGTGACCTTCACCGGCCGCACCTCCGGTCTGAAGGTCGGCTGGCCGCTGGTGCTCCAGCACCAGAAGGCGGGCAAGTGGATCCCGCTCAAGGCGACCACGAAGACGAAGAACGGCAGCTCCTACTCGCTGACCGCCAAGCTCAACACCGTGGGCACCGAGCATCTGCGGATCTCCGCGGTCGGCAAGAAGGTCTACTCCCCGGCCGTGACGGTCAACGTGACCTGAGGCCCCGCAGCAGCAGCTCCACCAGCGACACGAAGTCCGCCTCCGCCTCCGGCCGCACCCACTCGCGCGCGTAGCCCGGGTCGTGGAAGCGGCCGGTGGCCTGGAAGACGATCCGGGCCGCGGCGGCGGGGTCGGGCACGGTGAAGGCACCCGTCCCGGCCCCGTCCCGGATGATCCCGGTCAGCTGGCCGGTCAGGTCGGCGATGTGCTCGGTGACCGCCGGGCCGTTCTCGTCGACCAGCACCATGTAGGTGGCGAACAGCTCCGGGTCGGCGCCGGCCTTGCGCCGCTTCGCGTCGAACAGGGCCTGCAGCCAGTCGCGCAGCCGGGCCTCCGGGTCCCCGTTCCCGGCCGCGATGCCGGACAGCTGCGCCGAGGTGCGGTCCAGCCACCTCTTCGTCACCGCTTCCCGCAGCGCCGCCTTGGTCCGGAAGTGCCGGTAGACACTGCCGTGGCTGACGCCGAGCGCGCGGGCCACGTCCACCACGGTGGCCTTGGCCGGGCCGTGCCGGCGCAGCACCTCCTCGGTCGCCTCGAGGATGCGCTCGGCGGTCAGGGCCGGGGTCGGGGTCGGGGACGTCGCTGCCATGGCCTAGACGGTACCTGGCGCCGCGGTCAGTGCTCGGTGCCGAGATGGCTCATCTGCGCGGCCGGGTAGCGGGTGCCCGCCGCCGCGTCCGCCGGTACGGCCTCCTCGATCGCCGCCAGGTCGGCCGCGTCCAGGGTGACGTCCAGCGCGCCCAGGGACTCGGCGAGCCGCTCGCGGGTGCGGGCGCCGACGAGCGGCACGATGTCGTCGCCGCGGGAGAGCACCCAGGCGATGGCGATCTGCGCGACGGTCACGCCCTTCTCGTCGGCGATCTTGCGCAGCGCCTCGACGAGGTCGAGGTTGTGCTGGAGGTTGTCGCCCTGGAAGCGCGGCGAGAAGGCCCGGAAGTCGCCCGCGCCGAGCTGCCGGTCGCGGGTGAAGTGGCCCGAGATCAGCCCCCGGGAGAGCACCCCGTACGCGGTGATGCCGATGCCCAGCTCACGGGTGGTCGGCAGGATCTCGCGCTCGATGTCCCGGGTGATGATCGCGTACTCGATCTGCAGGTCGGCGATGGGCGCGGTGGCGGCGGCCCGCCGGATGTCGGCCGCGCTCGCCTCGCTGAGGCCGATGTGCCGGACGTGCCCCTTCTCGACCAGCTCGGCGATGGCGCCGACCGTCTCCTCGATCGGCACGTCCGGGTCGACGCGGGCGATCCGGTAGACGTCGATGTGGTCGACGCCGAGGCGCTGGAGGGAGTAGGCGGCGAAGTTCTTCACGGCGGCCGGGCGGCCGTCGTAGGCGTTCCAGCCGCCGTCCGGGTCGCGCAGGGCGCCGAACTTGACGCTGGTCAGCGCCTTTTCCCGGAGGGCGGCGGGGGCGGTGCGCAGGGCCTCGCCGATCAGCATCTCGTTGTGGCCCATGGCGTAGAAGTCGCCGGTGTCGAGCAGGGTCACGCCCGCGTCGAGGGCGGCGTGGACCGTGGCGATCGACTCGGCGCGGTCGGCCTCGCCGTACAGCGCGGACATGCCCATGCAGCCGAGGCCGAGGGCGGAGACCTGGGGGCCGGTGGATCCGAGGGAGCGGGTGTGCGTCGTCATGGCTCCACCCTGGCATGACAGCTGACAGATTTCAATATCTGTCATTCCATAGCTGTCAGGCCATCCATCGACGCACCCGCCGCCCCGCCCGTCGGTCACCCGTCAGTCACCCGTCGGCCCACCCGTCGGCCCACCCGGAATGGTCCAGACCTATTGACGGGAGGTCTGGACCACGAGCATTGTCATGACTACGACATCCGTGCGCCCCGACCCGACCCCACCGGGAGGCCCCGCATGATCCGCCGCACCCTCGCCCTGCTCGCCGCGGCACTCGCGACCGCGACACTCACCCAGCTCCCCGCCGCCGGCTCCGCCTCCGCCGCCGACACCTGCGCCGTGAAGTCACGGCCCGCCGGAAAGGTCCTCCAGGGCTACTGGGAGAACTGGGACGGCTCCGCCAACGGCGTCCACCCGCCCTTCGGCTGGACCCCGATCACCAACTCCGCGATCGCCACCCACGGTTACAACGTGATCAACGCGGCCTTCCCCGTGATCCGTTCCGACGGAACGGCTCTCTGGGAGGACGGCATGGACACGGGCGTGAAGGTGGCGACACCCGCGGAGATGTGCGCGGCGAAGGCCTCCGGCCAGACGATCCTGCTGTCGATCGGCGGCGCCGCCGCGGGCATCGACCTCAGCTCCGCCACCGTGGCCGACAAGTTCGTCTCGACGATCGTCCCGATCCTGAAGAAGTACAACTTCGACGGCATCGACATCGACATCGAGACCGGCCTGGTGGGCAGCGGGTCGATCACCCAACTCTCCGCCTCCCAGGCCAACCTGGTCCGCATCATCGACGGGATCCTCGCCCAGATGCCGTCCAACTTCGGCCTCACGATGGCCCCGGAGACGGCGTACGTCACCGGAGGCAGCATCACCTACGGCTCGATCTGGGGCGCCTACCTGCCGATCATCAAGAAGTACGCCGACAACGGCCGCCTCTGGTGGCTCAACATGCAGTACTACAACGGCAGCATGTACGGCTGTTCCGGCGACTCCTACTCGGCCGGCACGGTGGCCGGCTTCACCGCGCAGACCGACTGCCTCAACAAGGGGCTGGTCGTACAGGGCACCACGATCAAGGTGCCGTACGACAAGCAGGTCCCGGGCCTGCCCGCGCAGTCCGGGGCGGGCGGCGGCTACATGTCACCGTCCCTGGTCTCCCAGGCCTGGAACCACTACGGCACGTCCCTCAAGGGTCTGATGACCTGGTCGATCAACTGGGACGGCTCGAAGAGCTGGACCTTCGGCAACAACGTCAAGTCCCTGCAAGGGCGTTGAGCCCGCCCGGTGCCGGGGCGAGCGGGGCGGGGCCGGGCGGCATGAGGCCGGCCCGGCCCTCCGTTCGACAGACGCCGTCCGGGCTCCGAGAATGGAAATGCCGGCGAGCAGTCACCGGCGGCGCCTGCCGCCGGCCGTTCCGGGCGGTGTTCTCGCGCCGCCGAGGAGGCCCGCCATGACCATCCGTATCGCCACGTTCAACATGGAGAACCTCTTCCGCCGGCCCACTGTCTTCCGCCTGGAGAATCCGGCCGACCGGGAGCAAGTCCTCGACGACTTCGCCAAGTTGGTCGCCATCCTCGACCTGCCGACGTACTCGGACGCCGACAAGGCGGAGATCGTCCGGATCGTCACGAAGTACCGGGCGTCCGACATCGACGACCCGAAGCACCCGAACCCGAAGGGCCCGCCGCCGATCGTCATCAACCAGTCCCGCCCGGGGAAGCACACCGGGCTCTTCGACACGACCAGGCCGCTGAAGACCCCCGCCGACATCATCGCCACCGGCCGGGGTTCATGGACCGGCTGGGCCGAACTCGGGCAGGACGACCTCGACATGAGCATGGTGCGGAACACCGGGCGGGTGGTCGCGGAGGTCGACGCCGACATCCTGCTGACCGTGGAGGTGGAGGACCGGCTCACCCTGGAGCGCTTCAACACCCACGTCCTGGCGGATGCGCTGGGCAGACGGCCGTACCCGTACAACCTGCTCATCGACGGCAACGACCCCCGGGGCATCGACGTCGGGATCCTCAGCCGTCACCCGATCACGTCCGTCCGGTCCCACCTCTTCGACACCGACCCGGACCATCCGGCCGACCGGCTGTTCAGCCGTGACTGCCCCGAGTTCGAGATCCAGCTCGACGGAACACCGCTGGTGATCCTGGGCAACCACCTCAAGAGCAAGTTCCGCGACGACCCGGAGCTGCGGCTGGCCCAGGCCAGGCGGGTCACGGAGATCTACCGGGCGGCGGCGGAGCGCACCCCGCACGTCATGGTCGCCGGGGACCTCAACGACGACCCGGAGAGCGATGCGGTGGCGCAGCTGCTGGCCACCGGGCTGCGCGACGTCATGAGCCACCCCTCCTACCACGGGGAGCCCGGCACGCACGGGCAGTGCTCCCGGCTCCAGGACAAGATCGACTACCTGCTGCTTCCGCCGCCGCTGTGGCACGAGGTCCAGCACGTGGGCCTGGAGACCCGCGGCATCTTCGCGGACGGCATCAAGTCCTTCGACACGGTGACGTCGAAGCTCACGGAGGCGTCGGACCACGCGGCGCTGTACGTGGACCTGGACCTGTAAACGCCGATTCCCCGCGCCCCATAGGGGCGCGGGGAACTGCGCGACCAGCCACGGCCAACCCGCGGCCGGCCACCCACACGAGCCAGGCAGACGCTGCCCCGCTCAAACGCCTAGCACCCGATGAGGCGCCCCGCGAGGTAACCCTCGATCTGGTCCAGCGACACCCGCTCCTGCTTCATCGAGTCACGCTCGCGAACCGTGACCGCGTTGTCCTCGAGCGTGTCGAAGTCGACGGTCACGCAGTACGGCGTACCGATCTCGTCCTGGCGGCGGTAGCGGCGCCCGATCGCACCGGCGTCGTCGAACTCGATGTTCCAGTGCCCGCGCAGCGCCTGGGCGAGGCCCTTGGCCTTCGGGGACAGCTCGGGGTTGCGGGACAGCGGAAGCACCGCGACCTTGACCGGGGCCAGCCGGTGGTCCAGGCGCAGCACCGTGCGCTTCTCCATCTTGCCCTTGGCGTTCGGCGCCTCGTCCTCGACGTAGGCGTCGAGCAGGAACGCCAGCATCGCGCGGCCGACACCGGCCGCGGGCTCGATGACGTACGGCGTCCAGCGCTCCTGGGCCTCCTGGTCGTAGTAGTGGAGGTCCTGGCCGGAGGCCTTGGAGTGCGCGGTGAGGTCGTAGTCGGTGCGGTTGGCGACACCCTCCAGCTCGCCCCACTCGTTGCCGCCGAACTGGAAGCGGTACTCGATGTCAGCGGTCCGCTTGGAGTAGTGGGAGAGCTTCTCCTTGGGGTGGTCGTACCACCGCATGTTCTCCTCGCGCAGGCCCAGGCCGGTGTACCAGTTCCAGCGCTGCTCCATCCAGTACTCCTGCCACTTCTCGTCCTCGCCCGGCTTGACGAAGAACTCCATCTCCATCTGCTCGAACTCGCGGGTGCGGAAGATGAAGTTGCCGGGCGTGATCTCGTTGCGGAAGGACTTGCCCATCTGCGCGATGCCGAACGGCGGCTTCTTGCGCGAAGCGACCTGCACCTGGGCGAAGTTGGTGAAGATGCCCTGGGCGGTCTCCGGGCGCAGGTAGGCGACGGAGCCGCTGTCCTGGGTGGGGCCGAGGTGGGTGGAGAGCAGACCCGAGAACTGCTTCGGCTCGGTGAACTGGCCCTTGTTGCCGCAGTTGGGGCAGTTCACGTCCGCCAGGCCGTTCTCCGGGAGGCGGTGGTGCTTGGCCTCGTAGGCCTCCTCCAGGTGGTCCGCGCGGAAACGCTTGTGACAGGAGGTGCACTCGGTCAGCGGGTCCGTGAAAGTGGCGACGTGACCGGAGGCCACCCAGACCTCGGGGGCCAGGATGACGGACGAGTCGATACCGACCACGTCCTCGCGCGACGTCACCATGTAGCGCCACCACTGGCGCTTCAGGTTCTCCTTGAGCTCGACACCCAGCGGTCCGTAGTCCCAGGCGGCCTTCTGGCCGCCGTAGATCTCACTGCACGGGAATACGAAGCCACGGCGCTTGCTCAGGCTGACGATGGTGTCGATCTTGTCGGCGGCCACGGTGCTCTCTTCATTACGACGACGGGCGACGAAGCGAGACGCTTCAGAGCGAATGCTTCAGGGTACCGGCGGGGCCTCCCCCTCAACCAAATCGGTTCCCTTCCAGAGGTTTGTTGACAACGGTTTCCATGTTTGTTGAAAATGACTCTCATGAACGTACGACGAGGCCTCATACCCGCGGCCGCCGCGACCACCGTCACCGCACTCGGCATAGCGACCCTCACTGCCTGCGGCGGCGACGCCACGGCGGCCCAGACCGGCAAGTTCGACGTCGTCGCGTCGTTCTACCCGATGGCCTACCTCGCCGATCAGATCGGCGGCAGCCACGTCCACGTCACCAGTCTCACCCAGCCCGGCCAGGAGCCGCACGACCTGGAGATCAGCCCCAAGCAGATCATCGGGATCGAGAAGTCCGACGCGGTCCTCTACCTCAAGAACCTCCAGCCCTCCGTCGACGACGCGGTCGCCCAGTCGTCCGTCGAGACGAAGATCGACGCCGCTTCCCTGACCACACTGGAGAAGCACGGCAACGAGGTCGGCGGACACGCGGCCTCGCACGACACCTCCCAGAACGAGGAGCTGTCCGGCCTCGACCCCCACATCTGGCTCGACCCGGTGCGCTACGCCCAGGTCGCCGAGGGCGTCGGCAAGGCCTTCGAGAAGGCCGACCCGGACCACGCGGCCGACTACAAGAAGAACACCGCGGCCCTGGTGAAGAAGCTGGACGCGCTCGACAGCCAGTTCAGGAACGGCCTCGCGCACACCAGGTCCAAGGTCTTCATCACCACCCACGCGGCCTTCGGCTACCTCGCCGAGCGCTACGGCCTCACCGAGGAGGCCATCAACGGCCTCGACCCCGAGTCGGAGCCGAGCGCGGCCCGGGTGCGGGACCTTGAGACCATGGCCGAGGCCGACGGCGTCACCACCGTGTTCTACGAGACGCTCGTCAGCGACAAGACCGCCAGGACCGTCGCCGCCGACGCCGGACTGAAGACGGACGTCCTCGACCCGATCGAGGGCATCACGGCCAAGTCCCGCGGCAAGGACTACTTCGCGGTCCAGGAAGCCAACCTCAAGGCGCTCCAGCAGGCGCTGGGCACCAAGTGACAGGAGACGACGAGATGAGCGGCGAGCCCGTCATATCCCTGCGCGGCGTGACCGCCGAGCTGGGCTCGCGCCCCGTCCTGCGCGGCATCGACCTCACCGTGCACCGCGGTGAGGTCGTCGCGCTGCTCGGCGCGAACGGCTCCGGCAAGTCGACCGCGATCCGCACGATCATCGGCCAGGTGCCGGCGAGCGGCGGCGACATAGCCCTGTTCGGCACTCCCCGCCGTACGTTCCGGGACTGGTCGCGGGTCGGCTACGTCCCGCAGCGCACCACCGCGGCGGGCGGAGTCCCGGCGACGGTCACCGAGGTCGTCTCCGCCGGCCGCCTCTCCCGCACCCGCTTCGGCCTCTTCCGCAAGGCCGACCACGCGGCCGTCCGGCACGCCCTGGACCTGGTCGGCATGGCGGACCGGGCCAAGGACAACGTGGAGGCGCTCTCCGGCGGCCAGCACCAGCGGGTGCTGATCGCCCGCGCACTGGTCGCCGAGCCCGAGCTGCTGATCATGGACGAGCCGATGGCGGGCGTCGACCTGGCCAGCCAGGAGATCCTCGCGCAGACCCTCCGCGAGCAGGTCGAGCAGGGCATCACGGTCCTCCTCGTCCTGCACGAACTGGGCCCGCTGGAGCCGCTGATCGACCGCGCCGTGGTCCTCCGCGACGGCTGCGTCCTGCACGACGGCCCGCCCCCGCGGGCCCTCGGCCAGCATGCCCTCCCCGGCCACGACCACGTCCACCCCCACGACGAGCACACACCACTGCGCACGGGACTGCTGAGCTGATGGACTTCCTGAACTACGCCTTCATGCAGCGGGCCCTGCTCGCCGCCGTCCTGGTCGGCATCACCGCCCCCGCCGTCGGCATCTACCTGGTCCAACGCCGCCAGGCCCTGATGGGCGACGGCATCGGCCACGTGGCGATGACCGGCGTCGGCCTCGGCTTCCTGCTCTCGGCGTCTCCCGTCTGGATGGCGACGGCGGTGTCGGTGCTGGGCGCGATCGTGATGGAACTGATCCGCTGGTACGGCCGCACCCGCGGCGACATCGCCCTCGCGATGCTCTTCTACGGCGGTATGGCCGGCGGTGTGATGCTGATCAACCTCGCGCCGGGCGGCTCCAACGCCAACCTGATGTCGTACCTCTTCGGCTCGCTGTCGACGGTGTCGGAGTCGGACGTGACCGCGATCTGCCTGCTGGCGGCCTTCGTCCTCGTGGTCACGCTCGGTCTGCGCCGGCAGCTGTTCGCGGTGAGCCAGGACGAGGAGTTCGCGCGGGTGACCGGCCTGCCGGTACGGGCGCTGAACCTGCTGACGGCGATCACGGCGGCGGTGACCGTGACGGTCGCGATGCGTGTGGTGGGCCTGCTGCTGGTCTCCGCGCTCATGGTCGTCCCGGTGGCCGCGGCCCAGCAGCTGAGCCGCAGCTTCGCGGCCACGTTCGCGATCGCCGTCGCGATCGGTGTGACGGTGACGATCGGGGGCACGATCACGTCGTACTACCAGTACGTCCCGCCGGGCGCGACGATCGTGCTGTTGACCATCGCCGCGTTCGTCGCGCTGAGCGTGCTCGCCACCCCGCTGGCCCGCCGACGCGCCCGCGCGGCCGCCGCGCGACGGCCCGCCGGAGATCCGGCGGAGTGCGCGATTCCGGCCACCCGGGAGGCCGCCGACGAGGTCGGCGTCTGAACGCCCTCAGCCCGGGCTGGCACAATGGCCCGGCAGAGGCAGTGATGTGAGGAGGCAACCGGTGACGACCGCTGGACCGCCCGTGAAGGGCCGCTCGACCCGCCAGCGGGCAGCCGTGGCGGCGGCCCTGGACGAGGTCGAGGAGTTCCGCAGCGCGCAGGAACTGCACGACATGCTCAAGCACAAGGGCGACTCGGTCGGCCTGACCACGGTCTACCGCACGCTCCAGAACCTCGCGGACGCCGGCGAGGTCGACGTCCTGCGCACGTCCGAGGGCGAGTCGGTGTACCGCCGCTGCTCCACCGGCGAACACCACCACCACCTGGTCTGCCGCGTGTGCGGCAAGGCGGTGGAGGTGGAGGGGCCGGCGGTGGAGAAGTGGGCGGAGGCGATCGCCGCCGAGCACGGGTACGTCAACGTGGCGCATACCGTGGAGATCTTCGGCACGTGCGCGGACTGCGCCGCGGGCTGAGCCGGGGCGCTGCAGTCGCGTCAGCCACATAGCGGCGGGCAGGCGTGCCGCAGGGCGGCACGGGTGGGCGCGGCGGCACCCGGCAAGCGCCGGTGAGCGTCCCCGCCCCCGGCCCCCACCCCGGCTCAGCTTCTGTCGAAGCAGCGCTCCAGTTCGTTCAGGTCGTAGAACCTGCTGTGCTTCGAGATCGGCTTGCAGCCCGCCTTGAAGGCGATCTCCTTCTCGTTGTAGAGCATCCGCACCAGGTAGTCGTCGCCCTTCCTGAAGACGTCCCACTGGATGTCGGAGGCGAGGGAGGCGACCTGGGCACCGCGCCACGGGTTGTTCGCGTACGTGTACGTCTCGCCCGGCGTCGCCGCCTTCTCGCTGCCCGGCAGCCGCATCAGCGCGGCCAGCGGGATGATCTCCTCGGCGTGGGTGAAGCGGAGCTCCGCGCCCAGCGTGCTGGTGCCGTCCCGCTTGGCCTCGGCCTGCTTGAAGAGGTCGTCGAGGAGGACGTCCGCCATCTTGTACGTGATGTCGCTGTCCGAGAAGCTCGGGCCCTTCTCGTAGAAGTCCTCGGCATCGCTGAGGTAGCCGAACCAGGCCGCGTCGCGCGGGGCGATGTAGCGGTCGAAGTCCCAGCCCCTGCCGTCCGGGCTCTCCTCGCTCATGGCGGGCGCGATGGCGTAGAGGTTGTAGACAGCGGTGGCGGCGGTGATGTCGTCGGCCGTGGAGGAGAACTCGCCGTCGACGACGCGCTGCACGAACGCCGGCTTGAAGATCCTGCCGAGGACCCGGGCCGCTGCCCGGTGCGAGGCCGGCTGGTCGGTGACCGACTTCAGGGTCGAGGCGAGACGCTCGTCGCCCGCCAGCCACTTCTGGTAGTCGGCGCCGCCGGCCGACTTGTGGAAGTAGAGGAGGTTCTTGTCGACGCGCGCGGTGCCGAAGGAGGACTTCAGCGCCGGATCGGCGTCGGTGAGGGCGGTGGAGAAGACCGTACCGCTGTCGACCGCGCGGCCCTGGCCGGAGCTGACGACGTCGATCTTCTCGCCGCTCGCGGCGATCGAGGAGAACAGACCCGGCAGGCGCTTCTCCAGACGGACCGCCGTCGCGCGGAGTTCGTCCTTGCCGCGGCCGCTGAGGTTGCCGTACCCGATCGCGCTCATGGCCGCTTCGAGGGCCTGCACGTCCGGGCCGAACTTCTCGCCGAGCCGGGTGAGTTGGCCGTCCGCCCGGGCCTGGTTCCAGAGCGCGAGGACGGTGTCGCCGTCCTCGCCGTCCGTCGCGGAGCGGGAACCGTGCCGGGAGACGTTCTCGGTGAAGACGGCGGTGTAGCCGGCGGGCGGCTGCTGGTAGGTGCGCGGGTTCTGGCCAGGGGTGTACACGGCCTTGGTGCCGTAGCTGTCACGGTGGGCGAGCCCGGTGTCCGTGGCGTGCGCGGGCAGCGCGGTGAGGAGCAGGGCGCCGAGGGAGAGGACGGGGACGACTCGCTTCATGAGGACCGTTCCAGAGGCGGGAGACCGGGAGGTGGCCAGGGGTGGATCTTCCGCATCCTCGACGGCCCTCATGAACGAGGAGTGACCGTCAGGTGCCGGACGGGGATTCCTCCGTGCGGCCCTCCATGGCCAGCAGCTCCTCGTTGGGGATGGCCCCGCCGAACCGCCGGTCGCGGGAGGCGTATTCGATGCACGCCCGCCACAGGTCACGGCGGTCGAAGTCGGGCCACAGGACGTCCTGGAAGACCATCTCGGCGTAAGCGCTCTGCCAGATCAGGTAGTTGGAGGTGCGCTGCTCGCCGCTGGGCCGCAGGAACATGTCCACGTCCGGCATGTCCCCGTAGTACATGTGCTTCTGCAGGGTCTTCTCAGTGATCTTCGACGGGTCGAGGCGGCCCGCCTTGACCTCCTCGGCGATCGCCTGCACCGCGTCGGTGATCTCGGCACGGCCGCCGTAGTTCATGCAGAAGTACAGGGTGAGCCGGTCGTTGTCCTTGGTCTGCTCCTGGGCGACCTGCAGCTCCTTGGCGACCGACTTCCACAGCCGGGGCATCCGGCCCGCCCAGCGCACCCGGACGCCGAGCCCGTCGAGCTGGTCGCGGGACTTGCGGATGAAGTCGCGGTTGAAGTTCATCAGGAAGCGGACCTCTTCGGGCGAGCGCTTCCAGTTCTCGGTGGAGAAGGCGTACAGCGAGATGTTGCGGACGCCGATCTCGATCGCGCCCTGCAGCACGTCCAGCACCTGCTCGGCGCCGACCTTGTGGCCCTCGGTGCGCGGCAGCCCGCGCTCCTTCGCCCAGCGGCCGTTGCCGTCCATGACGATAGCCACATGGCCCGGGACCAGCTCGCCCGGGAGCTTGGGCGGGCGGGCGCCGGACGGGTGCGGCTCCGGCGCCTGGTACTCACGCCGCTGGCGCCCCAGGATCCCGCGTACGACCATGTGCTTCTCGTCTCCCTCTGGCTTTTCTCTACTAGCTTTTCTCTACGTACCTGAGCGAGCGCAGCCCGCGCTCCAGATGCCAGTGCAGATAGGCGGACACCAGCCCGCTGCCCTCCCGGACGTACCGTGCCTCGGCCGCGTCCGCGGTCTCCCAGTCTCCCGTAAGCAGCGCGCCGAGCAGAACCAGGGCCTGCGGCGAGGGTACGACGCTGCCGGGCACCCGGCAGTCGACGCAGACGGTGCCGCCGGAGCCGACCGAGAAGAAGCGGTTCGGACCGGGCATGCCGCACTTGGCGCAGGCGTCGAAGCTGGGCGCGTAGCCGTTGACGGCGAGGGAGCGCAGCAGGAAGGCGTCGAGGACGAGATGCGGGGCGTGCTCGCCCCGGGCGAGGGTCCTGAGCGCCCCCACCAGCAGCAGGTACTGCTGCACCGCGGGCTCGCCCTCGTGGTCCGTGAACCGCTCGGCGGTCTCCAGCATGGCCGTGCCGGCGGTGTACCGCGCGTAGTCGGTGACGATCCCGCCGCCGTACGGCGCGATGGTCTCGCTCTGCGTGCACAGCGGCAGCCCTCGCCCGATCAGCTCGCTCCCCCGGGCGAAGAACTGCACGTCGACGTGGGAGAAGGGCTCCAGCCGGGCCCCGAACTTCGACTTGGTCCGCCGCACCCCACGAGCGACGGCCCGCACCCGGCCGTGTCCGCGGGTGAGCATCGTGATGATCCGGTCCGCCTCACCCAGCTTCTGGGTGCGCAGCACGATGCCGTCATCCCGAAAGAGACTCATCGTGCACCGACCCGGGGCGGCTGGGGGTGCGGGGGTCGTCCCCCGCATGGCTGCAGCATGATCCGGTCCGCCTCACCCAGCTTCTGGGTGCGCAGCACGATGCCGTCGTCGCGGAACAGGCTCATGGCCCCATTCTGCCCTGCCGCGGAAGGGGGCGGTTCCGCGACGGAACCTTCAGGGGGCCTCGCCGCGGCTGCGGGCGTTGGCGTGGGCGGTGGCCGCGCTGAGCCGTTCGGCCTGGGTGGCGACGCGTACGGCGTCCGGGTGCGCGTCCCACTCCCGTCCTCCCCCGTACGGCCGCAACTGCACGTAGGGACCCTCGTGGCCCATGACGATGCCGAGCTGTCCGGTACGGGTGTCGACGGCACAGGAGCCGATGGGGAGGTTCATCGCGTTCACCTCACCTGGCTCCCCCGCCCCTGGGAATTTCACGCTTCGCATCACCGATGTGGCGCTGCGTGCCTAGACTCGGCCGGAGTCTGTCCCGGGGGCCCGGGATGCCTCCGTGTCGGCTACATCAGGCCCGCCCCCGCGAGGTACTTCGCCACGCACTCCGTCTCCTCCTGCGACAGCGGCACCTGGGGCTCGGCCGTGGCCGGGCAGTCGATCACCCCGCGCAGGTACAGCGCCGCCTTGAACGCGCCCAGCCCCGCCGAACTGCCGCCCATCCGGGCCGGGTTCCCGGCGCCGGTCATCCGGAAGAGACCGCACAGCCGCTCCTGTTCCGCCCGCGCCCGGTCCCAGTCGCCCGCGCGGCAGAGGCGGTGCAGGCGGACGTAGCCGTCCGGGTCGACGTTGGCGAGGCCCGGCACCGCCCCGTCGGCGCCCAGTGCGAGGGCCGAGTCGACGGTCAGCTCGGAACCCGTCAGCGCGCTGAAGCCGGACAGGCCCCTGCTGCCCGTGACGACCTCGCGGAAGCCCGCCAGGTCGCCGCTGGAGTCCTTCAGCCCCGCCAGCACCCCGTCGCCGGCCAGTTCGAGAACGAGGTCGGCGGGGAGCTTGGTGTGGACGGCGACCGGGATGTCGTAGGCGATCACCGGGACC
Organism: Streptomyces sp. NPDC058457; assembly: GCF_042720695.1. Lineage (NCBI taxonomy): Bacteria > Bacillati > Actinomycetota > Actinomycetes > Kitasatosporales > Streptomycetaceae > Streptomyces > Streptomyces sp. NPDC058457. The sequence continues at coordinate 111,139 of NZ_JBHXLU010000002.1, read as the reverse complement.
GGGGACCGGCCGGCGACCAGGCGGAAGTGGCGGGCGATCTCGGCGGGGTGGGTGCGGGTGTAGAAGGGGGCGGTGACGACGACCGCGTCCGCACCGGCCGCGGTGACGGACGCGACGTGGTCCAGGACCCGGGGGGTCGTCATGTCGATGACGCCCGCCAGGACCGGGAGCCGGCCGGCCACGTGGCAGACCACCGTCTCCGTGACCAGCCTGCGCTGCCGGTCCGTCAGGTACGCCACCTCCGACGTCGAGCCGAGCACGAACAGGCCGTCCACCCCGGCCGCCGTCAGATGGTCGACGAGCCTGCGCAGGGAGGGGACGTCCACCTCGCGGTCCGGTGTCAGGGGCGTGCAGACGGGCGGTACGACACCGGTCAGCGGGGTGGGAAGCGTCATCTGGTCTCCCTGGGCGGGCTGTGGCTCGGCTGGTCCTCCTCCAACGGATGGTGACAGCGGTAGCGGTGACCGGGGCGTGACGCGGCCGTGAAGTCAGGCATGCGGACGGCACACTCGTCGTCCGTCCGCCAGCACCGGGTGCGGAACGGGCACCCGGACGGCGGCCGGGTCGCCGAGGGGACCGGACCGGTGAGCGGGATGGGGTCGATCGGGTTCAGCAGGCCCGGGGTGGCCGAGAACAGGGCCCGGGTGTACGGGTGCAGGGCGTGGTCGGTGACGTCGGCGGCCGGGGTGTCCTCGACGATCCGGCCCAGGTACATGGTGATCACCCGGTCGCTCATCCGCCGTACCGTCTGGATGTCGTGGGAGACGAAGACCAGGGCGAGGCCGAGGCGTTCGCGCAGGTCCAGCAGGAGGTTGAGGATCTGGGCGCGGACCGAGACGTCCAGCGCGCTGGTCGGTTCGTCCGCCACCACCAGGCCGGGGTCCAGGGCGAGGGCCCGGGCGATCGCGACGCGCTGCCGCTGGCCGCCGGAGAGCTGGCCGGGGAGGGCCTCGGCGAGCGCCCGGGGCAGCCCGACCAGGCTCATCAACTCCCTTACCCGGTCCTCCCGTTCGGCCTTCGTGCCGCGCTCGTGGACGTCCAGCGGGTCGCGGAGGATACGGCGTACCGGCAGACGGCGGTTGAGGGCCGTCGACGGGTCCTGGAAGACCATGCCGGTGCTGGCGCCGACGGCCGACCGGCGTTCGGCAGGCAGCATCGACCACAGGTCCCGGCCGTGGAAGGTGACCGTGCCGGCGGTCGGCCGCTCGATCCCCACCAGCACCTTCGCCAGTGTCGACTTCCCGCACCCCGACTCGCCGACCACCCCGACCGTCTCACCGGCCGCCACGGTGAGGTCGGCGCCGGTCAGCGCGTACACCCGGTCCCGGCCGAACACGCCCCCGCCGCGGGCCCGGTGGACCACGTGGACGCCGGACAGCTGCACCGCGCTCAAGTCACCGCCTCCGTGCTCGCCGCCAGGTCGACGGCCGGGTGGTGGCAGGCCGCGGTGTGGACGGGGCTGCCGTGGAGGGCCGGTGGTGTCGTACGGCAGATGTCGCTCGCCGCCGGGCAGCGGTCGCTGAAGCGGCAGCCCGCCGGGAAGTCCGCGGGGGACGGCACCACGCCCCTGATCTGGGTGAGCCGCTCGGCCCCTGACTCCAGCGACAGCACGCTGCCGAGCAGGCCGCGCGTGTAGTGGTGGGTGGGGGCGGCGACCAGCTCCGCGGTGACGCCGGTCTCGACGATCTGGCCGCCGTACATGACCACCACCCGGTCGGTGACGTCCGCGACCAGGGCGAGGTCGTGGGAGACGAGGATCAGTGCGAAGCCGAGTTCCTCGCGGAGGCGGAGGAGGAGTTCCATCACCTGGGCCTGGACGGTGACGTCGAGAGCGGTGGTCGGTTCGTCGGCGATGATCAGGCGGGGGTCGCGGGAGAGGGCCATCGCGATGAGGACGCGCTGGCGCTGGCCGCCGGAGAGTTCGTGGGGGTAACTGGGGAGTGTGCGGGTGGGGTCCAGGCCGACGAGGGTGAGGAGTTCGGCGGGGGTGCGGTGGCCGCCGCGCCGGGTGAGTTGTCTGAGCTGGGCGTTGACGGTCATGGAGGGGTTCAGGGAGGAGAGGGCGTCCTGGTAGACCATCGCGATCTCGTGGCCGAGGATGCGGCGGTGGGGGGTGGTCAGGTCGATGGGCGGGTGCGGGCCGGTGGGGGTTGATCGCGCAGTTCCCCGCGCCCCTTCGGGGCGCGTCACCTCACCGGGATGAAAATCGATCCGCCCTGTCACCCTTGCCGACTTCGGCTGCAGGCCCATGATCGTCAGGGCGGTCAGGGACTTTCCGCAGCCCGACTCCCCCACCAGGCCCAGGACTTCGGCGGGATGCACCTCGAAGCCGATGCCGTCGACGACGTTCACGCCCCGGTGGCGGTCGGCGAAGCCGATGGTGAGGTCGCGGACCGACAGCACCGGCGGGCCCTGCTGGGAGGGCAGCGGCCGGGCGCGTCGGCGCAGTCGCTCCCCCGCCTCCGCCAGGCCGGGCAGCTCCAGGACCTCACCGGGCTCGACGGCCGCCACCGGATCGGCCCCCGTCGGCTCCGTCTCCCTCGCCGCCGGTGACGCCCACGCGTCCGAGACGCCCTCGGAGAGGATGTTCAGGGAGAGGACCGTGAGGAGGATCAGCAGGCCGGGGAAGAGGGTGGCCCACCAGCCGCCGGTCAGGACCATGTTCTTGCCGTCCGCGATGACGCTGCCCCAGGACGGGTCGGGGGGCCGTACACCGGCGCCGATGAAGGACAGGGACGCCTCGAAGACGATGGCCTCGGCGACCTGGACCGTGCAGAAGACGAGGATGGGGGCGAGACAGTTGACCGCCACATGGCGGACGACGATGTGCGGGGTGCGGGCGCCGATCACGCGTTCCGCGGTGACGTAGTCCTCGCCGTACTGGTCGAGGACGTTCGCCCGGACCACCCGGGCCACCGGCGGGGTGAACAGGAAGGCGATCGCGCAGATCAGGACCGTGATCCCGCCGCCGAAGACCGCGACGAGGACAGCGGCGAGAGCGATACCGGGGAACGCCATCACGACGTCCAGGCAGCGCATCAGCGCCTCGTCGACGGCCTTGCGGGAGGTGGCCGCGAGGGCGCCGAGGAGGGCTCCCGCGACCAGGGCGAGGCAGGTCGCGCCGAGGCCGATCGCCAGGGACCAGCGGGCGCCGTACACCAGCCGGCTGAGGATGTCCCGGCCGAGGCTGTCCTGGCCCATCCAGTGGCCGGCGGAGGGGTGGCCGGTGCCGTCGGCGGGGGCCTGCTGGGCGAGGGGGTCGTCGGGGGCGAGGAGCGGGGCGAGGGCGGCCACCAGGACGACCACGGTCAGGAAGGCGAGGGCCGCCTTCGACGACGGCGACAGTCTGCGCAGGCGTACGCCGGGGCGGGCCAGGGCCGTGGAGAGTGCGGCGCGGGTGGTCGTCGTCATGCGGCCTCCCTCAGGCGCGGGTTGACCAGCAGGCAGAGGATGTCGATGACGAGGTTGACGACGACGAAGCCGGTCGCGGTGGTGAGGACGACGCCCTGGACCACGGCGGGGTCGCCGTTCTGGACGGCGTCGATCATCAGCTTGCCCATGCCGGGCAGGGCGAAGACGGTCTCGATGACGACGGCGCCGCCGAGGAGGTAGCCGACGCGCAGGCCCAGCACGGTCAGGGGGTTCACGAGCGCGTTGCGGAGCACGTTGCGGCCGACCACGACATGGGGCGGCAGGCCGCTGCCGATCGCGGTGCGGACGTAGTCCTTGTCGAGTTCCTCGACCACCGAGGTGCGGACGATCCGGGTGAGCTGGGCGGCCACCGGGAGGGAGAGCGCGAGGGCGGGCAGGGCCATGGTCTTCAGCCAGCCGGTGACGGAGTCCTCGGGGTTGATGTAGCCGCCGGACGGGAACCAGCCCAGGCCGACGGCCAGGTACTGGATCATCAGCAGCGCCAGCCAGAAGGCGGGGGCGGCGACCCCGACGAGGGAGAGGACACGGATGACCTGGTCGGCGGCCCGGTCCCGGTGGATGGCCGCGGTCACGCCTGCGGCCAGCGCCAGGACGACGGCGATGCCGAGGCCGAGGAAGGTCAGCTGGAGGGTGAGCGGCAGGGCGGTGCGGACCTGGTCGAGGACCGGGGTGCGGGTGAGGGCGCTGGTGCCGAGGTCGCCGTGGAGCAGGCCGCCGACGAAGCGGACGTAGCGCAGGGGCAGGGGGTCGAGGAGGCCGTTGCGCTCCCGGAAGTCGTGGAGCTGTCGCGGGGTGGGGTTGGCGCCCTGGAAGAACGCGGACGCCGGGTCGACGTCGGAGAAGCGCATCACCAGGAACACGAACAGGGCGATGCCGAGCAGCAGCGGCACCAGCAGGGCGGTGCGGCGCAGCAGGATGCGCAGGACGGCGGTCATGCCGTCAGGCCCACTTGGCGGTGAGGACGTTGATGCCGGGATAGGGCTGGGCCCTTATGCCGGTGAGCCTGCGCGGGTCCCAGGCGGTGATCAGCTCGTTGTGGACGACCGGGTAGAGGACGGCCTGTTCGGCGACGACGTCGATGTAGTCCTGGATCATCGTCTTCTTCTTGTCCGGGTCCGGTTCGCGGGTGGCCGCGTCCATGTCCTTGAAGAGCTGTTTCGCGACGGCGTCGTCCGACCAGCGCGCGTAGCCCGTCCAGAGGTTCTCGGGGCCGTAGTTGTAGTGCATGATCAGGTCGGCGTCGAGGCCGAACTGGTTGGGGTTCGAGACGGCGGCGACGACCTGGTAGTCCTGCTTCTGGTCCATCTTGGTGAACACGGCCGTGGTCTCCTGGGGGGACAGGGTCGTGGCGACGCCGATCGCGTCCCAGGACGACTTGATGGTGGGCAGGCAGTCGACGAGCCAGCTCACGTTGACGGCGAGGATGTTCACGTGGAGGCCGCTGACTCCGGCGGCCTTCAGCAGGGCCCGTGCCTTCGCCGGGTCGTGGTCGTAGACCGTCTTCGCGGGCCGGTAGCCGGGGTTGGTCTCGTTCAGGAACGAACTCGCGGGTTTTCCGTGGCCCTTGAGGGCGACCTCGACGATCTTCGCCTTGTCGATGGCGTAGTGCAGGGCCTGCCGGACCCGGACGTCGTCGAAGGGCTTGTGCCGGGTGTTGAACATCAGGAACGCGTTGTTCATCCCGGCGCCGCCGCCGACCGACAGCCCGCCCTGTTCGAGGCGGGGGATGTTGGCGTACGGGATGTTGTCGGAGAGCTGGGCGCCGGCGCCGCCCCCGGAGATCCTGGCCACGCGCGAGGACGCGTCGACGATCGTCAGCCAGTTCATCTTCCGGAAGGCGGGCCTGCGGGGGCCGTTGTAGCGGTCGTACGCGGCGAAGGTGGTGTTCGACTTCGGGTGGTGCCCGGTCTGCCGGTACGGTCCGGAGCCGATCGCCAGTCCCCTGATCGCGTCGTCCCAGGCGCCGGGCCGGGAGAACACGTGCGCCGGCATGATCTTGGCGAGGGTGAGGCGGGCGAGTCCGTCCGGGAAGGGGAACCTGAGGACCAGGTCGACGGTCCGGGTGTCGACCTTGCGGATCTCCTTGAGCCAGCTCGCGAAGAAGCCCTGGGCGAGGGTCCGGGTGCCGGGGTCGAGGATCCGGTCGAAGACGAAGACCACGTCGTCGGCGGTGACCGGCCTGCCGTCGTGGAAGGTGGCGCCCGGGCGGAGGGCGAACCGCCAGGTGGTGGCGTTCGCGTCGGCGGGCAGCCGGGTCGCCAGCGCCGGGTAGGGGGCGCGGGTGATCGGGTCGGTGTCGGCCAGGCCCTCGTAGATGTGGTTGTTGGCGGCCATCGCGAACGCGGACGCCGTCTGCGTGGGGTCCCAGCTGCCGTCGTTGCCGTAGCCGATCACGGCCGTGAGGGTGCGGTCGGAGCCGTCGCCGCCGAGGTCGATCGTGGACCTGGGGCCGCACGCCGCCAGCGACGGCAGGACGGCTGCCGCGCCCAGCGCGCCGGTGTGTTTCAGGAACGTCCTGCGGGCGTGGGTCGCCTCGTCGCGCACGGTGCCTCCAGTGTGGGGGAACGGAGACGTCGGACATCCTGTGTAAGCGCGACCATAAGAGGGGGTTCGGGGGCGGTCAAGGCAACGCACGCGAATGGCGTAAACCACCAGAGGTGGGACCAATGGCACCGTGAGGGGCGAGGCCATGGCACCGCACAGGCGCGGGAGTTGGCGCCGGCCGCACGGGCGGCGGCCGGCGCCGGGGTGCTACGCGGGAGCCGCCAGCTGAGCGGCGACCGCGGCGCCGTCCAGCCACACGTTCTCCCGGGAGATCCGGCCGTCACGGAACTCGAAGACGTGCAGGATCCGGAAGGTGATCCGGCGACCGCCGCCCGGGATGCCCAGCATGGCGCCGGGCACGGTCCCCGTCATCACGTTCTCCACGGTGACGGCGTCGTCGGAGTAGTAGGTGTGGGTCCGCTCCTCGCTCTCGGCGTGGAAGTCCTTGCACAGCTGCCGGTAGAAGTCGAGCGCCGCCGGGATGCCGCGCTTCGGGCCGTTCGGATCGCCGACGACGTCGTGCTCGATGTCGTCGGTGTAGACGGCGACCGAACCCTCCGGATCACCGCGTTCCTCGGCGCTCATGTGCGCCTCGATCAGCGCTTCCATCTCGGCGGTTGTCATGGAGCCCATGGTCGGGAGCCCCCTCTCTCGTCACGCCGCGCGCTCCTCGCGGAGCCCGCGGCCCCCGTAATGAGACAGTGCTACCGTAATGAGAGAAGTTTCTCACGACAAGAGGGGGCTCTCATCATGGAGGGGAGTGCTGGGAGCGCGGGGGGCGCGCAGGACGGCAGGCGCAACCAGAAGCTGCGCACCCGCCGGGCGCTCGTCGACGCGGCCGCCGAACTGCTCCGCGAGGGACGCGCCGTCACCATCGCGGACGTGGCCGAGACCGCCCGGGTCTCGCCCGCCACCGCCTACCGCTACTTCTCCAGCCCCCAGGAGCTGATCCGGGAGACCCGCACCCTGCTGCGCAGCCCGGACGTCACCGCGGACCTGCCCTCCGATCCCGCCGGGCGCGTGGACGCGGTGGTCTCCCGGGTCGCCGACATGCAGCTCGCGAACGAGCCTGCGTGGCGGGCGATGCTCGGCGCGAGCCTGGAGCGGTACTTCCAGCAGACCGACGGACAGGAGGAGCGGTTCCCCACCCGCAGCCGCAACCGCCTCGACCTCTCCCGCGCCGCCCTGGACCCCCTCGCCGCGACCCTCCCGCCGGACGCGCTGCGCCGGCTGACCATGGCTCTCACCCTGGTCTACGGCGTGGAGGCACTGGTCTCGACCCGTGACGTCTGCGACCTGGAGCCCGAGGAGGCGAAGAACGTCATGCGCTGGGCGGCCGGGGCCCTGCTCGATGCGGCCCTGCGGGAGAGCACGGAGGGCTAGTGGCGCTTCGTCGGATTCCTTGGTCGTCGGCGCCGTGTCCGGATGAGGACGGCAGCGGGGCGGGTGCGGCTGCACTCACTCCTGCCGGAGTACACGCTGGACTACATGGCCCCACCTGCTGCGGCGTCCTCCAGTCGCCGGCGCAACGGTTGCAGTAGCGCCGGGTCCACGGACAGTGTCCGCTGGAGGTCCGTCAGGTCCTGAAGTGCTTCGCGGACCCGGGAGGGCTGCGGAGCACGGGCCAGGAAACGCTCCGTCTCTTCCGCTGCTTTGTCCCACTCGGGGAGCGCGCAGTAGATCACCAGAAGACCGCCCATGGCGTCAATGGCATCAGAGCCGTCGGTGGATGCCTCGTCAGTGAGGATCGCTACAGCTCTACGCCAATGTTCGTGCTCCCCAGGGTCTCCGAGCAGTCGCAGAGTCACGGCAGCTTCGAAGTGCGCCCAGGCGTCGTCGGGGTCGAGTCCGATGGCACGGTCGAAGTCGGCGACGGCGTCTTCGAAGTGCTCCATCACACGGTGGGTGATGCCTCGCTGGGCGATGGCCCAGGCGTAGCTGTTGTTGAGTTCGACGGCACGGTCGAGGTCGGTCAGGGCGTCCTCGTAGCGCCCCAGGGCATGGTGGGTCTGTCCACGGCTGCCGATCGCCCAGGCGTACGCGTTATCGAGTTCGACGGCCCGGTCGAAGTCGGCAAGGGCCTCCTCGTAATGCCCCAGGAGACGGTGGCTCTCACCTCGTTCGGCGAGGGCCCACGTATCGCCGGGGGCGAGTTCGATGGCCCGGTTGAGGTCGGCCAGGGCGTCGTCGTAATCCCCCAGAACGCGGCGGGTGATGCCTCGTTGGGCGATGGCCCAGGCGTACGCGTTGTCGAGTTCGACGGCACGGTCGAGGTCGGTCAGGGCGTCCTCGTAGCGCCCCAGGGCGCGGTGGGTCTGTCCACGGCTGCCGATCGCCCAGGCGTACGCGTTATCGAGTTCGACGGCCCGGTCGAAGTCGGCAAGGGCCTCCTCGTAGTGCCCCAGGAGGCGGTGCGCCTCACCTCGTTGGGCGAGGGCCCAGGTGTAGCTGTTGTTGATTTCGATGGCCCGGTCGAGGTCGGCGAGGGCGGCGTCGAAGTGCCCCAGGAGGCGGTGGATCTCACCTCGTTGGGCGAGGGTCCAGGCGTTGTCGGGGTCGAGTCCGACGGCGCGGTCGAGGTCGGCGACGGCGGCGTCGAAGTGCTCCATGACGCGGTGGGTCTCACCTCGTTGGTTGAGGGTCCAGACGTAGCTGTTGTTGAGTTCGATGGCACGGTCGAGGTCGGTCAGGGCGTCCTCGTAGCGCCCCAGGGCATGGTGGGTCTGTCCACGGCTGCCGATGGTCCAGGCGTCGTTGGGGTCGAGTTCGACGGCGCGGTCGAAGTCGGCGAGGGCCTCGTCCTGGCGGCCGGCGAGGCGGTGGGTCTCACCTCGTTGGGCGAAGGCCAACGAGTAGGTGTCGTTGATTTCGATGGCACGGTCGAAGTCGGCGACGGCGTCGTCGTAGCGCTCCATGACGCGGTGGGTTATCCCTCGTTGGACGGTGGTCCAGGCGTCGTTGGGGTCGAGTCCGATGGCACGGTCGAAGTCGGCGACGGCGTCGTCGTAGCGCTCCATGACGCGGTGGGTGATGCCTCGCTGGGTGATGGTCAAGGCATCGTCCGGAGCGAGTTCGACGGCGCGGTCGAGGTCGGCAAGGGCGTCGTCGTAGTGCTCCAGGGCGCGGTGGGTGATACCGCGGTCTGCGAAGTACTCGCCGTCGTCGGGGTTGAGTTCGATGGCGCGGTCGAGGTCGGCCAGCGCGTCGTCGTAGCGGCTCAGGAAAAGGTGGGTGAGACCGCGTCCGTAGTGGGCGCGATCGAGAAGAGGATCCAGCGCGAGGGCTGCGGCATAGTCGGTCAGGGCCTGCCGGTAGTTGTTGGCCGTACGGTGTTCACGGCCACGGAGACAGCGGATGAGTGCCTGGTCCGCGGTGGCCAGCTGCGGCGCGGTCAGCAGTTGGGTCAGGGCGTTGACGAGGAGGGGGGTGTCGTCGGCGTCCGGTGCAGGAGGTGCCAGCGATCGCGACCAGGCGGTCAGGACGGTGGTGTCGCTGTCGGTTCCGGCTTGGGCGAGGATCTGGCTCCAGCGGCGCAAAGCGCCGGCTCCCTGGTCGCAGGCGTGTATCACCTGTCCCAGTGCGTCGGGCAGAGCCTGGCGAGGATCGGCGCAAAGGCGGTGATACGTCTCGTTCAGCCGGTGTTCGCGCCAGGCGCCATCGGCCCAGTGCTGGTCGGTGGTGAGAGCTTCTTCCAGGACGCGGGAGCGTTGCTGGTAGGTGTCCGCGAGCAACGTGTGCTGCTGCTGCCAATGGGCGGGGGACTGGGTACGCTGCAGGCGGAGCATGGGGGTGCGGACGACATCGTGGTAGCGGCATCGGCCGGCCTCCCCGGTGACGAAGGGCAGGCTGCGCAGCCAGGCGTACTCGTCTGCCGCCGTCTCAGGCGCAACGGTCCGGAAGAGATCCTCGTCCAGTTGCAGAGGCAGCGCGCAGGCCAAGGCGGTGGTGCGCCGGTGAGGGTGGGTCTCCCACTTCAGGAAGCGTTCGACGGCGGTATCGGAGGGGTCGCCTATCTCCCCGGTGTTGTGCGGGCGGGTCTGGGCGAGCAGATCGACCAGCACCGGGAGCCGACCGGTCAGCTGCAGGACGACCTCGATGACGTCCGGATCGGTGACACCACGGGCGGCAAGGAGCCTGCGGGCCTCTTCTTCGGTGAACACCTCCAGAGGCACCTCGGCCACCAGCTCCAGATGATCGCCCCAGCATCGGGTGTCGAGCCGTCCCTGCCCGGACAGCACGGCCACCAGATTGACCGGGAGTTCTCCGTATTCCTCGCCGGTCAGGACGTCGCGCAACCAAGTGTTCAGGACCGGGCCGGTTTGCTCGAACACGTCGAAGAACAGCACCATCCAGTCATGCCGCTCGGCTGCCTCGGCCAGGTCCTGCAGGAACACCGGTGTCAGCACCTGCACCGGAGAGAGCACGAGCTGGACGTCGTCGTGGTTGCGCAGCCGGGCGCTGAGCGCGGCGCGTAGTCGGTCGGTGCTCTGAGCCAACTGCTGCGGATCCATCGCTCCTGCCACCGCCCCCAGGCCCGGCACCATACCCAGACCGGCCAGACCGGCCTGGGCCATCACCATGCTGGACACCGACGCGGGGGACGACTGTCCTGCCTCCGCCGTACTACCCGCCGCCTCGGGCCCAGCAGCGCCGATCTGGAGCGCCTCGGCCTCATGACGGCGTTGACGGTAGACCGCCAGCAGCTTCTCGAACCGCTTCAGGACTACTTGCTGACGCCCCAGCTGGGTACTGATCGTCTCCATCGCCTCGATGACACTGTGCACGTCGTCATCGAGATACGCGGTCACCGCCTGCCGCTCCCGGGCAACGGTCTCCCACTGTCGGACCAGCGACGTCTTGCCGACCCCGGCCTGGCCGTGCACGTGGAAGATGTACTGAAAAGCATCGCCGGCCGGATCGCGATTCAGGTTCTCCCGGAACACACTCAGCTCGCCGAGCCGCCCGATGAAACCGCTCCGGCGGCGGCGCCGGTTGAGCTCCTGCCGCGATGGTCTGCTCCCCGCCACCCGAATCCCCCCTCGGCCCCTGAACATGATGCGCCCTCACCTCGGGCGCAGGTAGCCTCTTTCGACCGGTTCGAGCGGGGTCTGGTGCGTGCAGCCGCAAGGCGGCGGAGGCCGAGCCGATGAGCCTCCCCCACGCTCGAATGCACTCGCGCGGGGGAACCCCACCACGGCGGGCGACGCGGTGGGGGCAGCTCCCGGCCGCAGGCCGGGGAACGTCGGCGACCGACGGCAACGCAGCCGATGCGCGTGCCGCGCCCCGCCGCCACGGCGGGATCCTCCGGACAGGCCCTGCGGGCGGCCGGGAGGATCGCGTCGGCTCATGGCCGTCAGGCGATGCCGCCGTTCGCGAAGAGGACCTGGCCGTTTACCCAGTGGCCCGGGCCGGCCAGGAAGGCGACGGTCTCGGCGATGTCCGCGGGGGTGCCCAGGCGCTCCAGCGGGGCCTGCGCCGCCAGCCGCCGCACCGTCTCCTCGTCCTTGCCGTCGAGGAAGAGCGGAGTGGCCGTGGGGCCGGGCGCGACCGCGTTGACGGTGATGTCCCGGCCGCGCAGCTCGCGGGCGAGGACGAGCGTCATCGCCTCGACGGCCCCCTTGCTCGCGGCGTAGGCGGCGTAACCGGGGGCGGCGAGCCGGGTCACGGAGGTCGAGAAGGTGATGACCGCCCCGCCGGCCCGGACCCGGCGCGCGGCCTGCTGGGCGACCACGAAGGTGCCGCGGATGTTGGTGCGGTGCATCCGGTCGAGCTCGTCGAGGCCGAACTCCGCGACCGGCCCGAGGGTCATCACCCCGGCGGTGTGGACGACCACGTCGAGGCCGCCGAACTCCTTCTCGACCGCGTCGAAGGCCTCGGCCATGGCGGTCTCGTCGGCGACGTCGCCCCGGACGGCGACGGCACGCCCGCCGGCCCGCTCGACCGCGGCGACGACGTCCTGCGCGGCCTCGGCGTTACCGGCGTAGTGGACGCCGACCGCCGTACCGTCCGCGGCCAGCCGCTCGGCGACGGCGCGGCCGATGCCGCCGGATGCCCCGGTGACCAGTGCGACGCGGGTGATCTGAGTGTCCTGGGTGTCCTGGGACATCGTGATTCCACCTCTCCGGGAGGAGCAGTTAATGAACGCTGAGTCCATATAATCAGATGGTGGACGCGCCGTCCATATGTCACAGTGAGTGGTCGTCGGACACGGTCGGGAGGCAGCGCGGTGGAGCAGCGGACGGAAGGGACGCCGGTACGGCGGGGGCGCGGGCGGCGGCCCGCGGACGAGGTGCGGGCGGACGTGCTCACCGCCGCCGGGGCCCTGCTCCTGCGGGACGGCATGGCGGCCTTCACCATCGAGCGGGTCGCCCAGGAGGCCGGGGTCAGCAAGACGACCATCCACAAGTGGTGGCCCTCGCGCGGCACGCTCGCGCTCGACGGCTACTTCCACGCCGTGGAGTCCACCCTCGCCTTCCCCGACACCGGCGACATCGGGGCCGACCTGACGGCCCAGCTCCGTGCCTTCGTCCGGCTGCTCACCGGGACGCCGGCCGGACGGGTCATCGCCGGGCTCATCGGCCAGGCCCAGACCGACCCCGACCTGTCCGCCGCCCTGCGGCAGCGGTACTCCGGTCCCCGGCGCGAGCTGGCCGTCACGGCGATGCGGCGCGCCCAGGACCGCGGCCAACTACGCGCCGACGCCGACCCCCGGACCCTGGTCGACCAGCTCTGGGGGGCCTGCTACCACCGCCTGCTGCTGCCCGACGAGCCCCTCACCGAGGAGTTCGCGGACCGGCTGGTCGCGAACCTGCTGCACGGGGTCGGCACCGGCTGAGGCCGGCTACGGCAGGGTCTTCTCGTAGGACGCGTCCCGGTCGGAGTCGTAGGCGAGCTTGCCCGTCGCGTCGTAGCCCTTCAGGTGCGGGGCCGCGGTGACCTGCTTGTGCAGGGTGCCGGTGGCGACGAACCAGCCGTGGTCGAGGACCACCTCGCCCGCGCCGCCGCCGTAGGAGACCGTCATCGTGGCCACCGAGGCACGGTAGCCGCCGATGATCCCCCAGCGGAACGGCAGCTTCCAGTTGCCCTTGTCGATGACCGACTGCTGGTACAGCTTGCCGCTGTTGATGTCCGGGACCACCGGTGTCCCCGTGCCGCCGAAGGGGTCGCCGCTGCTGGTGTTCAGGCCCTCGGCCCGGCCGTCCTTGACGGTGCAGATGAGGCGGGCCGGCACCGGCTTCTCCCGCACCGCGACCACGAAGTAGCCGTCGCCGGGGGCGTTGGAGTCCCCGGTGCTCCGCATCGCCAGGATGATCCGGTAGTCGGCGGGCCTGCCCAGGTCGATGTAGGCAGGATCCTTGGGCAGGTGGTGCGCCTTGTTGTAGTCGAGGCACTTGCCGAGTCCCTCGGCGGCCTGGTCGAAGGTGATCCCGTCCAGCAACTGGTGCGCCGCGGACGCCGGGCGCGCCGGGGCGGTCGGGGTGGCCGACGGTGCCGGGGGCGACGCGGTGGCCGACCGGGTCGGTGCCGGGCGCTCGCTGGCCAGAACGGTGGGGCTGGGCCCGGCCGGGCTCGTCGCCGTGCTGCCGCCGCCCAGCGCGTACGCGCCGACCGGTACCGCCGCCAGCGCCGCCAGCGCCGCCCCGCCCACGGCCAGGCGCCGCCGCCGCTCCAGCACGCCCCGCCGGCGGATCTCCGGATACGGCACCGGTGACGGCCGGACCAGCGCCGCGTCCCCCGCCAGCAGCGCCCGCACCCGGGCCTCGAACTCCGGCTCGGTCGCCCCGGCCTGCTTCTCCCCGCTCACCTGCTGCCTCCCTGCGTGGGCGCCGCATGGCTCATGGCCTGGGCGAGCCCCGGAACCGTACGCAACTTCGCCAGGCCCTTGGACGCCTGGCTCTTGACCGTGCCAGGGGAGCAGCCGAGCACCTCGGCCACCTCGCCCTCGGACAGGTCCTCCCAGTACCGCAGCACCACCACCGCGCGCTGCCTGGGCGGCAGCCCGGCCAGGGCCGCGAGCAGCGTGCCGCGCTCGTCGGCCCGGGACACGGCGTCGTCGTACCCCGCGCGCTCCGGCGGCGCGGCGGTCAGCGACTCGGTGACCCGGCGCTTGCGGAACCGGTCGCTGTTGCAGCTGACCAGCATGCGGCGGACGTACGCCTCCGGATGGTCGGTCCGGGAGACGCGCCGCCAGGACCGGTAGGCCTTCGCCAGCGCGGTCTGCGTCAGGTCCTCCGCGTGGTGCGGGTCACCGGTGAGCAGATAGGCGGTCCGCACCAGATGCGACCACCGCGCTCTGACGAATTCCTGGAACTGGGCCTCTAGTTCGGCCTGCATCGGCCACCCCCTCGCCCTCCAGACCACCGGACCCGTGGATTCGGTTGCCCGGCGGCGAAGGCGGGCCCGGTCAGGGGGCCGTGACGCGGCGGAACTCGATCGTGTCGTACGCCGTCTTCGTGCCCGTCTCGTACAGCACACCCACCGTGCTCCTGGTCACCTGGACCAGGTCGGAGTAGGCGGCCTTGCGATCGGACAGGGTGCGGAGCCTGCCGAAGGTGATGCCCTGGTCCGTGCTGGTCCACAGGGCCATGGCCTTGCGGGCCGTCGGGACCGAGGGGGCCGAGAAGAGCAACGGGCCTTCGGCGCCGGGGAGCTGGAGGACCGAGCCCTCGACCACGGGGACCCTGGCGAGGGTCGGCTGGACGGTGTAGGCGGCGTCCAGACTCTCGCCGCCGTCGCTCGACCAGGCCTCCAGGCGGTTGCCGGGGCTGGAGCCGTTCTGGTCGCGGGCGTTGAAGTAGAGGCGTCCGTCGGGGAGTTGGGCAGCGGTGGTCTCGTTGGCGTTGTCGTGGCCGGTGTACGAGTCGTCGACGAAGCCGAGGTGCCAGCTGAGGCCGCCGTCGTCGCTGTAGATCGCATGACCGCCGTAGTACCTGGCCTCCCGGCCGGTGTCGTCGGAGCCCGCGCGCGGGGCGGCGGAGTGGTCGGCGGCGACGACCAGGCGGCCGCGGTGCGGTCCACGGGTGAGCGCGACGGCGTGCCCGGGGCCGGTGGCGTACCAGCGCCAGCCGGAAGGTTTCACCTGGGCGGTGATCTCGCGCGGGCGGGTGAAGTGGCGGCCGTCGTCGCGGCTGCGCTGCACGTACACCCGGCGGCTCTGCGCCTCGGTGACCTGGCCGCGCATGATCTGCGCCTCGCTCACCGAGCCGTCGTTGTAGGAGGTCACCAGGACGACCTCGCCGCTCCTCGGGTCCACCACCGGCGCCGGGTTGCCGCGGGTGTCCCCGTTGCCGTCGGCCACCACCTGGAGCGGGCTCCAGGTGCAGCCGCCGTCGGCGGAACGTCTCAGCACGACGTCGATGTCACCGCTGTCCCCGGTGGTGGCGTGCCGGCCCTCGGCGAAGGCGAGCAGGGTGCCGCGCGCGGTGCGGACGACGGCCGGGATGCGGTACTGGGCGTAGCCGCCCTCGCCGGAGACATACGGCACAGAGGACTCACAGCCGGTGGCCCACGCCCTGGGCTCGACCGTGAACGCCCCGAGCAGCAGGGCGGCTGCGAGGGAGATCCGGCTCGCACGGGTCACAGGAGACACATGGCTCACTCCTCCATGGTCCCCCCACTCACCTTCACCACACTCCTGCAACGGCCAAACGGGTCACACGGTTTGTCGAGCCGTCAGATACGGCGGGCCCGGCGCCGGGCCAGGTGCGCGGCGCGCGGCCGCCGCACCTAGCCGGTGAACAGGCACGGCGGGAGACGGACTCGGCTGCCGCGGGCACCGTGGCGGCCGGCCGGCACGGAACCGGGGGCCGAGCGGCACGGAGCCGAGGACCGGGCACCATGGAACCGAAGACCGGGCGGCACGGAACCGAAGACCGGGCGGCGCGGGGCGGCCACCACCCCGCCGCGGCCCGGAGGCCGGTGCTCAGGACGGCAGGCGGGCCGCCGCCAGCAGGCGTGTCACGTCGTCGGCGCAGATGGTCAGAGCCGCGCCGACCGTGCCGAGGACCTCGCGTTCGGCGTTGGTGTAAGGGCCGTCGGCGAGCGCGATCCGGGCGGCCTGGAGGAGCAGGGACTCGCGGCCCGCGGGGGCGAGGTGCGGGGCCAGCGGGTCGAGGGCCTCGTGCAGCTCTATCGCCAGGCTCGCGCGGTACGGCTGCTCGAAGACCCGTCCGGTGTCGGCGACGAGGGCCTCCACCAGCGCGCCCAGCTGTTCCTCCGTGACCTCCTCGAAGCCGGCCGCGCGGACCGCGCCCGCCGCCGCCTCCAGGGACGTACGGGAACAGGTGCCGCCCGCGGCGAGGACGGCGAGGGCGACGGTGTGCACGGCGTCGCGGAGCATCGCCGAGAAGCGGGAGGTGGTGGGGTGGTCGAGGACGTCGGTGCCGTAGTGGTGGCGGCAGGCGGCGCACTCCACGACCGGCCCGGTGGTGCCGCGCGGCAGCACGGGCACGCCGAGCAGGGTGAAGCGGCGACGGCCGGTGAGCCGCTGGTAGTTGCGGTCACCGCCGCAGCCGGGGCAGTAGAACTCCCCGTCGCCGACGGGTGTCCATGCGGTGCGGGTGCCCAGGATGCGGGCAGGCCTGGTGGTTCGGCCGTCTCGTCCCCGTACTGGCAGCACGTCGCACCTCCGTAACCCCGTGGCAACATCGCCACCGCTGGCGTGATGTTAGCCACATGGAGGAGCCGGAGTCAGTACCTCGTACGAGACCTGTCCGTGACCTGCACGTCGACTTGGCCGGGAAACGACCTGGCCCCGACCGCCGGACGAGGCGGTCGGGGCCGTGAAGTCGCTGGTCAGAAGGGTCAGCGGGCGGCGCGGTTCACCGCGGAGACGACCGCCTTCAGCGATGCACGCGTCGTGTTCGCATCGATGCCGATACCCCACAGGATCTTGCCGTCGATCGCGCATTCGATGTAGGAGGCGGCCTGCGCGGAGGCGCCCTCGCTCATCGTGTGCTCCTGGTAGTCCAGGAGACGTACGTCGATGCCCAGGCCCTGCAGCGCGTCGAAGAACGCGGAGATCGGGCCGTTGCCGGAGCCGGTCAGCACGGTGTCCTCGCCGTCGACGGTGGCCTCGACGGTGAGGGTGTCGGTGCCGTCGGTGTCGGTGGTCGACTGCCCGGTGCGGACCTGGATGCGGCCCCAGGGGTTCTCCGGGTTCGGCAGGTACTCGTCCTGGAAGACCGACCAGATGTCGGCGCCGGTGACCTCGCCGCCCTCGGCGTCCGTCTTGGCCTGGATGATCTTCGAGAACTCGATCTGCATCCGGCGCGGCAGGTCCAGCTTGTGGTCGTTCTTCAGGACGTAGGCGATACCGCCCTTGCCGGACTGCGAGTTGACGCGGATGACCGCCTCGTAGGAGCGGCCGACGTCCTTGGGGTCGATGGGCAGGTAGGGCACCGCCCACTCGATGTCGTCGACGGTGACGCCCTTGGCGGCCGCGTCGGCCTCCATGGCGTCGAAGCCCTTCTTGATGGCGTCCTGGTGGGAGCCGGAGAAGGACGTGTAGACCAGGTCGCCCACGTACGGGTGGCGCGGGTGGACCTCCATCTGGTTGCAGTACTCCCACACCCGGCGGATCTCGTCGATGTCGGAGAAGTCGATCTGCGGGTCGACGCCCTGGGAGAAGAGGTTCATGCCCAGGGTGACCAGGTCGACGTTGCCGGTGCGCTCGCCCTGCCCGAACAGGCAGCCCTCGACGCGGTCGGCGCCGGCCATCACGGCCAGCTCGGCGGCGGCGACGGCGGTGCCGCGGTCGTTGTGCGGGTGGACGGAGATGCAGACGTGCTCGCGGCGGGAGAGGTTGCGGTGCATCCACTCGAAGCGGTCCGCGTGCGTGGACGGCGTCGAACGCTCCACGGTGGCGGGCAGGTTGAGGATGATCTCGCGGCCCGGACCCGGCTGGTAGACGTCCATGACCGCCTCGCAGACCTCCAGCGCGAAGTCCAGCTCGGTGTCGGTGAAGATCTCCGGCGAGTACTGGTAGCCGAACTCCGTCTCCGGGCCCAGCAGTTTCTCCGCGTACT
Organism: Streptomyces sp. NPDC058457; assembly: GCF_042720695.1. Lineage (NCBI taxonomy): Bacteria > Bacillati > Actinomycetota > Actinomycetes > Kitasatosporales > Streptomycetaceae > Streptomyces > Streptomyces sp. NPDC058457. The sequence continues at coordinate 93,137 of NZ_JBHXLU010000002.1, read as the reverse complement.
CCATCACCAGGCGGGTGCCGTCGACGGCGATCTGCTTGATGTCGTCCTTGGAGCCGCGGAAGACGACCCGGCGGAAGACCGGGGCGGTCGCGTTGTACAGGTGGACGGTGGCCCGCCGGGCGCCCTTCAGGGACTCGACCGTCCGCTCGATCAGGTCCTCGCGGGCCTGGGTCAGCACGGAGATGGTGACGTCGTCCGGGATCGCGCCCTCTTCCTCGATGATCGAGCGCACGAAGTCGAAGTCGGTCTGGCCGGAGGCCGGGAAGCCGACCTCGATCTCCTTGTAGCCCATCTTGACCAGCTGGTCGAACATCCGGCGCTTGCGCTCGGGCGACATCGGGTCGATCAGGGACTGGTTGCCGTCGCGCAGGTCGGTGGAGAGCCAGCGGGGAGCGGCGGTGATCCGGTTGTCCGGCCAGGTGCGGTCCGGGATGTCGACCTGCTCGTAGCGGCCGTACTTGTGGATCGGCATGGTGCTGGGCTGCTGGCGGTTCGCCATGATTGCGGGGCTCCTAGTGGGTGTCCGGAAGGACGGCCGACGACGCAACGCGAAGCTCCGCGGGGAGGGAGTCGACCTGGACTACAGGCCCTCGCCGCGGCAGCTAAGAAGAAGCAGCCCGAAACGCATGATGCTCCGCATGCTAGCCGAGCCCCCTCGGACGCGGGGCGCCGTATCAGTATGCGGGACCGGTGGAACAAACGGGACAAAAAGTGCGCCATACCACTCCCCCTCACGGAGAGTGGCTAATTGTCACGGTATTTCACCAATCATGGTTGCGGGTAGTGACAGGCGAGTGACTCAATGCGAGGGTGCGGTGCATGACGACCAACGGGGGCTCTGAGCCCGTCATCAACCGCACGCCCGTGTTCTGCACGATCGTGCCGCCGCACATCCTCGACCACCTCGCCCAGCACGAGGACCAGGCGCTCGCCGACTCCGCCCTGCGCACCCTGCAGCACGACTCCGCGGCCCGCACCCGCCGCCGCATCACCGCGGTCCGCACCACGGCCGCCGCCGTCGCCGCACCGGCGGCCCCCGACACGGCTCCGCACCGCACGATCTACGACGCGGAGCACGGCACCGGCCTGCCCGGCACCGAGGTCCGCGCGGAGGGCTCCGAGCCCGGCCAGGACGCCACCGTCAACCGCGCCTACGCGGGCCTCGGCGCCACCTTCGAGCTGTACCTGAAGGCGTACGAGCGCAACTCCATCGACGGCGACGGGCTGCCGCTGAACGCGAGCGTGCACTACGACGTCAACTACGACAACGCCTTCTGGAACGGCGACCAGATGGTGTTCGGCGACGGCGACGGCGAGATCTTCGTCGACTTCACCACCTCCGTCGACGTCATCGGCCACGAGCTCACGCACGGCGTCACCCAGTACACCGCCAACCTGGAGTACTACGGCCAGTCCGGCGCCCTCAACGAGTCGGTCTCCGACGTCTTCGGCTCGCTCATCAAGCAGTACTCCCTCGGCCAGACCGCCGACCAGGCCGACTGGCTGATCGGCGAGGGCCTGCTCGCCCCGGGCGTGCACGGGGTGGCGCTGCGCTCGATGAAGGCCCCGGGCACGGCGTACGACGACCCGCGCCTCGGCAAGGACCCGCAGCCGGCGACCATGCAGCACTACGTGAAGACCAGCCGGGACAACGGCGGTGTGCACATCAACTCCGGCATCCCCAACCACGCCTTCTACCTGCTCGCCACCACCCTCGGCGGCAACGCCTGGGAGCGGGCCGGCCGGATCTGGTACGACGTCCTCACCGGCGGCGAACTCCAGTCGGACGCCACGTTCGCGGACTTCGCGAAGCTCACGGTCGCCGCGGCCAAGGCCCGCTACCAGACGGGCGAGGAGAGCGAGGCGGCCCTCAAGGCCTGGGCCCAGGTGGGGGTGCAGGCCGCCTGACCGTTCCGGGGTGCACACCGCCCGGTTCCGTACTACACAGGGACCCATGCGTATTCAGGTGAGGCGTACGGGCGGTTTCGCGGGCATCGAGCGCCGGGCCGAGGTGGACACCTCGGGCCGGCCCGACGCCGCCGAGTGGCAGGCCCTGGCCGAGCGCGTGATCGCGGCCGGCCGGGGCACGCCGCCGCCCGGGGTGCCGGACGGGTTCGCGTACGAGATCACGGTGGACGGACGGACGGTGTACGCGGCCGACCCGCGGCTGTCCGAGGACGAACGCGAACTGATCTCACGGGTGTTGAAGGAAGGGGCGTGACCAGGTCCCGTAACGGGTAGTTCACGCCCGGGCGTTGACTTACGTTACCGGGGGTAAGGATGATCCCGGCCATGGCGACAGACGCGGTCCATCCGATCCCCCGCTTCCCCGACGGCTTCCTCTGGGGCGTCTCGACCTCGGCTCATCAGATCGAGGGCGCGGCCGACCTGCGGGAGCCGTCCGTGTGGGACGTGTTCGAGGCGGAGCCGGGCCGGATCAAGGACGGCTCGACGGCGGCGGTGGCCTGCGACCACTACCACCGCCACCGCGAGGACGTGGCGCTCCTGGCCGGTCTCGGCGTGGACGCGTACCGCTTCTCGATCTCCTGGCCGCGGGTGCGCTCGGCGGACGGCCTGGACTTCTACGACCGCCTGGTGGACGAGCTGTGCGCGGCCGGCATCCGCCCGGTCCCGACCCTCTTCCACTGGGACCTGCCGGTCGCTCTGCAGGAGAAGGGCGGCTGGCTGGACCGGGACACCGCGGCGCACTTCGCCGAGTACGTCTCCACCGTCGCGGACCGGCTCGGCGACCGGGTCAAGAAGTGGATCACCCTCAACGAGCCCGCCGAACAGACCCTGTTCGGGTACGCCCTGGGCGCCCACGCCCCCGGGCAGCAGCTGATGTTCGACGCGCTCCCGGTCGCCCACCACCAGCTGCTCGCCCACGGCCTGGCGGTACGGGCACTGCGCGCGGCCGGCGCCGCCGACATCGGCATCGCCAACTCCCACGGCCCGACCTGGCCGGCCTCGGAGGAACCGGCCGACCTGGAGGCGGCCGCCTTCTACGACCTCCTCCTCAACCGCCTGTTCGCCGAGCCGCTGCTGCTGGGCGAGTACCCGGACGGCATGGGCGACCTGATGCCCGGGGACGTCGCCGCCGACCTGAAGGTGATCGCCGAGCCGCTCGACTGGTACGGGATCAACTACTACGCCCCCACCAAGGTGGGCGCCCCGCAGGGCACCGAGATCGAGTTCGGCGGGCTCACCCTCCCCGCCGAACTCCCCTTCTCCGTCCAGGACATCGAGGACGTCCCGGTGACGGACTTCGGCTGGCCGGTCGTCCCGGAGGGCCTCACGGAGCTCCTCACCGGCTTCCGGGACCGCTACGGCGACCGGCTCCCGCCCGTCGTCATCACCGAGAACGGCTGCTCCTACGAGGGCCTCGACGACCAGGACCGCATCGCCTACCTGGACGGCCACGTCCGGGCGCTGCACCGGGCGGTCGAGGCCGGGGTGGACGTGCGCGGCTACTTCGTCTGGTCGCTCCTCGACAACTTCGAGTGGGCGGAGGGATACGAGCGCCGCTTCGGCCTGGTCCACGTCGACTACGCGACGCAGGCGCGGACGCCGAAGTCGTCGTACGCCTGGTACCGGGACGTCCTGCGGGCGCAGAGATGACGACGACCCGTGGGCCGGCCGAGCCGGCCGCCCTGGCGGAGCCCGTCGAGCGGGTCGGCCGCGGCTGGACGTCGGCGCTCTCGCTCGCCAACGGGGCGATCTGGGTGGGCTGGTACGGCCCCCTGCAGATCCTGCTCGCCTCCCAGGCCAAGGACTTCGCGCCCGGCTCCGGGATGTCGAAGGAGACGATGCTGGCCTGGGTGACCGGCGTCGGCGCGGTGGTGTCGCTGGCGGCCAACCCGGTCTTCGGCGCGCTGTCGGACCGTACGACGTCCCGCTGGGGCCGCCGTACCCCGTGGATCGTCGCCGGTACGGCGGGCGGGGCGCTGTCCCTGCTGCTGCTCGCGGGCGCCGGCGGCATGGGGACGATGATGCTGGGCTGGTGCCTGGTCCAGCTGACCCTGAACGCGGCCTTCGCGGCGGTCACGGCGGCGGTGCCGGACCGGGTGCCGAGGCTCCAGCGGGGTTCGGTGGGCGGCTGGCTGGGGGCCGCGCAGATCCTCGGCGTGGTCGGCGGCACCGGCCTGGCGACGGCCGCCGGGGGCGTCGGGGCGGGCTATGTGGCGTGCGCGGTGTTCACGGCGCTGGGCGTGCTGCCGTACGTGCTCCGCCACCCGGACCTGCGGCTGGCGGCCGAGGACCGGGCGCCCTGGTCCTGGCGGGCCTTCCTCGCGGGCTTCTGGCTGAGCCCGCGCCGCCACCCCGACCTGGGCTGGGCCTGGCTGACCCGCTTCCTGATCAACCTCAGCAACTCCCTGGTCCTGCTGTACCTGCTGTACTACCTCCGCGACCGCCTGCACTACTCCGACCCCGACCAGGGGGTGCTGATCCTGACCGCCGTCAACGGGCTGACGCTGATGGCGACGGTCGTGGTCGGCGGGGTCTGGTCGGACCGGGTGGGCCGCCGCAAGCCGTTCGTGATCTGGTCCGGGATGCTGATGGCGGTGGCCACGGCGCTGCTGTCGGTGTGGCAGACCTGGCCGGGGGCGATCGTGGCCTCGGCGGTGCTGGGCGTCGGCTTCGGGGTGTTCACCTCCGTGGACTTCGCGCTGATGACCGACGTCCTGCCGAAGGCGGTCGACCGGGGCAAGGACCTCGGCGTCATCAACGTGGCCAACGCCCTGCCGCAGGTCGCGGCACCCGCCCTCGCCGCACCGATCGTCACCTATCTCGGCGGCTACCGGATGCTGTACCTGGTGGCGGCGGTGATCGGGCTGGCGGGGGCGTGGCTGGTGGGGCGGATACGGGGGGTCGACTGAGCGCCCCGAAGGGGCGCGGGGCCGTGTCCGATATGCGGCTACCGCCGCGATGGGGGTCCCCCCGGGTTCGAGCGAAGCCGAGAACTTGGGGGAGCGACCAGCCACGACGGCGCGGCACACGGCACAACGCGGCACTTCCAGCGGAGCGCTCGGTCCGGTCCTACAGGGCTCCGGCGTCCCGGGCCGTCCAGGCGCTCGGGTAGATCGGCCGGAAACCGAGATCCCGGCGGATCTTACGGTTCGACATGATCCCGTGCCAGGGGTCGCGGTCGGTACCGGTGGACAGGTCCTCGGGCGGCTCGACGCCGGCCAGCCGGTACAGCTCCACGGTCGTGACGGGCGCGTCGTCGGCAATGTTGTAGACCGGGCCGTTCACCGCGGGGGCGTACAGCAGCCGCATCAGCCCCTGCCCGACGTCCGCGTGGTGGGCCATCTGGAGCCGCTGCGCGGGGGCCCAGCGCGCGGCCCAGGGCAGCGCGTTCGCGATGTGCGGGTCCCCTTCGCCGTAGACGAACGGCAGCCGCCCGATCCGCACCTCCATGCCGCCCGCCAGGGCGAGCAGCTCCCGCTCGGCGGCCGCCTTGGACTCGGGGTACGCGCCCCACATCGCGCCGCCGGGCCGGCTCTCGTCGTCCTCGGTGAGCGGGCGGCCGCGCCCGGATCCGTACACGTTCCCGGTGCTGACCTGCACGAACCGTCGTACACCGGCGCTCAGCGCGGCCCGCCCGAGGGCCACCGCCGCGTCCCGGTTGACCGCCCAGGCATCCTCGTCCGGCACCCCGCGGAAGGCGGCGGCGACGTTCACGACGGCGTCCGCCCCGGCGACGGCCTTGCCGAGCGCCTCCTCGTCCCGCAGGTCGCCGACGGCGACCTCGGCACCCAGCGCGGCGAACGGCTCCCCGCGGGCCGCGTCCCGCACCAGCACCCTTACCCGCTCGTCCCCTTCGGCCTGTGTGATCAGCCGCGGCACGAGCCGCCGCCCGACCTGACCGGTCGCCCCGGTGACAAGAGTGATCATGACCTTCTCCTTCGCTCTGGTCCCCTCACCCTCGCCCCGGTCCTCCGCCACCGGGAGAGACCTCCCGATCCGGGGACCGGCAGTCCCTGGATAAGCCGGACGCCCCGGGCCACCCTGGAGAGGTGAACCGCCCCGAGCTCGCCGACTTCCTGCGCCACGCCCGTACCCGCCTGGACCCCTCCGACGTGGGTCTGCCGCCCGGCGCCCGGCGGCGCACCCCCGGGCTGCGGCGCGAGGAGGTGGCCTCGCTGGCCGGCATGTCCGCCGACTACTACACGCGCCTCGAACAGTCCCGGGGCCCGCGCCCGTCCCGCCAGATGCTGACCGCGCTGGCCCGCGCGCTGCGCCTGACGCAGGACGAACGGGACCACCTGTTCCACCTGGCCGGTGAGGAACCCCCGCGCCGGGAGGCGACCAGCACCCATGTCGGCCCGGGGCTGCTGCTGGTCCTGGACCGGCTGCACGACACCCCGGCACTGGTGACCACCGACTGCGGCGAGGTCCTGGCCCAGAACGCCCTGTCACGGGCGCTGAGCGGCGACGTGCTGGCCCGCCCGCCGCGCGAACGCAACCTGCTCCGCCGTTACTTCCTGGACCCGTCGGTGCACGGCGTCTTCCCGCCGGAGGACCGCCCGGCACGGGCCCGCGAACACGTGGCCAACCTCCGGGCGGTGGCCGCCGCCCGCCCCGCCGACCCGGTCCCGGCCGCCCTCGTCGCCGAACTCCTCGCAGGAAGCGAGGAGTTCGCCCGCCTGTGGTCCGAACACGAGGTGGCGGTACGCCGCGCGACGACGAAGCGCTTCCTCCATCCGTCCGTCGGCCTCCTGGAACTGGACTGCGAGGTCCTCATCAACACCGACACCCACCAGCACCTCGTCATCCACACGGCCCGCCCGGGCACGGAGTCGTACGAGCGCCTGCAACTGCTACGGGTGGTGGGGCTGCAGGACATGAGCGCGGCCGTACGGGATCACCAGGTGTGAGCCACGTCCACCACGAGATGGTTGGCCGTCTGGAAGACCCGGAACGGCAGCCGGGCGCGGACGCCCAGGCCCGCCTGGGTGTAGCCCTCGGAGCCGCCGGTGACCTTGAACTCCCGGAAGGTCCGGTACCCGGTGACGTCGACGGACGGCAGTGACGGGTAGGGCTGTCCGGTCGCCGGGTCGTAGCGCGGGGCGAACAGCGAGATCTCCAGGATGGCGCCGCCCTTGATCGGAACGACGACGTCGGACGGGTCCTGGTGCAGTACGTCGACGTAGCGGACCGTGTAGCCGATCGGCTCTGCCGATGTGCCCTGGGCGTCGAAGACCAGCCGGTCGTAGCACTCGTGCTGTCCGGTCCGCACGTCGGTCAGCCGCCTGCCGGCGACAGCGTCACCGGTCTTGTCCAGGCTTCCCCACGTCACGGCACAGTCCACGGCCGTCGGCGCGGCCACCGCCGGAGCCGTGCCGGCCAGCAGGCCGCCGCCCGCCAACATCATCGCCGCCAGTGCAGTACCTATCCGTCGCATGGCTACCCCCCGGTAGTTCGCGTAGGTGTGTGCCTGTTTAGACCGACGGCCTTCCGGAAGGTTGTGCGCAGGGGAGCAGTCCATCGCGGCACAGGGGCCCCTTCCGGAACCGACCGCACCGCGGGTACCGAACGGCCCCTAGAAACCCAGCCGCCGCAACTGCTTCGGATCCCGCTGCCAGTCCTTCGCCACCTTCACATGCAGGTCCAGGAAGACGGGCGTGCCCAGCAGCGCCTCGATCTGCTTGCGGCTCTTGATGCCGACCTCCTTCAGGCGCTTGCCCTTGGGGCCGATGATGATGCCCTTCTGGCTGGGGCGCTCGATGAAGAGGTTGGCGTGGATGTCGAGGAGGGGCTTGTCGGCGGGGCGGTCCTCGCGCGGGAGCATCTCCTCGACGACGACCGCGATGGAGTGCGGGAGCTCGTCGCGGACGCCCTCCAGGGCGGCCTCGCGGATCAGCTCGGCGATCATGACCTGTTCCGGCTCGTCGGTCAGGTCGCCCTCGGGATAGAGGGCCGGGCCCTCCGGGAGCAGCGGCACCAGCAGGTCGGCCAGCAGCTGCACCTGCTTGTCCCCGACCGCCGAGACCGGGACGATCTCGGCCCACTCGAAGCCGAGCTCCTTGCCCAGCTGGTCGATGGCGATCAGCTGCTCGGCGAGGGTCTTGGAGTCGACGAGGTCGGTCTTGGTGACGACGGCGACCTTGGGGGTCTTGCGGATCCCCGCGAGCTCCTTGGCGATGAAGCGGTCACCCGGACCGATCTTCTCGTTCGCCGGGAGGCAGAAGCCGATCACGTCCACCTCGGCCCAGGTGGTGCGGACCACGTCGTTGAGCCGCTCGCCGAGCAGGGTGCGCGGCTTGTGGAGACCCGGGGTGTCGACCAGGATCAGCTGGGCGTCCTCCCGGTGCACGATGCCGCGCACCGTGTGCCGCGTCGTCTGCGGCTGGTTCGCGGTGATCGCCACCTTCTGCCCGACCAGAGCGTTCGTGAGGGTGGACTTGCCCGCGTTGGGGCGTCCGACGAAACAGGCGAAGCCCGCCCGGTGGGCGGCCTTCGACGATTCCGACGGCTCGGTTGACTGGCTGCGAACGCTCATGGCCCCCATTCTCCCTGATCCAACACGCCCCGCCGCACCGTGAGATTTCGGTAACCCAGGCGCAACGAAACGTCACGGAAACACAGCTGTACGCAACCGGAAACCAGGACCGGTGACCCTCTGACGAGCCCCGACCCGACGTTGGAGACGCCCGTGTTCCTCTCCGCCGCGCACGCAGACACCGGTGACACCGCCTGGCTGCTCGCCGCGACCGCCCTGGTCCTGCTGATGACCCCGGGGCTGGCCCTGTTCTACGGCGGCATGGTCCGCACGAAGAGCGTCCTCAACATGCTGATGATGAGCTTCGTGTCGATCGCGCTGGTCACGGTGGTGTGGCTGGCGGGCGGATACACGCTCGCCTTCGGCGACGACATCGGGGCCGGGCTCCTCGGCGACCTGGCCCACGCGGGCATGCGCGGCCTCGGCCCGGACAGCGTCCAGGGCACCGTCCCCACCCTGCTCTTCGCCACCTTCCAGCTCACCTTCGCGATCATCACGGCCGCGCTGATCAGCGGCGCGATCGCGGACCGGGCGAAATTCGGGGCCTGGCTGGTGTTCGTCCCCGTCTGGGCGCTGCTCGTATACGTTCCCGTCGCGCACTGGGTATGGGGCCCGGGTGGCTGGATCGCGCACCACCTCGGCGCCCTCGACTTCGCCGGCGGCCTGCCCGTGGAGATCACCTCCGGCGCCTCCGGTCTCGCCCTCTGCCTGGTCCTCGGCCCGCGGCTCGGCTTCAAGAAGGACGCCATGCGGCCGCACAACCTGCCGATGGTGATCCTCGGCGCCGGTCTGCTCTGGTTCGGCTGGTTCGGCTTCAACGCGGGCAGCGCGCTCGGCGCGAACGGCCTCGCCGCCGCCGTCTTCCTGAACACCCTCGCCGCCGGCTGCACCGGCCTGCTCGGCTGGCTCTTCGTCGAGCAGAAGCGCGACGGCCACCCCACCACCCTGGGCGCGGCCTCCGGCGCGGTCGCCGGCCTGGTCGCCATCACCCCATCCTGCGGCTCGGTCTCCCTGCTCGGCGCCCTCGTCGTCGGCCTCGCCGCGGGCGTGGTCTGCTCGTACGCCGTGAGCTGGAAGTTCAAGCTGGACTACGACGACTCGCTCGACGTCGTCGGCGTCCACCTGGTCGGCGGAATCATCGGCACCCTCCTCATCGGCCTGTTCGCCGAGAAGGCCATGACCGGCGGCGCCGAGGGCCTCTTCTACGGCGGCGGGCTCGGCCAGCTCGGCAGGCAGGCGGTGGCGGTCGTGGCCGTCGCGGCGTACGCGTTCGCGGTGACGTACGGCATCGGCAGGCTGCTCGACAAGGCGATGGGCTTCCGGGCGGCCGAGGACCAGGAGCACACCGGCCTGGACCTTACGGTGCACGCCGAGACCGCTTACGATCACGGGGTCCTGGGCCACGGCGCCCCGGTCGCCCACTCCGTCGTCCCCACCGCCCAGAAGGTCGATTCCCAGGCATGAAGCTCATCACCGCGATCGTCAAGCCCTACCGCCTCGACGCGGTGAAGACCTCGCTCCAGGAGCTCGGCGTGCGCGGCCTGACCGTGACCGAGGCCAGCGGGTACGGCAGGCAGCACGGCCACACCGAGGTGTACCGGGGCGCCGAGTACCGCGTCGACCTGGTCCCCAAGGTCCGGATCGAGGTCGTCGTCGAGGACGCCGACGCCGAGCCCGTGATCGAGGCGGTCGTCAAGGCCGCGCAGACGGGGAAGATCGGGGACGGGAAGGTGTGGGCGGTGCCGGTGGAGACGGTCGTACGGGTACGGACGGGCGAGCGCGGCCCCGACGCCCTCTGAACAGCGGGGGGAACGGCTTCCCCCGGCCCCGCCGCGTCCGGGCGAACAGCGCACCGGCCACCGCCCCGGCGACGAAGACCACTATCAGCACCAGCCACGGCAGCGCGAGGAACGACGCGCTCGCCGACTCCTCGGTGCCGGCCGCGCTGGCCGTCAACGTCACCTTTCCCCAGTCGAGTTGGGGTGCGTCCCGCCAGCGTGCGGTGAGCTTGACCCGCTCCCCCGGCAGCAGCTGGGAGGGGACCCCGGTGAGGTCGCGGCTGAGCAGCGTACGGCCGAACAGGCCCCTGGCACGCAGCCGCACCTTCGGGTCCAGGGTGACGTTCCCGGTGTTGTGCAGGGTGTAGGAGATCGTCGCCGTGCTGTCGCCGAGGCCGGGCACGAGCGGCTGGTGATGGCTGATGTGCACGTTCTCGACGGTGAGGGCCGGGAGCGTCGGCCCGCTCACCCGCAGATAGACGCGGGCGCCGACGGCCCGCTGCACGCCGAGTGCCAGGGATCCGGCCCCCGGATCGACCTTCTCGTCCAGCGCGACGATCGCCCCGGGATGGTCACCGGGCTCGGCGCCCTTCGGCACATGCAGCGTGAACGGGACCGTGACCGTCTTGTGCGGCGGCACGGTCACCCGCGCCTTCCCGATCTTCGCCCAGGCCCCCACCCCCCGCATCTTCTCCTTCACCGTCCGGACGGCGAAGCCGCCGTCCCGTGCGGTGTTGTAGGCGTCGGCCGCGTACAGCCGGAAGGTGAGCGGCTTGCCGGTCTTGTTGGCGACGGCCACCTTGTCGGTGATCGTCTGCCCGCGATCGAGGGAGAGGTAGAAGTACGGCCGCGCCGCGATCTTCGAGGCGACCGGGTAGACGGACCAGCTGCCGTTGTCGGCGGCGCGCGCGGGACCCGCCGTGCAGAGGACGCCGAGGATCAGGCTCAGGAGGAGGACATACGGCTTGGCGCGACGCATGGGTGCGGACCCCCGGTCGGAAGCGGGTCGGTGGCGACCGGGTCTCTCACTGTTCGAAAGCCCGGTCGCCACAAGGGAGTTGAGCTGGCAGTCGGCTCAGGTGAGCGTCAGGGTCAGGACTCCGGAGTACGACCCCGGAGGCGTGAACGCCGGTACGTCCAGGGAGAGTCCGGCGCCGACCGTGAACTCACCGCCGGTGAGCGTGGCGTCCGGGGTCGACGCGAGGGTCGCTCCGGAACTGCCGACGGTGCCCGCCGAGCCGGCCGCACACGTGCTGGGGCTGCCCGACTTGGTCGCACAGCTCGGCGTCCAGCTGAGCTTCCCGGCATCGATCTTGGCGCCGGGACCGGTGAAGTCGGTGACCTTGCCGGTGAGCGACCAGCCGGCCGGCCCGCCACGGAAGTCCTTGACGGTGACGGTCTGCAGGCTGCCCGTGGACGCCCCGCCCTGACCGAAGTCGACCGCCGACAGTGCGACGGAGTCCCCGGCCTGGGACATGGACAGGGTGCCCGCCTTGACGGTGGTCGTCAGCTTCTGACTCCCGTCGGGCACCGGCGTGGTGTCGTTGACGACGTAGGCGGCAGGCCCCGCCCCCGCATCGCTGCTCCACGCGCTCCCCTCATAGGCCACGATCCCGGTCGTCGTCTTGTCGTTGACGACGATGGGCGCGCTGAAGGAACCGTCGGAGCCCGCGGTGGCCGTCGCCGTGTCGGCGGTCTGGGTGTCCCCGGACCGTCCGGCGAGGGTCACGGTCGCCCCCGGCGTGAAGTTCTGCCCGCTGACGGTCACGCTGTCACCGGGGTTGCCGGAGGCCTTGTCCAGGCTGATGGCACGGTTGTTGACCGGGGTGGTCGAGGTCGCCGTGACGGTCTCCGACACCGGGGCGGGCGGGTTGGTGACCGTGCACGGGGTGTCCAGCTCCAGGATGTAGCTGGTGTGGATGTTGTAGTCGCCGGGCGAGAGCGTGATGGCGCCCGGCGAGGTGACGGTGAACGTCCCGGTCATGGAGAACGACGGGAAGGTCCCGTACCCCGGCACCGGATCGTTCTTCTTCGGCCCGGTCACCGTCACATCACCGGTCTGCGCCCCGCCCAACGCGACCTTCCCCGTCGGCGTCATGATGTCGGCCGGCAGGGCGAGGGCGGTGGGGTTGTTGGCGGCGGGCGTGACCACGGTGTAGGTCACGGTGACCGTGTCGCCGACCTTGGGGCTGGTGTTGTCCACCGAGATGTTGGCCGTGGTGGTGCCGTCGATCGGCGGAAGGCCCGCGACGGCGGGCGGGATGCAGTGCGTGGCGAAGTCGACGTTCGTCCCGGCGGCACCGGCCGGGCAGGCCAGCGCGCCACCCGCCGTGACCGCGAGCGCGGTCGCCCCGAACAGTGAGATCCAGCGCCACCGTCGGGATCTTCGTGATTCTGGGGGTGAACCCATGTTTGCCCCCCTCCTGAGGGTTGCGGGCGCAGCGGCTCCTCTGCGCCGACAGGGGGCCATTGATGTGGAGGCCGCGTGAGAAGTCAATGGAGATGCCGCAGAAACCTGACGGTTCATCAGCTTCTGCGGCATCCGGAACGAACCGCTCGCCCTACGAGCCGGTGTACGTGGTGAAGACGAACGGCCCTGTCTGCTGGTGGTCGCTCGCCGTACAGGTGACGGTGATGCCGAAGACGACCATCTTCAGCGAGCCCTGGTAGAAGTCCAGGCTGTCGCCGACGGCCACGGTGCCGGGGAGCGGGCCGATGTCCACGGAGGCACCGGCCGCCATGGCCGGGTTCACGGTCCCGCTGAAGACCCGGTTGGCACCGGTGGAGTTGGTCATGGTGAGCGTGGAGGTGATGCTGTTCGCCGACAGCGCCAGCGGGGTGGTGATGGCGCTGGAGGTGAGCTCGATGGTGGCCGTGGTGTTGCTGGTCTGGGTCGCGGTGAGCGTGGCCGAGCCGCCGCCGAAGAGGCCGCAGCTGGCGGTGATGGTGGCGGAGGTCGGGGTGACGGCGGCGGATGCCGTGGGCGCGAAGGCCAACGCCGTGGCGGCGAGGGCCCCCGCCGCGAGTGCCGCACCGGTGGCTGTTCGTTTCATGGGGATCGGGCTCCCTTCCCGTTACGTGGGAATGCCATGTGGGAATGGCGACCCCGGTCCGGGTGGGTGCGGACACACCGCGGGGCCGAATCTGACGGTCCGTCGGAACTTACGGTCCCATTGATGCGCGAGCGACACAGACCTACAAGGTTGAAATTTGGCCGAGTACGGGGAGGGGGCGGCGGTACGTGTACGACTGCGGGCGCGTGGGGGCTGGTCGCGCAGTTCCCCGCGCCCCTTTCAGGTGGGACCAGCACAGCCGCCCCAAAGGGGCGCTGGGGGTACCCCCGGCCGAAGGCTGGGGGAGGAACTGCGCGACCAGCCACACACCACCCGCACCCACCCACGCACCCCCAGCCACCCCCAGTCAACCCACCGCGCCCCTTCCCCGACGGAGTCAGACAAGTCCTCGCTTCTCAGCCGCCCCCACTCCCCCACCCCCTCACCCGACGGAGTCAGACAAGTCCTCGCTTCTCAGAAGAGCGAGTCGGGTGGGCGGGTGGGCGGAAAATCAGGCGGGGACAGTGAGCCGCACTTCCCCGTCCGGCCCGGCCAGCAGCACCCGCGTCCCCGGCCCCCCAAGATCCCGCACGGCGGCCAGGTCCGCCGCCCCCACCTCCCCGGCCTCACTCACCACCGCCGCCGCCTCCAGCGACTCCGCCCCCGACGCCACCGCCATCGCCACCGCCGTCCGCAGCGCGCTCAGCTTCAGCGAGGCCAGCTCCACGGTCCCCGCCACATACGTACGGCCCGTGGAGTCCCGTACGGCCGCCCCCTCGGGCACCCCGTTACGGGCCCGGGCCGAGCGGGCCAGGGTGACGATCTTGCGGTCCTCGGCATCAAGCGCGCTGCTCTCGGTCATGCCCCGAGCATACGAACAACCCGGACCACCCCTGCTCTCCTCCCCCGCTCCCGGGACGGAGTCAGTCGAGGGCATGGACCGTCTGACTCCGTACAGCCGTGTGCAACGCCCGCCCGGGTCGGTCGGCATCCCGGCCCCCTCCCGGCGGGCAACCGGATTCACGGCCGGTCCAGGCGCAGCCGTTCCGCCTTGGGGAGGCCTGCGACGACGAGGTCGTACGAGTCCTCGATCAGGTCTTTCACCAGGCGCTCGGGGAGGTCGCCGGCCACGGTCACGGTGTTCCAGTGCCGCTTGTTCATGTGGTAGCCGGGGGCGATCAGCCCCTCGTGCTCGCCGCGCAGCCGCACCGCGTCCTCGGGGTCGCACTTGAGGTTGACCTTGAGGGGCTCCGCGTCCATCCAGCTCAGCGCGAACATCTTGCCGAGCACCTTGAAGACCGAGATGTCCGGGTTGAAGGGGAAGTCCTCCTCGGCCGCGTTGAAGGAGAGGCAGAAGGCTCGGAGCTGGTCCGGGGTCACTCGGGGTCGTCCTTCGCGTCGCCGGGCGCCGGAACCGGCTCCACCAGTACCGTCACGATCTTGTTGCGGCGGCCCGCGGCCGACTCGGCGGTGAGGGCCAGCCTGCGGCCGTCGGGGAGTTCGACCTGGGCGGAGGCACCGGCGATCGGCACCCGGCCGAGGGCCTTCGCGAGCAGGCCGCCGACGGTCTCCACGTCCTCGTCGTCGTACTCCTCCAGGCCGTACAGCTCGCCGAGGTCCGTGATGTCGAGGCGGGCGGTGACCCGGTGGCGGTCGTCGCCGAGGTCGGTGACGGGCGGGAGTTCACGGTCGTACTCGTCGGTGATCTCGCCGACGATCTCCTCCAGGATGTCCTCGATGGTGACGATCCCGGCCGTGCCGCCGTACTCGTCGATGACGACGGCGACGTGGTTGCGTTCCTTCTGCATCTCGCGCAGCAGGTCGCCGGCGTTCTTGGTGTCGGGCACGAAGAACGCGGGCCGCATCGCGGTGGAGACAAGGTCGGACTCGGCCTCCCGGCTGATGTGCGTCTTGCGGACCAGGTCCTTCAGATACACGATCCCGACTATGTCGTCCTCGCTCTCCCCGGTGACGGGGATCCGGGAGAAACCCGAGCGGAGCGCCAGGGTGAGCGCCTGCCGGATCGTCTTGTACCGCTCGATGACGACGAGGTCGGTGCGCGGGACCATGACCTCCCGTACGAGGGTGTCGCCCAGCTCGAAGACCGAGTGCACCATCCGGCGCTCCTCGTCCTCGATCAGCGACTCCTTCTCGGCGAGGTCGACCAGGGCCCGCAGTTCGGCCTCGGAGGCGAACGGGCCGCGCCGGAAGCCCTTGCCGGGGGTGAGCGCGTTGCCGAGGAGGATGAGGAGGTACGGGATCGGGCCCATGATGCGGGCCAGGGGCAGCAGGACGTACGCGGCGGCGGTCGCCGTGTTCAGCGGGTGCTGGCGGCCGATGGTGCGCGGGGAGACGCCGACGGCGACGTACGACACGAGCACCATCACGCCGATCGCGGCGAGCAGCGCCTGCCAGGTGGTCGGGATCTCCTGGAGGCAGGCGTACGTGACCAGTGCCGCGGCCGCCATCTCGCAGGCGACCCGGACCAGCAGCGCCACGTTGAGGTAGCGGGTGGGGTCGGCGGCGACCTGGGCGAGCTTGGCGCTGCCGCGCCGCCCGGACTTCACGGCCTCCTCGGCTCGGAAGGTGGAGACACGGGCGATGCCTGCCTCGGCGCAGGCGGCCAGCCAGGCGACGACGACCAGGGCGATCGCGCCGAGGACGATCTGCGGACTCATGCGAGGACGACCCGCCTACGAGACCGTCGGCGCCGGCGAGGGGCCGGTCAGGCCCTGCTCCGCGCGCCAGCCGTCCACGATGGCCGCCTGCAGGCCGAACATCTCGGCCTTCTCGTCGGGCTCCTCGTGGTCGTAGCCGAGCAGGTGCAGCACGCCATGGACGGTGAGCAGCTGGAGCTCCTCGTCCATGGAGTGCTGGGTGTCGGCCTCGGCCCCCTGCCTGGCGGCGACCTCCGGGCAGAGCACGATGTCGCCGAGCAGCCCCTGCGGCGGCTCCTCCTCGTCCTTCGACGGCGGCCGCAGCTCGTCCATCGGGAAGGACATGACATCCGTCGGACCGGGCAGGTCCATCCACTGGATGTGCAGCTGCTCCATGGCGTCGGCGTCCACGACGATCACCGAGAGCTCGGAGAGCGGGTGGATGCGCATCCGCGCGAGGGCGTAGCGGGCGATGTCGAGGATCGCCTGCTCGTCGACCTCGGTTCCGGACTCGTTGTTGACGTCGATCGACATGGCGCTGTGCTTGTCTACTTCCCCTTGTGCGCGGACTTCGAGCGGCCGCCCTGGTGCGCGCCGTTCTCCGAGCCGTGCTTGCTGTCGTACTTCTCGTACGCGTCGACGATACGGCCCACCAGCTTGTGCCGTACGACATCGTGGGACGTCAGCCGGGAGAAGTGCACGTCCTCGACACCGTCCAGGATGTCCTGCACCTGGCGCAGACCGGACTTGGTCCCGTTGGGCAGGTCGACCTGGGTGACGTCACCCGTGATCACGATCTTCGACTCGAAGCCGAGCCGGGTGAGGAACATCTTCATCTGCTCGGGCGAGGTGTTCTGGGCCTCGTCGAGAATGATGAAGGCGTCGTTGAGGGTGCGGCCGCGCATGTAGGCGAGGGGCGCCACCTCGATGGTCCCGGCCGCCATCAGGCGCGGGATCGAGTCCGGGTCGAGCATGTCGTGCAGCGCGTCGTACAGCGGCCGCAGGTACGGGTCGATCTTCTCGTAGAGCGTGCCCGGCAGGAAGCCGAGCCGCTCGCCCGCCTCGACCGCCGGCCGGGTCAGGATGATGCGGTTGACCTGCTTGGACTGCAGGGCCTGCACCGCCTTGGCCATGGCCAGATAGGTCTTTCCGGTACCGGCGGGCCCGATGCCGAAGACGATCGTGTGCTTGTCGATCGCGTCGACGTACCGCTTCTGGTTGAGGGTCTTGGGGCGGATGGTGCGACCGCGCGAGGACAGGATGTTCTGTGTCAGAACCTGGGCCGGGGTCTCCTCCGGGCCCTCCCCGTTCTCGCTCGCCCGCAGCATGGCGATCGAGCGTTCCACTGCGTCCTCCGTCATCGGCTGTCCGGTGCGGAGCACCAGCATCATCTCGTCGAACAGGCGCTGTATGAGGGCGACTTCACGGGCATCGCCGACCGCGCTGATCTCATTGCCCCGGACGTGGATGTCGGCCGCCGGGAAGGCCTTCTCGATCACGCGCAGGAGCGAGTCGCCGGATCCCAGCAGGGTGACCATCGGGTGCTGGGCGGGAACCTCGAACTGAGCTCGGGCCTGCTGCTGCGCGGGGGTGTGAGCTGTGGGTGTCTGAGTCATGGGCCGGCGCTTAAGGCCTGCGGTTCCTCCTCGTCACGGCCGCGTAGCTGAGGGCGGCCTCGCGATATCAAGCGTACGACGCGGGACTGACAACGCCGTAGGCCTTTTCACAGACGAAGGCGCCCCCACTGCAGCCGTGAGCCCTGCATGCGCTCCTGCACGCCGGGGCAGAATCCGAGCCGTCACTGCCATCACGTGGTCGGGGGGCCGCGTCCGCTCCACGCCACCTGTCCGCACAGAAAGCAGGTAGCCGTGCTGCTGCGTCTGCCCACGTCGGTGTCCGAGGCCCGGGAATGCCTGGCCGAGGGGGCGATACCCGTCGGCGGAGCGACCCTGATATGGGCCGCGTGGCAGCGGGACGGCTTCCCGGAACAGGCGGTGTCCCTGCGGGAGGTACCGGAGGCGACGGCGGTCGGGGACGGCGTCCTGGGCGGCGCGGTCCTGCTGCACCAGGTGGACGACCGGGTTCCTGAGATGCTGCGGCAGGCCGCGAAGGGCGTCGGCACGGGGGCGGTGCGCCGGACGGCGACGGTGGGCGGGAACATCGCCGGGTCGAGTCTGCGGGACCTGCTGCCGGCGGCGATCGCGTTGGACGCGTGGGCCGACGTGCTCACGGCGGACGGGGTCTACCGGGTGGACCTGGCCGAGGTACAGGCCAAGTCGCCGGTGCTGCTGGCGCTGCGCTGGCGGGAGCCGGTGAAGGGGGCGTACGCGAAGGTGGCGGATCCGGCGGGCGGGGAGGTGCCGATGATCGCCGCCGCGGCGGTGGACACGGAGGGTGTGCTGAGGGTTGCCGTGCGGGAGGGGTATGCGGTGACCAGCGGGAGTGTGGGCGCCGACGGGGGCGGGGCGGAGGAACTGTTCGCCGGTGCGTTGTCGGGGGTGTCGGAGGCGGGGCGGGAACTGGTGCGGGAGCAGGTTGCCGACGTGCTCGGGAGGTAGGTGCGGGGTGGTGACGGCCGTTCTTCGGCTGCGGGCCGGTGGGGGCTGCTCGCGCAGTTCCCCGCGCCCCTTACGGGGCGCTACGCCCGCCGCTTCTACCCAGCAGCGGGCCGCACCTCAGCCACCCAGCCGCAGGCCACTTCGAAGCTACCCAGCCGCGGGCAGTCATGCCTCCCCCAGTGCCTTGAGGGCCTGGGAGGTGCCCCCAGGGCGGCACGGGTGGGCGCGGGCGGCACCCCGCCGACGCGGGCAAGTGAAACCCCCGGCCCCGGCCCCCACGCACCCGCACCCTCGGCAGTCACCCCGCGCGCCCGAACCCGATCGTCGGCACCGCCCTCCGCAGGGGCCACGGCCTCGCCTGGTCCTCCTCCGGCACCAGGCCCTCCAGGAACGCGTACCGCCGCAGCGCCGCCGGATCCTGCCCGGCCACCGACTGCACCTTCCGCCACCACGCCCCGATCTCCGACCACCCGGGAGCGGACAGCGACCCGCCGAACTCCTGGACGGACAGCGCCGCCGTGAGACCCGCGAAGGCGAGCCGGTCGGCCAGCGGCCAGCCCGCCAGCGTCCCGGTGACGAAGCCGGCGACGAAGACATCGCCCGCGCCGGTCGGATCGAGGGCCTCCACCGCGATCGCCGGCACCTCCGCGGACTCCCCGGTCCGCCCGTCGACCGCGTACGCCCCCTCCGCCCCGAGGGTGACAACGGCGAGGGGCACGTACTCGGTGAGGGCGTGCGCCGCGGCCCGCGGGCAGTCCTCGCCGGTGTACCGCCTCGCCTCCTCCGCGTTCGGCAGGAACGCCTCGCAGTGCTCCAGGTCGGCAAGGCCCGCGAGGTCCCACGCACCGGTGTCGTCCCAGCCGACGTCGGCGAAGATCCGGGTCCCCTCGGCGGCCGCCTTGGCGATCCAGGGGTTGCGTTTGCCGGGCGTGAGGGAGGCGACGGCGGCACGCGCACGAGCGGGGTGGCCGGGTGCGTTCTGCTGCCGGAACAGGGTGTCGGCGGGCGGCTCGTGCCCGTGCGACACCATGGTCCGCTCCCCCTCGTACGCCATGGAGACGGTGACCGGCGAGTGCCAGCCGCGCACGGTCCGGGACGGGGAGAGGTCGATGCCCTCGCCCTGGGCGAGCGCGTCCCAGCAGTACTCGCCGTAGTGGTCGTCGCCGAAGGCGGCCGCGAGGGAGGTCTTCAGGCCGAGGCGGGCGAGGGCGGTGGCCATGTTGGCGATGCCGCCGGGGCTGGAGCCCATGCCCCGGGCCCAGGACTCGGTGCCGCGCACCGGCGCGGAGTCGAGGCCGGTGAAGACGATGTCGAGGAAGACGGTGCCGGTGAGGTAGACGTCCCAGGGCGGGTCGTCCGGCGTACGCAGGCCGGCCAGCGGGTCGACCTGCGCGGCGCAGTGCGGTGCTGTTGCTCCCCTGTCGTCGTCGAGGTACTCCGGTTCCTCTCCGGCGAACGCGTTGGACGCGGTCACGGTGCGCTCCCTGACGTGGTGCGGATCCGGTCAGTCTGCACCATGACGCGGGAGAGGCGGCCGCTCTCGCCGTACGACCGCCCGAACGAGCGGCGCCACCAGCGGGGTACCGCCGGTGCACGGCCCGTGCACGCCCCGCGTGTTCAGCAGGGGAGGCGGGCACCGGTGACGGTGAGGTTCACCGGGCGGCACCCACGAGGTCGAGGCCGGCGGTGAGCAGCGCGTCGAGGTCGGCCAGGTCGGCGGCGGACGGGTCGGTGAGCGGGGCGCGCACGGGGCCCACCGGCCGGCCGCGCAGCCGGGCCGCCGCCTTCACCAGCGACACCGCGTATCCGGGCACCCGGTCCCGCAGTTCGACGAACGGCACGTAGAAGCCGCGCAGCAGCTTGTCGACCATGCCCTGGTCGCCGCCCTGCAGAGCGGCGAAGAAGGCGTCGGCGATCTCCGGGGCGAAGGCGTGCACGGCGGAGGAGTAGGCGGGGACGCCGACGGTGGCGTAGGCGCGGGCCTGGATCTCGGCGGTGGCGGCGCCGTTGAAGAAGAGGAAGCCGTCCGGGGCGGCGAGGGTGAGCCGCTGGAGCCGGTCGAGGTCGCTGTGCCCGTCCTTGAGGCCGACGACGCCGGGGATGCGGGCGATCCGCGCCAGCGACTCGGCGGTGTACGCGACCTGGCCGCGCTGGTAGACGACGAGCGGCAGCCCGGTCCGGCCCGCGATCGCCTCGACCTGCGCGACGAGTCCGTCCTGCGGGGCGCCGACGAGGTAGTGCGGCAGCACGAGCAGGGCGTCCGCGCCGGCCTCCTCCGCGATCCGCGCGAACCGGACGGCCTGCGCCCAGCCGTAGCCCACCCCCGCGACCACGGGCACCCGCCCCCCGGCCGCCGCGACCGTCACGCTCACCACCTGCCGGTACTCCTCCTCGTCCAGCGAGAAGAACTCCCCGGTGCCGCAGGCCGGGAAGAGGGCACCGGGCGCGGCGGCCACCTGCCCGGCGACGTACGCCCGGAACCCGTCCACGTCGAGGGACCCGTCCGCGTGGAACGAGGTGAGCGGGAACGACAGCACCCCGCCCGCCATCCCGTCCCGCAGCCTCCGCACCACATGCTCCGGCTGTCCGGCCACCCCACTCATGTCCATCTCCATATATAGACAGTATCCACGTACAAGAACTGAGACTAGATATGCGAACGCACCCCCGTCAACGGCGCACCCCGCCCGCGCCCCTCTACGATCTGCACATGTCCGAGACAGCAGGCGTCCGCGAGGTGAAGTCCGCGGCGCGCACGGTGGAGCTGCTGGAGCTCCTCGCGGCCCGCGGCGACCGCCCGGCCCGCCTCCAGGAACTGGCGGACGAACTCGGCGTCCCGCGCAGCTCGATGTACGCCCTCCTCCAGACGCTGATCACGAGGGGCTGGGTGCGCACCGACACCACCGGCTCCCTCTACGGCATCGGCATCCGCACCCTGCTGACCGGCACCAGCTACCTGGACTCGGACCCGCGCGTCCGCCTCGTACGCCCCTACCTCGACGAGGCCTCGGAGGCGCTCGGCGAGACGATCCACCTGGGCCGCCTGGACGGCCCGGACGTGGCGTACCTGGCGACCCGGGAGTCCCACGAGTACCTGCGCACGATCAGCAGGGTGGGCCGCCGTCTCCCGGCCCACGCGGGCGCCCTCGGCAAGGCTCTGCTGGCGGAACGCCCGGACGCCGACCTCCCCCGGGGCCCCTACCGGCCCCTCACCCCCCACACCCACACCACCCCGGACGCCCTCTCCGCCGACCTCGCCGAGGTCCGCGCCCGCGGCTACTCGATCGACCGCGAGGAAGGCGTCCTCGGCATCACCGGCTTCGGCTTCGCCCTGCGCTACGACACCCCGCCCCAGGACGCGATCAGCTGCTCGGTCCCGCTGGCCCGCCTCACACCGGCCCACGAGGCCCAGATCATCACGGTGATGCAGGAAACCCGCACAAGAATCGAATCAGCGACGACGGGCGGCACGGTCAACTGGCGCTGAGTGGTCCCACGTTGGCGTAGGGGGCGCGGGGCTGGTGCGGGGGGACGCTCACCGGCGCTTGCCGGGTGCCGCCCGCGGCTGAAGAGGGACGGCTGGGGAGATGCGGCGGGTGAAGCGCCCCGTCAGGGGCGCTGGGGGTACCCCCGGCCGAAGGCTGGGGGAGGAACTGCGCGATCAGCCACGTCGAACCCGCACCCGCCGACTCGCCGCTCCCCCACGGCGCGCGGCGCATCTACCCCCTCCCCCGCACCCGAAACCCCACCGTGCCCCACATCACACCCCCCGCCCTTCTTCCGCTCCCCCTCCCTTGATACAAATTCTCCGCGCGTTCCTGTCCCTCGACGGCCTGCGCCCAACCCCCTTCTCGAGCCGCTTCTTTCGCATGCCCTGGGAACGCCCGTGTCCGCCCCCCGCACCACCCCCTGGCCCCTCGTCGCCCTTTTCACGGCCGGGTACCTGGCCCCGTACCTCCTGCCGACCACCGTCGGCAGGCTCGAATCAGGGCTCCCCCTCTCCGCCACCCAGGCAGGCGCCGTCGGCAGTGCCCTGCTGCTGAGTTCGGCGACGGCCGGCTTCCTCCTCGCCGCCCGGGTGGACCGCACCGGCCCCCGCACTCTCGCCCGCCTCGGCCTCCTCCTCGCGGTCCTCGGCTACGGCGGCGCGGCCCTGACCACCGCCGTCCCCGCGGTCACAGCCGGCGCGGCCGTCGGCGGTTTCGGCTCCGGCACGATCACCGCCGTCGCCGCCACCGGCATCGCCGCGCAAAGGGACCCCCACCGCACCACCACCCTCGGCCTGCTCGGCGTCTCCGCCCTCGCGGGTGCCGTCTATCTGACGGTCCCGCACCTCGGCCCCGGCCACGCGCAGCCCCTCGCCGCGATCGCGCTCACCGCGCTCGCGGTCTGGCCGCTCACCGCCCGCCTGTCTCCCCGTACCGCCCCGGCCCTCCCCCGCACCGCCGCCGGCTCCCGGCTCCCGCACCTCCGCTCGGGCCTGCTGCTGGCCGCCGCGATGCCGTGCTGGTCGGCCGTGCAGAACTCGCTCTGGGGGGTCAGCGGCCGTATCGGCCTGACGCAGGCGCATCTCAGCGAGGCGACCGTCGGCGCGGTGTTCGCGGTGGCGCTCGGTACCGGCCTGCTCGGCGTGGTCGGCGCGGGCGCCCTCGGCCCGCGGCTCGGCCGGGCCCTGCCGATCGGTCTCGGCACCGTACTGATCGCGGGCTGTATCGCGCTCAGCGCGTCCGCGACCGACCTCACGTCCTTCGCGACCGGCGAGATCGCCTGGAACCTGCTCTACCCGGTCGTCCTGTCGTACGTCATCGGCCTCGCCGCGTCCCTCGACCCGCGGGGCCGCTGGGCGGTACTGGTCGGGTCGGCGTCGTCGCTGGGGACGGCCGTCGGCCCGATGACCGGCAGCCTGCTGGCGGCGCGGGCCGGTTTCCCGGCGATGGGAACGGTCCTCGCGGTGGCCCTGCTGGCGGTCGCGGTACCGCTGACGGCGGTGGCGCTGCGCCGCAGGACCACCACCGTCACGACCGGCCCGGCGCGCACCGACGAGGCGCCGGTACGACTGGACGTCGCGGCCTAGTCGCGGCCTAGCCGAACTCGAAGGCCTCGACCTCGGCGAGGTACCGGGCCCGCAGTTCCTCGTCGTCCTCCAGGAAGGAGGCGAGGAAGGAGTTGCGGGCCAGCTCCCGCATCTGCTCCCTGGACAGGCCCAGGGCATCGCGCACGGCGTGGTAGTTGTCGGCGACGTAACCGCCGAAGTAGGCGGGGTCGTCGGAGTTGACCGTGCACAGCAGCCCGGCGTCGATCATGGCCGGAAGCGGGTGCTCGGCGAGCACGTCGACCGCGCGCAGCCGGACGTTCGACAGCGGGCACAGCGTCAGCGGGATCCGCTCCCGCACCAGCCGGGCGACCAGCTCCGGGTCCTCCATGCAGCGCAGCCCGTGGTCGACGCGCTCGATGCCGAGCAGGTCCAGCGACTCGGTGATGTACTCCGGCGGCCCCTCCTCACCGGCATGGGCCACCCGCCGCAGCCCCAGTTCGGCCGCGGCCTCGTACACCTCCCGGAACTTGACCGGCGGATGCCCGACCTCGGCCGAGTCCAGCCCGATGCCGATGATCCGGTCCAGGTACGGCTTCGCGGCCTCCAGCGTCCGCATCGCCGACTCGGCGGACTCGTCCCGCAGGAAGCACATGATCAGGCGGGTGGAGACCCCGTGGTTCTCGACGCTGCTGCCGAGCGCCCGCCACAGGCCCTCGACGACCGTCCCCATGCCGACGCCGCGGGCGAGGTGCGCCTGCGGGTCGAAGAAGATCTCGGCGTGCCGCACGCCCTGGGCGGCGGCCCGCGCGAGATAGGCGTTCGCGAGGTCCTCGAAGTCCTGCTCGGTGCGCAGGACGGCCATGAGCTCGTAGTAGAGGTTCAGGAAGGACTGCAGGTCCTCGAACTGGTACGCCTTGCGCAGTGCGTCGGTGTCCGCGTACGGCAGCTCGACGCCGTTGCGCGCGGCCAGCCGGAACGCCAGCTCGGGCTCCAGGGTGCCTTCGATGTGGAGGTGCAGTTCTGCTTTGGGGAGGGGCATCAAAGCATGGTAAGGCCGCTTCACCTGCGCTTCGGAACCGGCACTCGGAGCAGGTCGTAGGCGACGGTCAGCTCGCCCGCGTAGCCGGCGGCCCGTGCCTGCCGTTCGAAGTCCTCGGGGTCGGCGTAGCGCTGGCTGAAGTGGGTCAGCACGAGGTGCCGTACCCCCGCGTCCCGGGCGACGGCCGCCGCCTGGCCGGCGGTCAGGTGGCCGTGTTCTTCGGCGAGTTCGACGTCCTCGTCGAGGAACGTGGACTCGATGACGAGCAGGTCGCAGCCCTCTGCAAGGGCGTGCACCCCGTCGCACAGCCGGGTGTCCATCACGAACGCGAACCGCTGGCCGCGCCGCACCTCGCTGACCTCGTCGAGCGTGACGTCCCCGAGGACGCCCGCGCGCTGGATCCGGCCGACGTCGGGGCCGGTGATGCCGTGCGCGGCGAGCCGTTCGGGCAGCATGCGGCGGCCGTCGGGCTCGGTGAGCCGGTAGCCGTACGACTCGACGGGGTGCGAGAGCCTCCGGGTCTGAAGCGTGTAGGAGCGGGTGGCCGCGAGGTCGCCGTCCGCGTCGACGGGGGCCTCGGTGATGCCGACGGTCTCGCGGTAGGCGGTGGCGTACCGCAGCCGGTCGAAGAAGCGCTGCCCGGAGCGCGGGTAGTGCGCGGTGACCGGGTGCGGGACCTTGTCGAGGTTGATGCGCTGGATGACGCCGGCGAGGCCGAGGGAGTGGTCGCCGTGGAAGTGGGTGACGCAGATCCGGTTCAGGTCGTGCGCGGCGACCCCGGCGCGCAGCATCTGCCGCTGGGTGCCCTCGCCGGGGTCGAAGAGGATGCCCTCGCCGTCCCAGCGCAGCAGGTAGCCGTTGTGGTTGCGGTGCCGGGTGGGGACCTGGCTGGCGGTGCCGAGGACCACCAGTTCACGTACGGACACGGCGAGTTATCCGGGAGGCCACTGCAGGCCGCGGCCGCCGAGGACGTGGGCGTGGGCGTGCCAGACGGTCTGGCCGGCGCCGCTGCCGGTGTTGAAGACGATGCGGTAGCTCTCCAGTTTGTCCTCGTCGGCGACGGCCTGGGCCTCACGCAGTATGTCGGCGGCGATGGCGGGTTCGCCTGCGGCGAGCTCGGCCGCGTTCCCGTAGTGGACCCTGGGGATCACCAGGACGTGGGTGGGGGCCTGGGGATTGATGTCCCGGAAGGCGACGGTGGTGTCCGTCTCCCGGACGATCGTCGCGGGGACATGGCCTGCGACGATTTTGCAGAACAGGCAGTCGTCCTGGGGTTCCCCGGCCATGTCTTCTCCTCACCGGTGATCAGCTTCGGGAGCATCGTAGTCGGTTCGGCTGCGGGCCGGTGGGGGCCGAGCGCGCAGTTCCCCGCGCCCCTAAGAGGTCGGCAGAGTCGGCGGCGTTTTCGCGGGACTGTTCTCCAGCGCCTCCAGCGCGATCCGTACCGCCTCGTCCAGCTGGGGATCCCTCCCGGCCCCCCAGTCCTGCGGGGTCTGTACGACCTCCACGTCCGGGTCGACGCCGTGGTTCTCCACGCCCCAGCCGTAGCCCTCCAGCCAGAACGCGTACTTCGGCTGGGTGACCAGGGTGCCGTCGACCAGGCGGTAGCGGCTGTCGATGCCGATCACGCCGCCCCAGGTGCGGGTGCCGACCACCGGGCCGATGGCCAGTGCCTTGATCGCCGCGTTGACGATGTCGCCGTCCGAGCCGGAGAACTCGTTCGCGACGACCACGACCGGTCCCCGGGGCGCGTCCTTCGGGTAGCTGAACGGCCGCATGCCGCGCGGCAGGTCCCAGCCGACGATCCGCCGGGCCAGTTTCTCCACCACGAGCTGGGAGGTGTGCCCGCCGCGGTTCTCGCGGACGTCCACGACGATGCCCTCGCGGGCCATCTCCACGGTCAGGTCGCGGTGGATCTGGGCCCAGCCCGGTGCCTGCATGTCCGGCACGTGGAGGTAGCCGAGGCGGCCCCCGGACAACTCGTGCACATGGGCCCGCCGGTCGGCCACCCACGCGTGGTACCGCAGGGGTTCCTCGTCGGCGACCGGCACGACGACCGGGTGCCGCAACTCACCGCCGCCCGCCGGGGACACGGTCAGTTCGATCGCCTTGCCGGCCGTGCCGACGAGCAGCGGGCCGGGGCCGGTCACCGGGTCGACGGGGCGGCCTGCGACGGCCACGATCGCGTCGCCGGGGCGTACCGCGGCGCCGGGTGCGGCGAGAGGGGAACGGGCGCCGGGGTCGGAGGTCTCGGCGGGCAGGATCCGGTCGATGCGCCAACTGCCGTCCGGATGGCGGGAGATGTCGGCGCCGAGGAGGCCCTGGCGGGCGCCGTTGCCGTAGCCGCCGCGCGGGGTGACGTAGGCGTGCGAGGTGCCGAGTTCGCCCTGGACCTCCCAGAGCAGGTCGACGAGGTCGTCATGGGTGGCGACCTGCTCGACGAGCGGGCGGTAGCGGGTGAGGACGCCGTCCCAGTCGACGCCGCCGAGGTCCGGGCGCCAGAACTGGTCGCGCATGATGCGGCCGGTCTCGTCGAACATCTGCCGCCACTCGGCGGCCGGGTCGACGGTCTGCCGGACCCGGGCCAGGTCGACGGTGATGTTGGTGTCGCTGTCGTCGTCGCCCGAGGCGCGGCGGTCGCTGGGTACGACCTTGAGCTTGCTGTCGGCCCACAGCAGGACGCGTTTGCCGTCGCCGCTGACCTCGAAGTGGTCGGCGTCGGAGGAGAGGTACTCGATGCGCTGCTGGGCGAGGTCGTAGCGCTCCAGCTCGGTCTTGGGCGCCGGGTCCTCGGGGTGGGCGCGGGAGGCGCCGAGCACGCCGCGCACCGGGTGGCGCAGCCAGAGCACGCCGTCCTTGGCGGTGCGGAGCGTGGAGTAGCGGCCGGCCTCGACGGGGAAGGGCACGATCCGGTCGGCGAGGCCCTCCAGGTCGATGCGGGTGGCGGGGGTGCCCTCGGCGTCCGGGGTCTCGTCCTTGTCGGGGGTCTCGAACGGGCGGCCGTGCCGCTGCGGGCCGAACGGCGAGGGCGTGGTGGCGGCGAGGGTGATCAGGTGCGGGCGGTCGCCGACCACGAAGGCCAGGTCGAAGACGTGCTCGTCGTAGACCGGGTCGAAGGAGCGGGTGGAGAGGAAGGCGAGGTGTTTGCCGTCGCGGGTGAAGGCGGGGTCGTAGTCCCGGAACCGCAGCGGGGTCGCCTCGGTGACGGTGAGGTCGGTGGTGTGGGCGATGCGGAGCTGGCAGAGCCCGCCGGCGCCGGGGTGGGACCAGGCGAGCCAGCCGGAGTCGGGCGAGAAGGCCAGTCCGGAGACGTCGCCGTCCTCGCTGCGGTCGACCTCGCGGACCTCGCCCGTCTCCCGCTCGACGAGGAGCAGCCGGCCGTCGTGGGCGGCGACGGCGACCCGGCCGCCGTCGGGGGCGACGGCGAGTTCCAGGACCCGGCCGAGCTGTCCGGCGGCGATCCGGCGCGGGGTGGAGCCCGGCGCGAGCCCGGTCGCGGGGGCGAACTCCAGGGCGTCGTCGCCCTCGGCGTCCGTCACCCACACCACCCACTCCTCCGCGTCCACGCGGAAGGTGACGGGCAGCCGGGCCCGGACCCCGGGCTGGGCGACGAGCGCCCGCGCCGGGCCCGAGCGGTGGGTCACCCAGTGCACGCCGCCGCGCACCAGGACGGCGCTGCCGCGCGCGGTGTGGTCGGGCGAGGCCGAGCTGAACCAGCGGGTCGCGTTGACCGGGTACGGCTGCCGGTCCACGCGGGGTCCGCCGAGCCGGATGTCCAGGCGACGCGGTTCGGCGCCCTCCAGGTCGTCGAGGAGCCAGAGTTCACCGGCCGAGGCGTAGACGACCCGGGTGCCGTCGCCGGCCGCGTGCCGGGCGTAGAAACCGTCGACGAGCGTGTGCCGGCGCAGGTCGGAGCCGTCTGCGAGGGAGGAGTACAGCGCGCCCGTGCCCTCGTGGTCGGAGAGGAAGGCGATCCGGTCGCCGGCCCACACGGGGTACTCCAGGTTCCCGTCCAGCTCCGCGTGCAGCCGTACGAACTCGCCGGCGCCCTCCCCGTCGTGGACGTCCCGATCGATCCACAGCTTGCCCGCCGTACCGCCCCGGTACCGCTTCCACCAGGCCGCCTCCCGCCCCATCGGCGCGGACAGCAGCACGGTGCCCGGCCCTCCGAAGGCGACATGGCCGACGGGGCCGTACGGCAGGACGGTGGACGGGCCGCCGTCGAGCGGGACGGTGTGGGCCCAGCTGCGCCGGAGGCTGGCCTGACCGTGGGTGGTGACCGCGAGGACCTGGCCGTCGGCGGTCCAGCCGCGCACCTGGGTGCGGGCGCTCCCCCAGTGCGTCAGCCGGGTCGAGGAACCGCCGTCGACGGGGGCGAGGTGGATCTCGGGGGCGCCGTCGCGGGTGGAGGTCCAGGCGACCGTGGTCCCGTCGGGCGAGATGCGCGGCAGCGTCACGGGGACGTTGTCGGCGCTGACCCGCCAGGCCCGGCCGCCGTCCAGGGGCGCGAGCCACACGTCGTCCTCGGCGGTGAAGGCGACCAGATCGCCGTGGACGTGCGGAAATCGGAGGTAGGACCGCGGTCCGTTCGCTGCACCCTGAGTCACTCGCTCAGCCTATGCATCGGGGCGTGTTCCCGGTGGCCGATTTCGATCACTTGCCCTGCACCGGCCAGCACTTGGGGTCGCCCTGGCACCAGACGGTCTTCGTGACGGTCACGGTGGGGCCGGGCTGCTGCCCGTACGTGGGCGGCCGGTAGGTGCTGTACGTCGGCCCGGGCGTGGCGTCGCAGTCGCCCAGCCCGTTCACCCGGAACCACTCCTTGCCGCCGACCCTGGCCACCAGGTTCCCGCGCACACAGGCCCCGCTGACGGCCTTGGTGACCCGGCCGGTGACGGTGATGCTCCGGCCGTCCTTGGTCCGGCCCTGGCAGTCGACGGAGACGACGGTGGTGGAGGTGGCCGACGGCGTCCTGGTGCTCTTGGTGCTCTGGGTGTCCTTCGTGCTCTTCGCCGACGAGCCGTAGTTGCCGGTGCAGGTGAGCCAACTGACGTCGACGTGCTGGCGTTTCAGCTCGGCGGTGGCGGTCCGGTCGGTGGTGTAGGCGACCGTCGCCGTGTTCAGATCGCTCGGCTGGCAGGCCACCACACCGCCCACGGCGATCACCACGAGCCCCGTCACGGCCGCCGCCCTGGTGCCGCGCGGCCGACGCCAAATCCGCCTCAATACCCCCATGGAGGGCAGCCTGCCACCGTCCCGCCAGTGACGGAAGGGGGCATACGGCCACTCACGTGTTCGGAGAGGTCCCCCGTGCCGGTGCCCCCTCCACGGGGGTTCCTCAGGTGCGCAGCAGCAACCACTCCTGCAGCTCCACCAGGTTCCCCTCCGGGTCCTTGAGGTGGGCGGCCCGCATGCGTTCCGTCATCGGCGCCGGCCCGTGCACGAGGACCGCCCCCCGCGCGACGATCTGCTCGCAGTAGCCGTCGAGGTCGTCGACGCGCAGCACCACCAGCGAACGGTGCCCGGTCGCCGTGTCCCCCAGCTCGCCCAGTATCGCGGCCATCATCGCCCGGTCCTGCAGGGCGATCCCCGCCGACCCGGCATGCGGGCTGAACTTCTCGTACGGCCCCTCGCTCGCCCCCGACTGCGGCTTCAGCCCGAGCACCTCGGCGTAGAAGCGGTAGGCGGCGGCGAAGTCGCTGACCAGGAGCCGCACTTGGGCGAGTTCCACGGCGTGTCCCCCAGGGTGTGGTGCGGTGGGTTCAGGACCACCGGCCGGCGCGGCCCAGCAGCAGGGCCACGGCCGCCGTTCCGGCGGTCGACGTGCGCATCACGGTAGGCCCCAGGGTGTACGCCTTCGCACCTGCCTCCTCGAACAGCGCCACCTCGTCCCGGGCGACACCGCCTTCGGGCCCGACGACCAGCACGATCTCGCCCTCGCTGGGCAACTGGACCTCCGCGAGCGGCTCGCTGTCATGCCCGAAGTCGGAGTGGAGCACGGCGGCGAGGTCGGCTTTGGCGAGAAGTGCGGCAACCTGCTTGGTCGTCGCCGCGTCCGCGACCTCGGGGAACCGCACCCGGCGGGACTGCTTGCCGGCCTCCCGGGCGGTGGCCCGCCACTTGCCGAGCGCCTTCAGCCCCCGCTCGCCCTTCCACTGGGTGATGCAGCGGGCGGCCTGCCAGGGCACGATCGCGTCGACGCCGACCTCGGTCATGGTCTCCACGGCGACCTCCCCCCGGTCCCCCTTGGGAAGTGCCTGCACCACGGTGATCCGGGGCTGCGGCACGGGCTCCTCGTAGACGCTCTCCAGGTCCATCACCACCAGCCGGTCCTTGCCCTCGGCCGCCCGCACGACGCCCTCCATCCAGCGGCCGCGCCCGTCGGTGAGGATGACGTCCTCGCCGGGCTGCAGCCGCTTCACGGAGACGGCGTGCCGCCCCTCGGGACCGTCCAGGACGACCTCGCCACCGGAGAAGTCGGGCACGATCAGCGGATCGAGCACGAACACAGGAGCAGTCATCGGCTCTCCCCCTCCCCCTTGGTCGACAACGCTGTCGACGCGGCGGCGAGTTCCTCCGCGAGGGTCTCCACCAGCTGTCCGGCGGGCAGCTCGCGGGCCATCCGGTGCCCCTGCCCGGCCCACAGGGCCATGCCCTGCGCGTCTGTGGCCTTGGCCGCGGCCTTGCGCAGCGGGGCGGTGAGGTGGTGGACCTCCGGGTAGGCGGCGGGGGCGTACGGGCCGTGCTCGCGCATGAAGCGGTTGACCAGGCCGCGGGCGGGCCGCCCGGAGAACGCCCGGGTCAGCGCGGTCCGCGTGAACAGCGGGTCGGTGAGGGCCTGCTTGTGCAGGTCGGCGGCGCCGGACTCCGGGGTGGCCAGGAAGGCCGTCCCCAGCTGTGCGACGCTCGCCCCCGCCGCCAGTACGGCCGCGATCTGGCTGCCGCGCATGATGCCGCCCGCGGCGACGACCGGGATCCCCACGGTCTCCCGCACCTGGGCGACCAGGGACAGCAGCCCTATCCCGGACCCGTCGTTCTCCGGCACGTCCCGGTGGGTGCCCTGGTGTCCCCCGGCCTCCACGCCCTGTGCGATCACCGCGTCCGCCCCGGCCCGCTCGACGGCGAGGGCCTCCTCGGCGGTGGTGGCGGTGACCAGCGTGACCATCCCGGCCCGCCGCAGCGAATCCAGCACATCCCGCGTCGGCACACCGAAGTGAAAGGAGACGGCGGCCACCGGGTTGTCGAGCAGCACGGCCAGCTTGGCCTCGTACCCGTCGTCCCGGCCGCTGTCCGGGTCGCCGAGCTCGGTCTCGTACCAGGCGGCCTCACCGGCCAGCTGATGCGCGTAGATCTCCACGGCCCCGGACTCGGCGTACTCCGGCTGCGGCATGAAGAGGTTCACGCCGAAGGGGCGACCGGTCAGCCCTCGCAGTTGCTTGATCTCCTGGTACATCCCGTCGGCGGTCTTGTACCCGGCGGCAAGGAATCCCAGCCCGCCCGCCTCGGACACGGCAGCGGCGAGCTGCGGCACGGAGACCCCGCCTGCCATGGGGGCCTGCACGATCGGAAAAGGGAAGAGATCGGTCAGTGCGGAGGACATGACGGCATGTTGTCACGTCCTCCGAACAAGACCGAATCGGGCCGCCCCTTTGGCACATGCCAGAAATTTCCCCGCCCCACAGACACCGTGACCTGGTGACGCCACCCCTCACCGACCGAGCCGGGTAACAGCCCCGCCCCCCTCATCGACCGAGCCGAAGAGCGGCCTCGCCCCTTCATCGACCGAGCCGAGGAGCGGCCTCGCCTCCTCATCGACCGAACCGAGGGGCGGCCTCACCTCCCCATCGACCGAGC
Organism: Streptomyces sp. NPDC058457; assembly: GCF_042720695.1. NCBI lineage: Bacteria > Bacillati > Actinomycetota > Actinomycetes > Kitasatosporales > Streptomycetaceae > Streptomyces > Streptomyces sp. NPDC058457. Next base: position 60,660 of record NZ_JBHXLU010000002.1, on the reverse strand, counting down.
CGGGTGGTGGCCCCGCCTCCTCACCAACCAAGCCGAAGAGCGGCCTCGCCCCTTCATCGACCGAGCCGAGGAGCGGCCTCGCCTCCTCATCGACCGAACCGAGGGGCGGCCTCGCCTCCTCATCGACCGAGTCGGGTGGTGGGTGGGCATGGGTTTCGGGGGTCCAGGGGGCGGAGCCCCCTGGTGGGGTCGAAGGGGCGGAGCCCCTTCACGGTGACCCGTCAACGCCCGTTGAACGCGTCCTTCAGCCGGCTGAACAGCCCTTGCTGACCGGGCTGAAACTGCCCCGTCGGCCGCTCCTCCCCGCGCAGCTTCGCCAGCTCCCTCAGCAACCGCTCCTGCTCAGGATCGAGCTTGGTCGGCGTCGTCACCTCGACGTGGACGATCAGGTCACCCCGCCCGCCGCCACGCAGATGCGTGACACCGCGCCCGTGCAGCGGGATCGACTGCCCGGACTGGGTCCCCGGCCGGATGTCGACCTCCTCCAGCCCGTCCAGCGTCTCCAGCGGCACCTTCGTACCGAGCGACGCCGCCGTCATCGGAATCGTCACCGTGCAGTGCAGATCGTCCCCGCGCCGCTGGAACGTCGAATGCGGCAGCTCGTGGATCTCGACGTACAGGTCACCGGCCGGACCGCCACCCGGTCCCACCTCACCCTCACCGGCGAGCTGGATCCGCGTGCCGTTGTCGACACCGGCCGGGATCTTCACGGTCAGCGTCCGCCGCGACCGCACCCGCCCGTCGCCCGCGCACTCGGGGCACGGCGTCGGCACGACGGTCCCGAAGCCCTGGCACTGCGGGCAGGGCCGCGAGGTCATGACCTGCCCGAGGAAGGACCGCGTCACCTGCGAGACCTCACCACGGCCCCGGCACATGTCACACGTCTGGGCGGAGGTGCCCGGCGCCGCGCCCTCACCGTTACAGGTGTTGCAGACGATCGCCGTGTCGACCTGGATGTCCTTGGTCGTACCGAAGGCCGCCTCGTCGAGCTCGACCTCGATCCGGATCATCGCGTCCTGGCCGCGCCGCGTACGCGACCTCGGCCCGCGCTGCGACGCCGTACCGAAGAACGCGTCCATGATGTCCGAGAAGTTCCCGAACCCACCGGCCCCGAAGCCGCCCGCGCCCGCGCCGCCGCTCTGCGACAGCGGATCCCCGCCGAGGTCGTAGACCTGCTTCTTCTGCGGGTCCGACAGAACCTCGTAAGCGGCGTTGATCTCCTTGAACCGCTCCTGGGTCTTCGGGTCCGGGTTGACGTCCGGGTGCAGCTCGCGTGCGAGCCGACGGAAGGCCTTCTTGATCTCTTCCTGCGACGCGTCGCGGCGCACGCCGAGAACGGCGTAGTAGTCCGTGGCCACTTACGACTCCGCCAGGATCTGTCCGACGTACCGTGCCACCGCTCGTACCGCTCCCATCGTTCCCGGGTAATCCATGCGGGTCGGTCCGACCACGCCGAGCTTGGCGACTGCCTCGCCGCCCGAACCGTAGCCGACCGACACCACTGACGTGGAGTTGAGTCCCTCGTAGGCGTTCTCGTGACCGATGCGTACGGTCATGCCCGAATCCCCGGCCTCGCCAAGGAGCTTGAGCAGCACCACGTGCTCCTCCAATGCCTCCAGGACGGGCCGGATCATGAGGGGAAAGTCATGTCCGAAGCGGGTGAGATTGGCGGTGCCGCCGATCATCAACCGCTCCTCGTTCTCCTCGACGAGCGTCTCCAGCAGGGTGGAGAGCACCGCCGAGACCGCACCGCGGTCCTCGGCCTCGAAGGCTTCCGGCAGATCCTCCACCAGCCGGGGCACGTCCGAGAACCGGCGTCCCGCGACCCGGCTGTTCAGCCGCGCCCGCAGATCCGCCAGAGACGTTTCCCCGAAGGGCGCCGGGCAGTCGACCATACGCTGCTCGACCCGCCCGGTGTCGGTGATCAGCACCAGCATGAGCCGGGCCGGAGCCAGCGACAGCAGTTCCACGTGCCGCACGGTCGACCGCGTCAGCGACGGGTACTGCACGACCGCCACCTGCCGCGTCAGCTGTGCCAGCAGCCGAACGGTCCGCGCCACCACGTCGTCGAGATCGACGGCGCCGTCGAGGAAGTTCTGGATGGCCCGCCGCTCGGGCGCGCTCATCGGTTTGACGCCGGCCAGCTTGTCGACGAACAGCCGGTAGCCCTTGTCGGTGGGAATCCGCCCCGCGCTGGTGTGCGGCTGGGCGATGTACCCCTCGTCCTCCAGAGCGGCCATGTCGTTGCGCACGGTCGCCGGGGAGACCCCCAGGTTGTGCCGTTCGGTCAGCGCCTTCGAACCCACCGGCTCCTCGGTGCCGACGTAGTCCTGGACGATGGCGCGCAATACCTGAAGCCTGCGTTCACTCAGCATCCAGCGCCACACCTCCAGAAAGTCGTCCCCGCGGCCTTTCGGGTCCTTCGGGTCTTTCGTCTGGCACTCTGCGAACGCGAGTGCCAGCATCCCCGGCCCAGTGTACGGCCGTGGGGTACTGACTGGGCAAGGTCGGTCAGGACCCATGGCGTTCTACGGCTAGCGTCGCGGCATGACGGTGACTTGGGAAGAGCTGGGCTGGGAGCGGGTGGCCGAAGGGGTCGGCCGGTGCCGGCTGCCGGGCTGGGACTGCACGGCGGGCCTGGTTCTCGGCGCGGGCACGGCCCTGATGGTGGATGCCGGCTCCAGTCTGGCCGAGGGCGCACGGTTGCGCATGGAGGCGCAGGCGCTGGCCGACCGCCGTGTGACCCATCTCGCGCTCACCCATCCGCACTTCGACCACGTCTTCGGCGCGGCCGCCTTCGCGGGCGCGAACCTGTACGCGGCGGTGGGCACCGAGGCCGTCTTCGCGTACGACCGCGAGGCGCTCCGCCTGGACGCGGTCCGCAACGGCCTCCCCTCCCCCGAGGCCGAGGAGGCGGCCGACGCCCTTCCCCGCCCCCGCCGTCTGGTCTCCGGCGAGTGGACCCTCGACCTCGGCGACGGCCGCCAGGCCCTGCTGGCCAACGTGGGTCCCGGCCACACCGCCCACGACCTCGCCGTCCTGGTCCCCGGCGACCCGGAGGTGGTGTTCTGCGGCGACCTGGTGGAGGAGTCCGGCGATCCCCAGGCCGGTCCCGACGCCGTACCGTCCCGCTGGCCGGCGGCCCTGGACCGCCTCCTGTCGCTCGGCGGCGATCGCGCCCTGTACGTACCCGGTCACGGAGCGGTGGTGGACGCGGCGTTCGTACGGGCACAACGCGACGCCCTGGCGGCCCGTTTCGGCGTGTCGCGGTGACCGTGCCCGGGCTTCTCCTATCGTCATCCGAATGCGCCAGTACTCCGCCGACCTGACCCCGCCGTGGAAGCAGCCGAAGCCGGTGCCCGAGGTGGCTGCCGAACCCGGTCTGGTGGTGGAGGAGCCCGGCACCGGCTTCTGCGGCGCGGTGATCCGCTGCGAGGCGGGCACGGTCACCCTGGAGGACCGCTTCGGCAAACACCGCGTCTTCCCGCTGGAGCCGCGCGGCTTCCTCCTGGAGGGCCGGGTGGTCACCCTCGTACGCCCCACGTCGGCCGCCCCCGTACGTCCTTCCCGCACCGCCTCCGGCTCGGTCGCCGTCCCCGGCGCACGCGCGCGTGTCGCCCGCGCGGGCCGCATCTACGTGGAGGGCCGCCACGACGCGGAGCTGGTCGAGAAGGTCTGGGGCGACGACCTGCGCGTCGAGGGCGTGGTGGTGGAGTACCTGGAGGGCGTCGACGACCTCCCCGCCATCGTGGCCGAATTCGCCCCCGGCCCCGACGCCCGCCTCGGTGTCCTCGTCGACCACCTGCTCCCCGGCACCAAGGAGTGGCGCATCGCCCAGTCGGTCACCAGCGACCACGCCCTGGTCGTCGGCCACCCGTACATCGACATCTGGGAGGCGGTGAAACCGTCGTCCCTGGGCATCGACTCCTGGCCCCGCGTCCCGCACGGCCAGGACTGGAAGACGGGTGTGTGCCGGGCCCTCGGCTGGCCCACGGACAACACGGGCGCGGTATGGCAGGCGATCCTCGCGCGCGTGGGCTCCTACAAGGACCTGGAGCCGGAGCTGCTGGGCCGGGTGGAGGAGCTGATCGACTTCGTCACGGGCAGCGGTGGGGCCTGACCCGGCCTGACCCGGGTACCGGCACGGCTTTCCGGGGCCGGCCCCGGTCCGGTCCACTCCGCGGGGTGATCAGTCCACCAGATCCCTGACCACCGCATCCGCCAGCAACCGCCCCCGCAGCGTCAGCACGGCCCGCCCCTCCGCGTACGGACCGGCCTCCAGCAGGCCCTCCCCCAGTGCCCGCCGCGAGGCCTTCAGCCCCTCCTCCTTCAGCAGCTCCAACGGCACCCCCTCGCGCAGCCGCAGCTCCAGCAGGATCCTCTCCACCCGCCGGTCCTCGTCCGTCAGGACCTCACGCCCGGCCCCCGGCGACCGCCCGGACGCCAGCGCCGCCGCGTACGCCCCCGGGTGCTTCACGTTCCACCACCGCACGCCCCCCACGTGCGAGTGCGCCCCGGGCCCCGCGCCCCACCAGTCGGCGCCCCGCCAGTACAGCTCGTTGTGCAGGCAGCGGCCGGCCTCGGACGTGGCCCAGTTGGACACCTCGTACCAGTCGAAGCCCGCCCCCGCCAGCACCGAGTCGGCGATCAGGTAGCGGTCGGCGTGGACGTCGTCGTCGGTCATCGGGACCTCGCCCCGGCGGATCCGGCGGGCGAGCTGGGTGCCCTCCTCGACGATCAGCGCGTACGCCGACACATGGTCGGGACCGGCCCCGATCGCCGCGTCCAGCGAGGCCCGCCAGTCGTCGTCGGCCTCCCCCGGGGTGCCGTAGATCAGGTCGAGGTTCACGTGCTCGAAGCCGGCCGCGCGGGCCTCCGCGACGCACGCCTCGGGCCGCCCCGGGGTGTGCGTGCGGTCCAGGACGCGCAGCACGTGCTGCCGGGCGCTCTGCATGCCGAAGGAGATCCGGTTGAAGCCGCCCTCCCGCAGGGCCGCCAGATACGCGGGGTCGACGGACTCCGGGTTCGCCTCCGTCGTGACCTCCGCGTCGGCCGCGAGCCCGAACTCGTCACGGATCGCGTGCAGCATCCGTACGAGATCGGCGGCGGCCAGCAGCGTCGGCGTACCGCCGCCCACGAACACCGTGCGCACCTCGCGCGGGTCGTCGCCGAGGATCTTCCGCGCCAGCCTGACCTCGTCGATCAGTGTGTCCGCGTAGTTGTCGCGGGAGGCGAGGACACCGCCGGTGCCGCGCAGCTCGGTCGCCGTGTAGGTGTTGAAGTCGCAGTAGCCGCAGCGGGTCGCGCAGTAGGGGACGTGCAGGTAGAACCCGAGAGGGCGGGCGGCGGCACCGGCGAGCGCGGACGCGGGCAGCGCGCCGTCGTCCGGAACCGGCTCACCGTCGGGAAGTGCGGAAGGCATGTCCTCCATTGTCCCGTACGGCGCCGATTCCTCGGCTACCCACTACCTGGCTGCCCAGCTACCCGGCTACCCGGCTGCCCGGCTGCCCGGCTGCCCGGCCTCTCGCCGGCTACTCGGCCTGGAGGACGAGCAGCGCGAGGTCGTCCTCCGGCTGTCCGCCGCCGAACTCGTGGACGAGCCGTCTGATGCGTTCGGCGATCAGATCGGCACTCAGCCCCGCGCAGCCTGCAAGGGCCCGCGCGAGCCCGTCGCCGTCGTCGAACTGGCGGCTGCCGGAGCGGCGCTCGGTGACCCCGTCGGTCACGCACAGCAGGGTGTCGCCGGGCGCGAGCTCGATGGTCTCGCTGGTGTACGTCTCGTCCTCGACGACCCCGAGCAGGGTCTGCGGGCGGGCGGCGGTGCGGACCTCGCCGTCGGGGCCGAGGAGCAGCGGCAGCGGGTGCCCCGCGGAGGCGAGGGTGCAGCGGATGCCGCCGTCGTCGAGGGGGGTGAGCTCGCCGTAGAGGAGGGAGAGGAAACGGGTCTGCGGGCCGTCGCCCGGCGGCATGGGGCGGCCGCCGGCGGCGACCAGGGCTCGGGCGGCGGCGTCGGCGGCCTCGGTGGCGTCGTCGAGGAGGAGCTGGTTGAGCCGGTCGAGGACGTCGGCGACCCGGTACCCCTCGCGGGCGAGGAGCCGCAGCCAGGGCCGGGCGAGGCCGATGACGACGGCGGCCTCGGGGCCCTTGCCCTGGACGTCGCCGACCGCGAAGCACCAGCGGCCGTCGCCGGCCGGGAAGAGGTCGTAGAAGTCGCCGCTGGGGCCGCCCTTGTCACAGGGCTCGTAGACGAGCGCGCTGCGCACGCCCGGGATCTCCGCGACCGCGCCGGGCAGCAGCCCGCGCTGGAGTACGGCGCTGATGGTGGCCTGGCGGGCGTACTGGCGGGCCGCGCCGATGGCGAGGGCGACCCGGCGGCCGAAGTCCTCCACCAGGCCGGTGATCTCGTCGGGGATGCCGTCCGGGCCGGAGCGTCCGATGACGAGCGTGCCGAGCGGGCGGCCGCCCGCGATCAGCCGGTAGGCGAGCGCCGAGCCGAGGGCGCCCTGCGGGCCGAGCGCCGCGCCGGGCCAGGGATACGGCTCGGGCCCGGACCGTAAGCCGTTCTGCGCGCACGGGGGGTCCTTCTCCAGGGCGCGGCGCAGTTCCTCGATGCGGTTCTCGCTGCCGTGCCAGACCCGGGCCAGCCGCGGGCCGCCCGCGCCGGCCGGGTCGCCCCAGCCGCCCCCGCGCCCGGTCGCCTCGTCCTCCAGCCACACCGCGCACCAGTCGGCGAGCCGCGGCACGATCAGCTGGCCGGTGAGCGCGGCCACCAGGTTCTCGTCGAGCTGCCCGGCGAGCAGGTCGGAGGCCTCGGCGAGGAAGGACAGCGCGCCCCGGTTGAGCCAGTCCCGGTCGCGTTCGGGGCGGTGGGAGCATCCTGCGCTCTCCGTCGCGGCCGCGTGCGCGTGTACGTGCCCGTGCCCGTGCGCGTTTGGGGCTGGGGGTGGCTCGGGGGCGAGGATCTCGGCGACCTTCAGCTGCTGTTCGTCGGGGAGCGTGCCGCCGCGGCCGGTCAGCCGGGCCCACACCGACTTCGCGCCGGTGCGGTACGTCACCCCCCAGGACTCGGCCAGCGAGGCGACCAGACGCAGCCCGCGCCCGAACTCCGGTGTCTCGTACGGCGTCTCGCCCGGGTGGTCGCGGGGCGCCCGGGAGGGATGGTGGTCGGTGACCTCGACGACGAACGCCGTCTCCTCCCGCTGCTCCAACCACCAGTCGACCTCGACGTCCGTGCCCGCGTGCACGACGGCGTTGGTGACGAGTTCGCTGACGACGACCATGGCGTCCTCGGCGACCCGCTGCTGCTCCGGGCAGAGAAGTCCGCAGTCGGTCCACTCGTCGAGGCAGGCGCGCACCAGGGCGCGCGCGGATCCGGGCGCGAGGGGGCTTCCGGGCAGGGTCGCGTGCCCCTGCGCGCGCGGGCCCGCGGTGTCGTGCGCGGGCGCCGCGGTGTCGTGCGCGGGCGCCGCGGTGTCGTGCGCGGGCGCCGCGGTGTCGTGCGCGGGCGCCGCGGTGTCGTGCGCGGGCGCCGCGTCGTGCGCAGGCGCCTCACGGACCCGGGAGACGGTCTCCCGTTGCGTGGGTATGGCCCCCATGTCCAGCTCCCCGAGCAGTTCGGACGAATACATCCCGATCGATGCGGACAGAGTGACAGACTGACTGCGCCCATAAGCACCGAGTTACCGAAGTGGGCCGCCATGAGTGAGAACAGTGCTACGCGTGTGCTCGAAGACGGACAGAAACCGGAACAACTCCGAGCATCCGAACTGCGCCCTCTGCTCGCCGCGATGACCGCCGCCCGCGACGGCGACTTCAGCAAAGTCCCGGAGACCGGGATCGCCGGGACCACCGGGGAGGGGATCGTCGCCGAACTCACCGCGGTCTTCAACCAGATCATGGACCGCGGCATTCACTTCAACACCGACCTGCGGCGCGTGAAACGGGAGCTGATGCGCCACGGCCGCCTGGACGAGCGACTGTCGGCGAGCCCCGGCCAGGGCGCCTGGACGTCCCGCGTCAACGACGTCAACCAGGTTCTCGACACCCTGGTCGCACCGGCGGCGAACGCCACCCGCGTGCTGGACGCGGTGGCCGGCGGCGACCTGACCCAGCGGGTCGATCTGCACGACGGCAGCCGGCAGTTGCGCGGCGACCTGCGCCGACTGGCCCGCGCGGTGAACACGATGGTCGACCAGCTGTCCCTGTTCACCGGCGAGGTGACCCGGGTCGCGCGCGAGGTCGGCACCGAGGGGCGGCTCGGCGGCCGGGCCAAGGTGCAGGGGCTGTCGGGGAGCTGGCGGGACGTCACCGAGGCCGTGAACACCATGGCGTCCCGGCTGACCGCGCAGGTCCGTGACATCGCCCTGGTCACGACGGCGGTCGCGCGCGGCGACCTGACCCGCACGGTGACCATCGAGGCGACCGGTGAGCTGCTGGAGCTGAAGCTCACCGTCAACACCATGGTCGACCAGCTGTCCGCGTTCGCCGGCGAGGTGACACGCGTGGCCCGCGAGGTCGGCACGGAGGGCCGGCTGGGCGGCCGCGCCCAGGTGTGGGGGGTTTCCGGCGTCTGGAAGGACCTCACCGACAACGTCAACTTCATGGCGTCGAACCTGACCTCCCAGGTCCGCAACATCGCACAGGTGACGACGGCCGTCGCCAACGGCGACCTCTCGCAGAAGATCATGGTCGACGCGCAGGGCGAGATTCTTGAACTGAAATCAACCATCAACACGATGGTGGACCAGCTGTCCGCGTTCGCCGACGAAGTGACACGCGTGGCCCGCGAGGTCGGCACCGAGGGAAACCTCGGCGGCCGGGCGCAGGTCAGAGGCGTCTCGGGCGTCTGGAAGGACCTGACGGACAACGTCAACTTCATGGCCGACAACCTGACTTCCCAGGTCCGCAACATCGCCCTGGTCTCCACGGCCGTCGCCCAGGGCGACCTCGGCAAGAAGATCACGGTTGAGGCGAAAGGCGAGATTCTTGAACTGAAGTCGACGATCAACACGATGGTGGACCAGCTCTCCGCGTTCGCCGACGAAGTCACCAGGGTCGCGCGCGAGGTCGGCACCGAGGGAAACCTCGGCGGTCAGGCCCAGGTCAGAGGCGTCTCGGGGGTCTGGAAAGAACTGACGGACAACGTCAACTTCATGGCCCTGAACCTGACGTCCCAGGTCCGCAACATCGCCCAGGTGACGACGGCCGTCGCCAACGGCGACCTCTCCAAGAAGATCACCGTCGACGCACGCGGCGAGATCCTCGAACTGAAGGACACCGTCAACACGATGGTGGAACAACTGCGTGCCTTCGCCGACGAGGTGACCCGCGTGGCCCGCGAGGTCGGCACCGACGGCCGGCTGGGCGGCCGCGCCCAGGTGCTCGGCGTCTCCGGGGTCTGGCGGGACCTGACCGACAACGTCAACTACATGGCCGACAACCTCACCTCGCAGGTGCGCAACATCGCCCAGGTGGCGACGGCCGTCGCCCAGGGCGACCTGTCGCGGAAGATCGACGTGGACGCGCGCGGCGAGATCCTGGAACTGAAGACCACCATCAACACGATGGTCGACACCCTGTCCTCGTTCTCCTCCGAGGTGACCCGGGTGGCCCGCGAGGTGGGCTCCGACGGCCGGCTGGGCGGCCAGGCCCGCGTGGAGGGCGTGTACGGCACCTGGAAGCGCCTGACGACCAACGTCAACGAGCTCGCGCTCAACCTCACCACCCAGGTCCGCGCGATCGCCGAGGTCGCCTCGGCCGTGGCACAGGGCGACATGTCCCGCTCGATCACCGTCGAGACCCGCGGCGAGGTCGCCGAGCTGAAGGACAACATCAACCTGATGGTGGCCAACCTGCGCGAGACGACCCGCGCGAAGGACTGGCTGGAGTCCAACCTGGCCCGCCTCGCCGCACTCATGCAGGGCCACCGGGACCTGATGGAGGTCGCCGACCTCATCCTGCGCGAGCTGACCCCGCTGGTGAACGCCCAGTACGGCGCGTTCTTCCTGGCCGACCCGGACGAGGACGGCGCCGCCGTACGCACGGCCGTACCGGCGAAGGGCCTCGCGTTCATCGCCGGCTACGGCTCCGCACAGGGCGCGACGGTCGAGACCGGCGGCCTCCCGGTGCACGGCCTGGTCCGCCAGGCGGCCCGCGAGAAGAAACGGATCCTCGTCGAGGAGACACCGCGGGACTACATCAAAATCAACAGCGGCCTCGGCGAAGCCGCGCCCACGACGATCGTCATCATCCCGATCCTCTTCGAGGACAAACTCCTCGGCATCATCGAACTGGCCTCCTTCTCCCGCTTCTCCGACGTCCACCTCGCGTTCTTCGACCAGTTCGTCAACACCATCGGCGTGGCCATCAACACGATCATCGCCAACTCCCGCACGGAGTCGCTGCTCGGCGAGTCACAACGGCTGGCGATGCAACTCCAGGAACGTTCGGACGAACTTCAGAAACAACAGGCGGAACTGCAGCGCTCGAACGCGGAACTGGAGGAGAAGGCCGCTCTCCTGGCGACCTCCTCCCAGTACAAGTCGGAGTTCCTGGCGAACATGTCCCACGAACTGCGCACTCCGCTGAACTCCTTGTTGATTCTGGCCCGACTGCTGTCCGACAACCCGGACGGCCGTCTCTCCGACCAGGAGGTCCAGTTCGCGACGACGATCCACCGCTCGGGCTCGGACCTGCTCCAGCTCATCAACGACATCCTGGACCTGTCGAAGATCGAGGCCGGCCGGATGGACGTACGCCCCAAACGCCTCCCCCTGATCAAACTGCTCGACTACGTCCACGCGACCTTCCGCCCGCTGACCCTGGACCGGGGCCTGGCCTTCGAGGTGACCGTCGGCGATGACGTACCGCGCGAGATGTACTCGGACGAACAGCGCCTCCAGCAGATCCTGCGCAACCTGCTCTCCAACGCGATCAAGTTCACCGCCAAGGGCCGCGTGGAACTGCGGGTGGGCCGGGTGAAGGACCCCGAGCACCGCTACGTCCGCGACAGCGACGAGGTGATCGCCTTCGAGGTGTCGGACACCGGCATCGGGATCGCCGCCGAGAAACTCCCGGTGATCTTCGAGGCGTTCCAGCAGGCCGACGGCACCACGAACCGCAAGTACGGCGGCACCGGCCTCGGCCTGTCCATCAGCCGGGAGATCGCCGGACTGCTGGGCGGCCGGATCGTCGCCGAGAGCGAACCGGGCAGGGGTTCGACGTTCACGCTGTACGTCCCCGTCGTCAGCCCCGGCCACACGGCCGCCGGCCCGACCCCGCAACACCACACCGGGCCGGCCCTCGGCCCCGCAGCGGCCACCGCCCCCGACCCCGACGACTCCTGGCCGGCCCCGACCAGGCTCGAGGCGTGGCAGACGGGCCGTGCGGGCCGCGTACTCCCCGGCCGCCGCGTCCTGATCATCGACGACGACATCCGCAACGTCTTCGCCCTCACCCACGTCCTCGGCCGCGTCGGCATGCCGGTGCTGTACGCGGAGAACGGCCGGGAGGGCATCGAGACCCTGGAACGCAACCCGGACGTCGAACTCGTCCTGATGGACATCATGATGCCGGAGATGGACGGCCACGAGACCATCGCGGCCATACGCCGCGCCCCCCGCTGGACCGGCCTGCCGATCGTCGCCCTCACCGCGAAGGCGATGCCGGGCGACCGGGAGAAGTCGATCGCACGCGGCGCCAACGACTACGTACCCAAGCCGGTGGACGTCGACCGGCTGCTCACCGTCGTCTGCGCACTCCTGGACCCCGACAGCACGCGGAACGGCGAGACGGCCGACGGCGAAGGGACGGAGCAATGACCGCTGACGAGCGTGCCGGCATCCTCCTGGTCGACGACATGGAGGACAACCTGATAGCGCTGGAAGCCGTTCTGGGGTCGCTGAACGAGCCGATAGTCCGGGCGCGCTCCGGCGAGGAGGCGATGAAGGCCCTGCTGCGCCGCCGCTTCGCCGTGGTCCTCCTCGACATCCGCATGCCGGGCATGGACGGCTTCGAGACAGCCGCGAACATCAAACGCCTCGACCAGACGAAAGACGTCCCGATCATCTTCCTGACGGGAGCGGAGGAGGACGCCGGGTACACGTTCCGGGGCTACGCGACGGGCGCGGCGGACTATCTGACGAAGCCGTTCGATCCGTGGGTACTGCGGGCGAAGGTCAACGTCTTCCTGGAACTGCACCGGAAGAACCAGCAGTTGCAGGAACTGCTGGCCCGTGAACAGGCGGACTTCGGCGAGTTGAGCAAGCGGTTGGCCGTGATGGAGGACCGGTTGTCCGAGGAGCCCGTCGATGTGGCAACGCTGAGGGAAGAGACCAGGGAGCTACGACAACTGTTGAACAAAGCCAGGTCGAACTGATGTGAAGGGGCGCGGGGAACTGCGCGACCAGCCCCCCACGCACCCGCACCCGACGTCGCCCCCCTATGCCTCTCGTGTCCCCGCGTACATCTCGTCAATGAGGTGCTTGTACTCCCGCTCCACAACCGGCCTCTTCAGCTTCAGACTCGGCGTGATCTCCCCGTGCTCCACGTCCAGGTCCCGGGGCAGCAGCCGGAACTTCTTGATGGTCTGCCACCGCTGCAGCCCTTCGTTGAGCTGCTTGACGTACCCGTCGACCATCTCGACGGTCACCGGCGCGGCCACCACCTCGGCGTAGGACTTGCCGTCCAGGCCGTTCTCCTTGGCCCACTCCATGATCGCGACCTCGTCGAGGGCGATCAGGGCGGTGCAGAAGTTCCGGTCGGCACCGTGCACGAGGATGTTGGAGACGTAGGGGCAGACCGCCTTGAACTGTCCCTCGACCTCGGCGGGCGCGATGTACTTGCCGCCGGACGTCTTGATGAGGTCCTTCTTGCGGTCGGTGATCCGCAGATAGCCGTCGGGGGACAGCTCGCCGATGTCACCGGTGTGGAACCAGCCGTCGGCCTCCAGGACCTCCGCCGTCTTCTCGGGCAGCCCGTGGTAGCCCTGCATGATGCCGGGGCCGCGCAGCAGGATCTCCCCGTCGTCGGCGATCCGTACCTCGCAGCCGGGCAGCGGCTTGCCGACCGTACCGGTGCGGTAGGCCTCGCCGGGGTTCACGAAGGAAGCGGCCGAGGACTCCGTCAGGCCGTAGCCCTCCAGGATGTGCACGCCGGCGCCGGCGAAGAAGTAGCCGATCTCGGGCGCCAGCGCGGCCGACCCGGAGACACAGGCCCGCAGCCGCCCGCCGAAAGCTTCCCGCAGTTTGGAGTAGACGAGCCCGTCGGCGACCTTGTGCCTGGCGGCGAGCCCGAACGGCGCGGTCGCGGCACCGGTGCGGCGGAAGTTGTCCTGGGTGACCTTGGCGTACTCGCGGGCGACCTCGGACGCCCACTGGAAGATCTTGTACTTGGCGGCGCCGCCCGCCCGGGCCTTCGCCGCTACGCCGTTGTAGACCTTCTCGAAGATGCGCGGCACGGCGGCCATGTACGTCGGCTGCACGACCGGCAGATTCTCGATGATCTTGTCGACGCGGCCGTCGACGGCGGTGACGTGGCCGACCTCGATCTGCCCGGAGGTGAGCACCTTGCCGAAGACGTGGGCGAGCGGCAGCCACAGGTACTGCACGTCCTCGCTGCTGATCAGCCCGGTCGCGGCGATCGCCTTCGCCATGTACGACCAGTTGTCCTGCGGCAGTCGTACGCCCTTGGGGCGGCCGGTGGTGCCGGAGGTGTAGATGAGGGTGGCGAGCTGGTCCTTGGTGATCGCGCCGACCCGCTCCTTGATCAGCTCGGGGTGCTTCTCCAGGTACCTGGCGCCGCGCTGCTCCAGTTCGGCAAGGGTGATGACCCAGTCGCCGGTCTCGACGCCGGCCGGGTCGATGACGACGACCTGGACGAGCTCGGGCAGCTCGGCGCGCTTCTCGACGGCCTTGGCGACCTGCGCCGCGTCCTCCGCGATCAGCACGCGGCTTTCGGAGTCGGAGAGGATGAACGCCGACTCCTCGGCGTTGGTCTGCGGGTAGACGGTCGTGGTGGCGGCGCCGGCACACAGGATGCCGAGGTCGGCGAGGATCCACTCGACGCGGGTGGAGGCGGCGAGGGCGACCCGCTGCTCGGGCTGGATGCCGAGTTCGATGAGACCGGCCGCGATCGCGTAGACCCGTTCGGCCGCCTGCGCCCAGCTGAGCGACTTCCAGTCGTCCGGGCCCTGACCGGAGGCCGCGGGCACCGGGTAGCGGTAGGCCTCGGCGTCCGGTGTGGCCGCCACGCGATCCAGGAAGAGGGCCGCCACGGACGGCGGTCGGTTCTCGATCAGTGTCTGTGTGTCGGTCACGACATCCTCCGGGGCCCGCGACGGTGCGGCTGGCTCAGTGCGGCTGGGGTTTACTCACGGTGGGGTTCGCGCTGGTTGTTTAACTCGCGAGTAACTATCAAGCAGGGATCAGAGTAAGCCGCGACCGGCCTGTACGTAAGGGGCATCGGCCTGTCTGTTTCGCCGCATGGTCCACGCAGAGCGACGCTACGCGCGCGTAGGGGTCCACCGCACTTTCGTACGGCGGACCCCCGTTGTACCCGATTTGAGCCCGGGACGGATTATTACCCGCGGTTACTTCTTGCTCTTGGCCGATCCCGCGCTGTCATCGCTGGAGAGCACCGCGATGAAGGCCTCCTGCGGAACCTCCACGGAACCCACCATCTTCATCCGCTTCTTGCCTTCCTTCTGCTTCTCCAGCAGCTTCCGCTTACGGGAGATGTCACCGCCGTAGCACTTGGCGAGGACGTCCTTGCGGATGGCGCGGATGGTCTCGCGGGCGATCACCCGGGAGCCGATGGCGGCCTGGATGGGCACCTCGAAGGCCTGCCGCGGAATGAGCTCGCGCAGCTTGGCGACGAGCCGCACGCCGTACGCGTAGGCCGCGTCCTTGTGGGTGATCGCCGAGAACGCGTCGACCTTGTCGCCGTGCAGCAGGATGTCGACCTTGACCAGGCTGGAGGTCTGCTCGCCGGTGGGCTCGTAGTCCAGCGAGGCGTAACCACGGGTCTTCGACTTCAGCTGGTCGAAGAAGTCGAAGACGATCTCCGCGAGGGGCAGCGTGTACCGGATCTCGACCCGGTCCTCGGACAGGTAGTCCATCCCGAGCAGGGTGCCGCGCCGGGTCTGGCACAGTTCCATGATCGAGCCGATGAACTCGGTCGGCGCGAGGATCGTGGCCCGTACGACGGGCTCGTACACCTCGTTGATCTTCCCCTCGGGGAACTCGCTCGGGTTGGTGACCGTGAACTCGGTCCGGTCCTCCATGACCACGCGGTAGACCACGTTCGGCGCGGTGGCGATGAGGTCGAGCCCGAACTCTCGCTCCAGCCGCTCCCGGATCACGTCCAGGTGCAGCAGACCGAGGAAGCCGACACGGAAGCCGAAACCGAGGGCGGCGGAGGTCTCCGGTTCGTAGACGAGCGCGGCGTCGTTGAGCTGGAGCTTGTCGAGGGCCTCGCGCAGCTCGGGGTAGTCGGAGCCGTCCAGCGGATACAGACCGGAGAAGACCATCGGCTTCGGGTCCTTGTAGCCGCCGAGCGCCTCGGTGGCGCCCTTGCTCTGGCTGGTGACGGTGTCACCGACCTTGGACTGCCGGACGTCCTTCACACCCGTGATCAGATAACCCACCTCGCCGACGCCGAGTCCGTCGGCGGACAGCATCTCCGGCGAGTTGGTGCCGATCTCCAGCAGTTCGTGGGTGGCGCCCGTCGACATCATCTTGATGCGCTCGCGCTTGTTGAGCTGGCCGTCGATGACACGGACGTACGTCACGACACCGCGGTAGGAGTCGTAGACCGAGTCGAAGATCATGGCGCGGGCGGGCGCGTCGGCGACGCCGACCGGCGCCGGGATCTCCTTGACGACCTTGTTCAGCAGCGCGTCCACGCCGAGGCCGGTCTTGGCGGAGACCCGCAGCACGTCGTCCGGCTCGCAGCCGACCAGGTTCGCCAGCTCCTCGGCGAACTTCTCCGGCTGCGCGGCCGGCAGGTCGATCTTGTTGAGCACGGGGATGATCGTGAGGTCGTTCTCCATCGCCAGGTAGAGGTTGGCGAGGGTCTGCGCCTCGATGCCCTGGGCGGCGTCGACGAGGAGGACGGTCCCCTCGCAGGCCGCCAGCGACCGCGAGACCTCGTAGGTGAAGTCGACGTGCCCCGGGGTGTCGATCATGTTGAGGATGTGCGTGCTGCCCTGGTCCGGGCCCTCCGTCGGGGCCCAGGGCAGACGCACCGCCTGGGACTTGATCGTGATACCGCGCTCGCGCTCGATGTCCATCCGGTCGAGGTACTGAGCACGCATCTGCCGCTGCTCGACCACACCGGTCAGCTGGAGCATCCGGTCGGCGAGCGTGGACTTGCCGTGGTCGATGTGCGCGATGATGCAGAAATTGCGAATCAGAGCCGGGGCGGTACGGCTCGGCTCGGGCACATTGTTAGGGGTCGCGGGCACGCAGGGTCCTGTCTCTTGAGGCGCCTTATGCCTCGGGTCGGATCGATACGTAGTCTCCATGGTCCCATGGCGGGAGACCCGGGACCGGTTTGGGCCATTGTCCGGCTCGCTGGTAACGTGGGCAGCTGTGTCTCATGCCCTCTCAGCGCGAGGCACAACTTCAAGAAATCATCGGCACGGGACCTTCGCGGCCCCGTACCAGAACCTGAAAAGGCTCATTCGTGGCGAACATCAAGTCCCAGATCAAGCGGATCAAGACCAACGAGAAGGCTCGGCTGCGCAACAAGGCCGTCAAGTCCTCCCTGAAGACCGCGGTCCGCAAGGCCCGTGAGGCCGCTGCCGCGGGTGACGTCGAGAAGGCCACCGAGCTGCAGCGCGCTGCCGCGCGTGCGCTCGACAAGGCCGTCTCGAAGGGCGTCATCCACAAGAACCAGGCCGCCAACAAGAAGTCGGCGCTCGCTTCCAAGGTTGTTTCCCTCAAGGGCTGAACACTTGATTTGACGCCGGTGGGACCCGGGCGGGCCCTCTCTCATCCGCCCCCGACCGGCACCCGAGGATCGACGCGCGGCCTGCGTTCGCCACGCGGGCGTCGATCGACAGCTTGAAACGAAGGCCCCGGCACTCGCCCTTCCCCAGGGCGGACACCGGGGCCTTCGGTATGCCCGGGCGCCTCCCGCGCCCCCCTCTTGCTTGCTACCCCCGGCCTCGTGACCGCGCCGCCCGCGCGATCGTCACGACGGCCTTCTCCAGGGCGTACTCGGGATCGTCCCCGCCGCCCTTCACGCCCGCGTCCGCCTCGGCGACGGCCCGCAGCGCCACCGCGACCCCGTCCGGCGTCCACCCCCGCATCTGCTGCCGTACCCGGTCGATCTTCCACGGCGGCATCCCGAGCTCCCGCGCGAGATCGGCGGGCCGCCCGCCCCGCGCCCCGGCCAGCTTCCCGATCGCCCGTACGCCCTGTGCGAGCGCGCTCGTGATCATCACCGGGGCGACCCCGGTCGCAAGCGACCAGCGCAGCGCCTCCAGCGCTTCCGCGGTACGCCCCTCCACGGCCCGGTCGGCCACGGTGAAGCTCGACGCCTCGGCCCGCCCGGTGTAGTAGCGCCCGACGACGGCCTCGTCGATGGTGCCCTCGACGTCCGCGGCGAGCTGGGTCACAGCCGACGCCAGCTCCCGCAGGTCGCTGCCGATGGCGTCGACGAGCGCCTGACAGGCCTCGGGCGTGGCGGACCGCCCCACCGCCCGGAACTCGCTCCGTACGAACGCGAGCCGGTCGGCCGGCTTGGTCATCTTCGGGCAGGCGACCTCCCGGGCCCCTGCCTTGCGCGCAGCGTCCAGCAGCGCCTTGCCCTTGACCCCGCCCGCGTGCAGCAGCACGAGTGTGATCTCCTCGGCGGGCGCCCCGAGGTACGCCTTCACGTCCTTGACGGTGTCGGCGGACAGATCCTGCGCGTTGCGTACGACCACGACCTTGCGCTCCGCGAAGAGCGAGGGGCTGGTCAGCTCTGCAAGGGTGCCGGGCTGCAACTGGTCGGGGTTCAGGTCCCGTACGTCCGTGTCGGCGTCGGCGGCCCGGGCAGCGGCCACCACCTGCTGCACGGCACGGTCGAGCAGCAGTTCCTCCTGCCCCACGGCCAGCGTCACCGGGGCAAGCAGATCGTCATCAGCACTCTTCTTGGCCATCGCGCCAAGCATCCCACGGCCCACTGACAACGGGCCCGGCCGCACCTTCCCCACCCCCGGCCGCCCGCGCTGCTACGGCTCCTCCCGCCATCCCTCCCACTCCCCCGCGAACTCGTCCAGCTCCGCCGGGTCCAGCCGTCCCTGCTCGTCCGTGAGCAGCACCAGCCACTGCGCGTCCTCCGCGTCGTCCTCCCCCGCCAGCGCGTCCCGCACCACCCGCGGCTCCTCGTCGACCCCGAACCGCTCCCCGAGGGCCTGGGACGCCTCCTCTGCCGCATCGCGGTCCGGCAGCACCAGCACATGTCTCACATCGCTCACGGCCCCATTCTCGGGCACCGCCGACCACCGCGACGAGCAGGACAGGGGCGGAGTGGCCTGCTCAGCCCTTCGGGACGATCTGCACGTCCAGGTCGACGCGGATGCTCGGCCCGACGACCGCGATCCCGCGCGCCAGCATCGTCTGCCAGCTCACCGTGAAGTCGTCGCGGTGGAGTTCGGTGGTGGCCCGGCAGGCGGCTCGCACCTCGCCCTCCATGCCGTTGCCGAGCCCGAGGTACTCCGTGCCGAGAGTGACCGTGCGCGTCACGCCGTGCAGGGACAGCGCCCCGGTGACGGCCCACCTGGTGCCGCCCCTGTGCACGAACCGGTCGCTGTAGAACTCCAGCGTCGGAAACCGCTGCACGTCCAGGAAGTCGGCCGACCGCAGATGGTCGTCGCGCATCCGGACACCCGTGTCGATGGTCGCGGCGTCGATCACGACGTGCATCGCGGACCGCTCCACCTGCTCGGCCATCCGTACCGCGCCCGCGAACGAGTTGAACCGCCCGTGGATCCGGGCCAGTCCGATGTGCCGGGCGGTGAAGCCGATCGAGGAATGCGTCGGCTCGATCTCCCAGTCCCCGGGCGCCGGCAGCTCCGGCGGCCGGGCGACCTGGAGGGTCACGTCACCGAGCGAGGCGAGGCAGTTCTCGCCGACCTGCGCGGTGGCCCGGTACGGCGTGAACCCCTCGGCGGACACCGCCAGCCGGTACTCCCCGGCCGGCACGGTCGTCACGAACGACCCGTAGGGATCCGTGCCCCCGCCGACCACCGTGCGTCCCATGGTGTCGCTGACCGCGAACTCGGCGTTCGTCACCGGTTGGTTGACCGGGTCGAGCACCCGGCAGCTCAGCACCCCGGCGTCGGGCGGAGTCCGCACCGCCGCGAGGGGGCTCGTCCGCTGCACCCGGTTCGTTCGGTTTCCCATCAAGCGGCCGAACATCCTCGCCACCCCTGTACGCCTCGCCACCATCCGTTACCGAAGAAACATTCGATCACTGTTGCGGCTTTCAGGGCAACACGGGCCCACATCGCGGGAATCCGGCGCATGCGCCGGAACTACCCACGAGTAGTATGCTACGCGCCAGTAGAAACATATTCTCCGGTGAAGACCGAATTAGCCGTTCCGGTTTACTTTCCATGGATTTCGCACAGTCGGCACACAGTCGAGCTCGATCCCGAACCGCTCCCGGTAGACCCCGAGCACCTCCTCGTCACGCTCCAACTCCCGTACCTCACGCGCCCCGCCAGCCGCCGTCTCCGTCAACGTCCGCCCGCTGAGCGTGATCCGCCCGCCGTCCTCGGTGACCCGGGAACAGACCAGCGACTGTGTGAAGTGCGACGACGGCGAGGTGCTGTGCCACCACGCCCCGGCCGTGAAGTCCCCGAGCACCCGCGGCCGGACCTCCAGCCGGTACTGCGGCCGCCCGTCGCGCAGCACGTCCAGATCCCCGGCCACCGCGCCGTCCTCGCCCCGTACCCCCGCCGCGTCCGGCCCGGCCGCCGCGATCCGGAACGTTCCGCCGGGATCGGCCTGCTCAGCCCGCTCCGCGAACGCCAGCGGGTAGTGGCTGTGGGCCCCGAACCCCACGTCGGCGAGCCACTCGCCCCTGTCCACCGTCCGCACCCGCAGCGCGAGATGGTCGTACGGGATCCCGAGCCGCTCCTCCGCCCCGTACACCCGCCCCGCCAACGGCGTCACCTCGAAACCGAGCGTGGTCAGCAACACCGAGAAAGCGCCGTTGAGTTCGTAGCAGAACCCGCCCCGGCCCGCGCTCACCACCTTGTCCAGCAGCCGCTTCCCGTCCAGCACTATCTCCTCGCCGAGGTGGATCGACAGGTTCTCGAAAGGCACCGTCCGCAGGTGCCGCAGATGCAGCTCGCGCAGGGCCTCGGCGGTGGGCCGGGCCGGACGGGCGGCTCCGAGCCGGCGGAGGTAGGCGTCGATCTGCGCGGGGTTCACCGAGTCCATGCCCTCAGTCTCGCGCCACGTGCAACTCCCTCGCCTCCCCGCCCGTGCCGCCGCCGGTCACGGCGAGCGCCCCGTCCCGGTCGGTCCGCAGCACCACCGCCCCCACGGCCCGCAGCTCGGCCACCGTGCCCGGTGCCGGATGCCCATAAGGGTTGTCCGCCCCGCACGAGATGAGTGCGACCCGCGGCGCCACCAGCCGCAACAACTGCGGATCCTGATACGCCGACCCGTGATGGGCCACCTTCAGCACGTCCACCCGGCCCAGTCCGGCGGCGGCCGGTGATCTCAGCAGCTCCTGCTGGGCCGGGGGTTCGAGATCCCCGAGCAGCAGCATCCGCAGTCCGGCCGAGCGGACCAGCAGGGCGACACTGGCGTCGTTCGGTCCGTCCGGTTCAGGGGCCGGGTCCGGGGGCGGCCACAGCACCCGCCAGTCCAGCGGCCCGGCCCTGCGCCGCTCCCCGGCGACCGCCCGCGTGACCGGGACACGGTGCTCGGCGGCCTGCCGCCTGACGAACTCCGCCTGGTCCGCGGGTTCCTCGAAACCGGTCGTCTCGATCTGCGCCACCTCACGCCCGCGCAGCACCCCGGGCAGCCCCGCCACGTGGTCGGCGTGGAAGTGGGTGAGGATCACGAGCGGGATCCGGGTGATGCCGAGTTCCCGAAGGCATTGGTCGACCAGCGCCGGATCGGGCCCGGCGTCCACCACCACTCCGGTGCCCGCGCCCGCCGCGAGCACGGTCGCGTCGCCCTGCCCGACGTCGCACATCGCCAGCCGCCAGCCGGGCGGCGGCCAGCCCGTGATCACCCGGGTCAGCGGCGCCGGCCGTACCACCAACAGCACGAGCAGCACTCCCAGCGCCCCGCACCACCACGGATGCCGCAGCAACCGCCGCCCCAGCAGTACGACGACCACCGTCACCCCGGCCAGCAGCAGCGCCCCCGCCCAGCTCCCGGGCCAGTCCACGCCCGCACCCGGCAGCCCGGCCCCGGCCCGGGCGATCCCCGCGATCCACCCGGCCGGCCAACCGGCGCACCACGCCAGCACCTTGGCCACCGGCATCGACACCGGAGCCGCCACAAGCGCCCCGAACCCCAGGACCGTGGCCGGCGCGACCGCGATCTCCGCCAGCAGATTGCAGGGCACCGCCACCAGGCTCACCCGGGCCGACAGCACCGAGACCACCGGCCCGCACACCGCCTGCGCCGCCGCGGCCGCCGCCAGTCCCTCGGCCAGCCGCTCCGGCACCCCGCGCCGCCGCAGCGCCTCGCCCCACCCGGGCGCCAGCATCAGCAGCGAACCGGTGGCCAGCACCGACAGCAGGAAGCCGTAACTGCGGGCCAGCCACGGGTCGTAGAGCACCAGCAGCAGAACCGCCGTCGCCAGTGCCGGGACCAGGGACCTGCGGCGACCGGTCGCCAGGGCGAGCAGGGCGACCGCGCCGCAGGCCGCGGCCCGCAGCACGCTCGGGTCCGGCCGGCACACCACGACGAAGGCGAGCGTGAGCGCCGACGCGAACAGCGCGGTCGCCCGCAGCGACAGCCCGAGGCGCGGAGCCAGCCCCCGGCGCTCGGTCTGCTGAGCCAGTCCCGGCGGTCCGACGAGCAGGGCGAGCAGGATGGTGAGGTTGCTGCCCGACACCGCGAGGGTGTGCGCGAGGTCGGTCGCCTCGAACGCCTCGTCCAGTTCCGGGGTGATCCGTGAGGTGTCCCCGACGACCAGCCCGGGCAGCAGCGCCCGCGCGTCCTCGGGCAGCCCGTCGGTCGCCTCCCGCAACCCGGCCCGCAACCGCCCGGCCAGCCGCTGCGGCCCGCTCGGCTCCCCCACCACCATCGGCGCGGGTCGGTCCCGCACCCGCAGCATCGCCGCGACCCGGTCCCCGCCGGCCGTGGCCGGCGCCAGCCGCCCGCTCACCCGCAGCCGCGTGGAGGGCAGCAGCCCGAGCCACCGCGCCCGGCCACCACCACCGGGCGCCCGCACCCCCGTGTCCACGACCACCAGTACCGGGGAACGCGTCGTCATCGCGGTCCCGTCAGCCTTCTCCACCCGCCGCACCTCGCCACGCACCAGCACGGCGGCCTGGGTGGCGTGGTCCCCTCGCACGCGTGGCCTGGCGGCCCACGGGTCGCCCGTGAGCTCCACCTCCGCGCTCACGGTGGCGTACTCGCGGGCCAGCGCGGGAACCGGTCCTCGGCGTACGTCCGCCCCGTGCAGCCCCGCGGAGGCGGCGGCCCCGGCGACGCAGAGGAGCAGCGCGCCGGCCGAGGCCTGCCGCCAGGCCGGCCGGGCGGACCCGGTTGCGGCTCCGGTTACGGCTCCGGCTCCGGTTACGGCTCCGGCTCCGGCGGTCACCGCCCCCGGCCGGGGGCGCGTCCGGCCGAGCCGCAGCAGGATCACCCCGGCGACCAGGCAGACGACGGCGGTACCGGCCGTCCACCCGGCCGGTGCGTCCAGTGCCAGCGCCGCCGTCGCCCAGACGGCCAGCGCGGGCGGCACCAGCCGCAGGTCGGCCCGCGCGTCCTGCCGGGCGTGCGCGGTTCCGAGCCGCTCCCCCGGGCCGACGTGCACGCCCCGGTGTCCGACCACGGGGCCCGAGGCCGCACCGTCGGTCATGCGACTCATGGCCGTACCAGGTCCCGCAGGTCGGAGTAACGGCGGTCACCGATGCCCCTGACCTGGCGAAGTTCGTCGACCGAACGGAAACCGCCGTGCTGTGTGCGGAAGTCGACGATGTGCTGGGCGAGCACCGGGCCGACTCCGGGCAGGGCGTCGAGCTGCTCCACGGTCGCGGTGTTCAGGGAGACGGGAACGGACGGGCCGGCTCCCGTCGCGGCACCACCCACGGCCTGGCCCGGCACGGCCGGCGGGGCGGGGCCCCCGACGACGATCTGTTCGCCGTCCGTCAGGAAGCGGGCACGGTTGAGTCCGTCGGTGTCCGTACCGGGCCGCACCCCGCCCGCCGCCCGCAGCGCGTCGGTCACCCGGGACCCGGCCGGCAGCGTGTGGACCCCCGGGTCACGGACCTTCCCGGTGACATCCACCACAATCTCCCCACCGGACCTGCCGGTTCCTCCGGTCCCACCGGTGGGACCGGTCCCGCCGGTCCGGTCGAGCGCACCGGGCGCCGCGGCGGTACCGGCTCCGGCGGCGGCGCCTACGGCGGGTCCCGGCTCCTCGCTCTTCTCGTACGGCGCCTCCGCACGCACCACCTCCGGCGCGCTCACGGGCTCTGTCCGGCCCGCCCAGAAGTGCTGCACGGCCAGCGCCGCAGCCACGACGAGGACCACCCCGAGGGCGACCGCGCCCCGGCGTTCCAGCCCGCAGCGCGTCTGCAGCCACACCGGCATCCGTTCCCGTACGGCGAGCCCGACCCGGGACCGCAGCCCGGGCAGCGCCGGCTCCCGTCGCGCCGTGGCCTCACCGGCCAGCGCACGGGCCGACGACATCACGGCCGCCGCCGTGGACAGGGCCGCCGCGGCGGTGCGCGCTCCGGCCGTGGCCGTGCGCACCGCGGACGCGGCCGCGGTCAGTCCGGTCGCCGCACCGGTGCCGGTCACCGTTTCCGCGGTGGGCGGTCCTTGCCCCGGCACCGGCGGCCTGGCGACGGCCCGTTCACCGAAGAGGAGTTCCGCCCGGCGGCGCAGTTCGTCCGCCGGGGCGGGGCGGTGCCGGAGACGGGCCCGGACCGGGGAGCTGCGGTGCCGGGTGCGGCCGTCGGAGGTGGGGCCCCGGCCCGGGCCACTGGTCGCATGTGTCTCGTGTGAGCGTGATCGAAGTGCCATGCGACGAGGATCGGGCTTCCCGCCGATCCGCGATGATCTTGGTCAGTTTCCGTGGACCGCGGCCGAGTTGTGGACAACTCCGCCACCCGCACGAGTGATGGTGCCGAGGCTCACGCCCCCGCGTCCACAGGTCACCGCAGCGAGACGACCGCCCCGAGCAACCCGGGGCCGGTGTGCGCGCCGATGACCGCACCGACCTCGCTCACATGCAGGTCGACCAGCCCGGGCACCCGCGCCCGCAGCCGGTCGGCGAGGGCCGAGGCACGGTCCGGGGCGGCGAGATGGTGGACGGCGATGTCCACCTCGGCGCCGCCCGCACGCTCGGCGGTGAGCTCCTCGAGGCGGGCGATGGCCCGCGACGCCGTCCGCACCTTCTCCAGGAGCTCGATCCGTCCGCCGTCGAGCTGGAGCAGGGGCTTCACGGCGAGCGCGGAGCCCAGCAGGGCCTGGGCGGTGCCGATGCGACCGCCACGGCGCAGATAGTCGAGGGTGTCGACGTAGAAGTACGCGGAGGTGCCGGCGGCCCGCTTCTCCGCCGCCGTGACGGCCTCGTCGACGGTGCCGTCCGCCTCGGCGGCCTCGGCCGCCGCGAGCGCGCAGAAACCCAGGGCCATGGCGACCATCCCGGTGTCCACCACGCGCACCGGGACGGGTGCCTCGCGGGCGGCGACGACCGCCGCGTCGTAGGTGCCCGACAGTTCGGCGGACAGGTGGAGCGAGACGATGCCGGTGGCCCCGGCCCCGGCGACCCTGCGGTACGTTTCGGCGAACACCTCCGGGCTGGGCCGGGACGTGGTGACGGGGCGCCGCTTCTGCAAAGCCTGGGCCAGGGAACGCGTCGAGATCTCGGTGCCCTCTTCGAACGCTCGGTCGCCGAGGACCACGGTCAGGGGCACCGCGGTGATGCCGTGGCGCTCCACCGTCCGCGGCGGCAGGTAGGCCGTTGAATCGGTGACGATCGCGACATGGCGGGACATGAGCTGGAGGTTACCTGGCGTAGCCCGGGCGCGGCAGCCCGCCCCCGACGGCCCGGACCGGGACCGGCCGAGTCAAGTGGTGCTCTCCGGCCGGGGCTTCTTCTGCCAGGGGTAAGCCCGAGGGCGGCCGGGCGGGGTGATCGCGGGCTGCACCGGGTCCTCGGCCGCGGCGGACCTGGGTTGTTCGGGCCAGGTCTGACGGTCGCCGGGGCCGGCGGCGGCCTCGGGCCACGGCGGAGTCTCCGCGGCCGGGTCCGGCCGGGTCCAGTGCCGCAGGGCGTCCGCCTCGACGCCGATCTGGCTGCTCAAGGTGTCAAGATCGTCGTCGGCGAAGCGGCGGGCCCGGTCGCGGGCCGCCCAGCGCAACGCGTCCGCGGATTCGGTGATGCGCTCGGTGCGGCGGCGCAGCTCGGGCAGGCGCGTGGCGAGCGTGGCCCGGTCCGGTTCGGACTCCAGGCGCCTGAGTTCGCCGTCCAGTTCCTGCCCGTGCGCGCTGAGGCGCTGGAAGAGGCCGAGGGACTCCTTCAGCGACTCGTCCTCGGCGACGCCCGCATACAACGCGTCCTGGGTGGCCCGCATCGAGGTGCGCAGGGCGAGCCGGAGCTGGGCGATCTCGCCCGCCGGGCCGATCTGGACCATGGACTTGGCGCGCAACGTGTGATCCTCGACCGTGCGCCGGGCCTGCGTGATCGTACGGTCCACCCCGCGCTTGGCGGCACCGACCGCCTTGAACGTGACGTACGCCCCACCGGCGACGAAGAGCAGGAAGAGCACGGCGAATACGGCGATCACTGCTTCCACGGTGCTCCTCCTCGCTGCCCACCACCCCGGCCGTTTCCGGGCACTGTGTGGATGGCCCTGCCCCACAACGGTAAACGCAAAGAGCAGGCCCGGAGTTCCAGAAAAACCCCGAACCTGCCCGTAGGGGACCACCCGGAGGCGGTCCGCGGTGTCACGCCGTGACGATGTTCACCAGCTTCGGTGCGCGCACGATCACCTTGCGGATCCCGGCGCCGCCCAGCGCCGCGACGACCTTCTCGTCGGCCAGCGCCGCCTTCTCCAGCTCTTCGTCGGAGATGGCCGGCGGCACCTCCAGGCGGGCCTTGACCTTGCCCTTGACCTGTACGACGCAGGTCACGGTCTCGTCGACGACGTAGTTCGGATCGGCGACCGGGAAGTCCCGGTGCACGACCGAGTCGGTGTGGCCCAGCTTGCGCCACAGCTCCTCGGCGATGTGCGGGGCCAGCGGCGCGATCATCAGCACCAGCGGCTCGGCGACCTGACGCGGCACCGCGCCGCCCGCCTTCGTCAGGTGGTTGTTCAGCTCGGTGACCTTGGCGATGGCCGTGTTGAAGCGCAGGCCCTCCAGATCCTGGCGGACCCCGTCGATCGCCTTGTGCAGGACGCGCAGCGTCTCCTCGTCCGCATCGGCGTCGGTGGAGGTGACCTCGCCGGTGGCCTCGTCGACGATGTTGCGCCACAGCCGCTGCAGCAGCCGGAACTGGCCGACCACCGCGCGCGTGTCCCACGGCCGGGAGACGTCCAGCGGGCCCATCGCCATCTCGTACAGGCGCAGCGTGTCGGCGCCGTACTCGGCACAGATCTCGTCGGGAGTCACCGCGTTCTTCAGGGACTTGCCCATCTTGCCCAGCAGGCGGGTGACCTTCTCGCCCTGGTAGTAGTACTCGCCGCCCAGTTCCTCGACCTCGGCGGCGGGCACCGGGAAACCGCGTGCGTCGCGGTAGACGTAGGCCTGGATCATGCCCTGGTTGAACAGCTTGTGGAACGGCTCGACGGACGAGACGTGCCCCAGGTCGTACAGGACCTTCGACCAGAAACGGGCGTAGAGCAGGTGCAGCACGGCGTGCTCGGCACCGCCGACGTACAGGTCGACACCGCCGTGCGGCATGCCCTCGCGCGGGCCCATCCAGTACTGCTCGATCTGCGGGTCGACCAGCTGCTCGCTGTTGTGCGGGTCCAGGTAGCGCAGCTCGTACCAGCAGGAACCGGCCCAGTTGGGCATGGTGTTGGTCTCACGGCGGTACTTCTTCGGCCCGTCGCCCAGGTCCAGGGTGACGTTGACCCAGTCCTCGTCGCGCGACAGCGGTGTCTCGGGCTGGGTGTCGGCGTCCTCCGGGTCGAAGGTGCGCGGCGAGTAGTCGTCGACCTCCGGCAGTTCCAGCGGCAGCATCGACTCGGGCAGCGCGTGGGCGACGCCGTCCTCGTCGTAGACGATCGGGAAGGGCTCGCCCCAGTAGCGCTGGCGGCTGAACAGCCAGTCGCGCAGCCGGAAGTTGACGGTGCCCTCGCCGATGCCCTTGCGGGCCAGCCACTCGGTGATACGGGCCTTGGCCTCGGCCACCGGCAGGCCGTCCAGCTTGATGTCGTCGTGGGAGGAGTTGACGATCTTCGCGTCGTACGAGGCGAAGGCGTCCTCCCACGTCGACGTGTCGGTGCCGCGGCCGTCGGTCGGCTCGATAATGCAGACGATCGGCAGCTCGAAGGCGCGCGCGAACTCGAAGTCGCGCTGGTCGCCGGCCGGCACGGCCATGATCGCCCCGGTGCCGTAGCCCATCAGCACGTAGTCGGCGATGAACACCGGGATCTTGTCGCCGTTGACCGGGTTGGTCGCGTACGCGCCGGTGAACACACCGGTCTTGTCCTTGGCCTCGGCCTGCCGCTCCACGTCGGACTTGGCACCGGCCTGCGCACGGTACGCGGCGACGGCCTCGGCGGGGGTGGCGTGGCCGCCGGTCCACACGTCGTGAGTGGCCTCGGGCCATGCCGCCGGGACGAACCGGTCGACCAGCGGGTGCTCGGGAGCCAGCACCATGTAGGTCGCGCCGAACAGGGTGTCCGGGCGCGTGGTGAAGACGGTGATCTTCTCGCCGTCGATCGGGAAGTCGACGCGGGCGCCCTCGCTACGGCCGATCCAGTTGCGCTGCTGCAGCTTGATGGCCTCGGGCCAGTCCAGCTCGTTCAGATCGTCCAGCAGCCGGTCGGCGTAGGCGGTGATGCGCATGTTCCACTGGCGCAGCTTGGCCTTGAAGACGGGGAAGTTGCCGCGCTCGGAACGGCCGTCGGCGGTGACCTCCTCGTTGGCCAGCACGGTGCCCAGGCCGGGGCACCAGTTGACCGGTGCGTCGGAGGCGTAGGCCAGGCGGAACTCGCCCAGGACGTCGGCGCGCTCGGTGGCGGTCAGCTCGTTCCACGCGCGCGTGTGACCCGGTACGGCACGCTCACCGGACTCGAACTGGGCGATCAGCTCGGAGATCGGGCGGGCCTTCTTCGCCTCGTCGTCGTACCAGGAGTTGAAGATCTGCAGGAAGATCCACTGGGTCCACTTGTAGTAGTCCGGGTCGATCGTGGCGAACGACCGGCGCTTGTCGTGGCCCAGGCCCAGCCGGCGCAGCTGGACCTTCATGTTCTCGATGTTGGCTTCGGTGGACACGCGCGGGTGCGTGCCGGTCTGCACGGCGTACTGCTCGGCGGGCAGGCCGAAGGCGTCGAAGCCCAGGGTGTGCAGGACGTTGTGGCCGTTCATCCGCTGGAAGCGGGCGAAGACGTCGGTGGCGATGTAGCCCAGGGGGTGGCCGACGTGCAGGCCCGCACCGGACGGGTACGGGAACATGTCCATGATGAACTTCTTGGGCCTGGCGACCAGCGCGGGGTTGCCGGCCAGGTCGCCCGTGGGGTTCGGCGCCGCGTAGGTGCCGTCGGCGTCCCAGAAGTCCTGCCAGCGTGCCTCGATCTCGGCCGCCAGGGCGGCCGTGTAGCGGTGCGGCGCGGCCTCCGCCGACGTGGCGGTGGCAGCGGGGTTCATCTCGCTCATGATCCTCAAAGCTCCATCGGTCGTCTCTGCCTGCGGCTGTGGACGTTCTAGAAACGAAAAATCCCCTCGCACAGGAGGGGACGCCGCGCCGATGCCGACCAACCGTTTCATCCGGCGGTCGGGACTGATCAGCGCGGCCCGCTAAGCAGAAGGCGTACGGCACACATGGCGTCAGGGTACCGCAGCCGTTGAGCAAGCCGCGACGCGCTTGCGTATCAACGGTTGACACGTGCGTCTGAGGCGACCACCGGGACGAGAGTTGAACCAGGTTCAAAAATTAGTTCGCGTAACGTCCGCTAAGGGACATCACAAGGGCCGCATGACCCTTTGATAACAACGCAATAACTCAAACCTCGTACTGATCGGTATGGCGCCACTTAGGCTGCGGCACCGGGACCGCTTTCCCGAACTGCTCGGAGTTGCCCCCATGAACCCTCGTCGTAGTAACAGCACGCTTCCCAAGCCAGGCCGTTCGGCCTGGGGGGTGGCGTCCGCTGTCGTCCTGTTGCTCATACCCGTGGTCGTGCTGACCGGAGGCAGCCAGTTCCAGTCGTTCCTGAACTTCGGCGCGGGCGTACTCTCACTCGTCTCGCTGAGCTGCTCGGTGATCTGGGGCCTGATCGCACAGGACCGCATCTTTCTCAACACCCGCCAGCGAATCGTCGGCCAGGCGGTGCACCGGACGACCGCGGTCGCCTCGATCGCTTTCCTGCTGGTGCACATCGTCACGAAGATCGCCCTCGATCACACCGTGGTGATCGCCGCGATCATTCCGTTCTCGCTCGGCATCACCGGAAGCGCCGGCCTGATCGGGCTCGGTTCGCTGGCCGGACTGCTGATGATCTTCGTGGGCGTCACCGGCGCCCTGCGCAGCAACTTCGCCGCCCCGGCCGTCGTCGCGGCCCGCTGGCGTGCCATGCACATGCTGGCCTACCCGGCCTGGTGCGCCGCGCTCATCCACGGCCTGTACGCGGGCCGCGCGGCGAAGCCGTTCTTCATGATCTCGTACGACCTGTGCCTGGTCGGCGTGATGGCCGCACTGGCGCTGCGCGCCGCCCCGCGCCCGTTCAAGCGGCGGGTCGCCGACCGCCTCGTCTCCGTCCTGGGCAGTTCGGAGCGGCCGGAGCTGGACGACCTGGACGCCAGCCGCGCCCGGGTGGGCGAGTCCACGCTGCCTGGCTACGAGGCCATGCGCGAGCGCGAGCCGAGGCCGTCGCGCGCCGACACGGCGACCTCTCAGTCGAACCCGCTGTTCCCGTCCGCGGCGGCCGCCGCACCCGGCCCCGATCCGGCCTCCGGCTTCGCCGCCGCCTACCGGGCCACGTCCGCGCCCGGCCAGCCGCAGTCGCCGTTCGCGGCCGGCCAGACCGCGCGTATGGAGCGCATGGACGGCCCGTCCAGCACCTCGGGCAGCTGGCCGATCCCGTCCCCGCCGCCGGTCGGCGAAGCCCCCCGGTCGGCGTACGACCCGCTCCAGGACACCGGATACAACATCCCGGCCTATGGCAATCCGGGCGTCGGCGGCACGACCGGACGTGATGTGTACGACACGGGTGAGACGAACGCCCGGTACGGGACGTACAACTCGAATGACACGTACAACAGCGGTCCCGCCAACGAACCACCGCCCGGCGCATCCTTCGACGCCCCGGGTTCGGGCGAACCTTGGAACACGCCTTCCGGAGGCTATAGGTGAACGAGGCCCTGCCCGACGTCCCAGAAGTCCGCGTGGTCGGCCTTCCGCAGCTAACGTCGGGCTTCGACCTTGTCGAAAGACTCGATCTGCCCATGCACCTCAAGGTGCATGGGCCGCTTGAACCCCTGGGCGGGGAGCAGCTCGCGCAGCTCTCCGAACGCATCAACCTGAAGGGCCGCGGCGGCGCGGGCTTCCCCTTCCACAAAAAGCTGCGCTCGGTCGCCGAGGCCGCGATCAAGCGCGGCGTACGGCCGGTCGTCGTCGTCAACGGCAGTGAGGACGAACCGGCCTGCCGCAAGGACACGGTGCTGATCAACCGTGCCCCGCATCTGATCCTGGACGGTGCTCTGCTGTGCGCCGAGGCGCTGGGTGCCCGCACGCTCGTGGTGGGGGTCACCCGGGAGTCCACGCAGCGCTCCATGGAGCAGGCGCTCGCCGAGCGCGGTCTGAGCAACGGCCGGCGTTCGGCGCTGAAGGCGTTCGTCCAACGCAACCCGGTCCGCATGGTCACCGGCGCCGCCGCGTCGCTGGTCCGCTCGATCGACGGCGGTCCGGCGATCCCGCCCGGCCGCAAGACCAGTGCCTCGCAGAACGGTGTCGGCGGCGCGCCCACGCTGCTGTCGAACGCGGAGACGTTCGCGCAGCTGGCGATCGCCGCCCGTATCGGCCCGGAGCGTTACGGCAACACCGGCCTGTACGACGAGCCGGGCACCGTCATGCTGACGGTCTCCGGGGCGGTCGCCCGCCCCATGGTGATCGAGGTCCCCACGGGCGTGCCGCTGCGCTACGTCCTGCAGCTGGCCGGCGCCCCGCCGGTGCCGCAGGGTGTGCTGACCGGCGGCTACCACGGCAAGTGGATCGACGCGGCCACGGTCAACGAGGCGATTGTCTCCCGCAACTCGCTCGACGCGGTGGGCGGGGCGCTCGGCGCCGGCGCCATCCTGCCGATCACGCAGGAGACCTGTCCGCTGGGCGAGTCACTGCGGGTCGCCCAGTGGCTGGCTGAGGAGAGCGCGGGACAGTGCGGTCCCTGCTACCTGGGCCTGCCGGCGGCCGCGCGCGGCATGGAGGACATCCTCAACGGCGGTGGACCGGCCGCCCTGGAGGCGCTCAAGCAGGTCGCGAAGAACGTGAAGCGGCGCGGCGCATGCTCGCACCCGGACGGCTCCGCGATGTTCCTCGAGTCGACGATCAAGGCGTTCACCGACGACCTGGCCGCGCACGTTCTCGGAAACGGCTGCGGACGGCCCGTGGAGGGCGTTCTGCCGCTCTTCGAGGACGGCAAGATGCCCACGGGCATCCCCGGCGGCGGAGAGCCCGAGGACAACGGCGCCGGCAGCCGCCAGAAGATCTACGTCGACTGGACGCTGTGCCGGGGCCACGGTCTGTGCGCGGACATCCTCCCGGAGGTCTTCGAACTGGGCGCGGACGGTTTCCCGACGGTCGCGCAGGCGAAGGTGCCCCGGTTCGCGGAGGCCAAGGCGCTGCGCGCGGTGCGCCGCTGCCCAGCGCTCGCCCTGCGCCTGGAGGAGGACACGCGTTCGCAGGCACCGGCCAAGAACCTGCCGGTTCTCTCGCAGGGCCGCGGCCGCCGGGCGCTGGGACGCTGATCGCACATTTCACGGCACGCATGTGGGGCGGGTCACCCTGGTCGGGTGGCCCGCCCCACGCGTGCGGGACGAACCCGAGGACGAGGTTGCCGGCTGTTTTCGGGACAACGCCGAACGGGAGAAGATCACCGGAAGAACGTCGGCCGGAGCGAGGTCCACCACCAAAACGCCGAAGGCGGACCATCCGTTCGGATGGTCCGCCTTCGATTTCTGTGGAGCTAAGGAGAATTGAACTCCTGACCTCCTGCATGCCATGCAGGCGCTCTACCAACTGAGCTATAGCCCCTTGTCCCGTTCCGCCTGGCTTCCCTGGCGGCGACGCCAACATTACACGGTCGAAGGGGTGCACCACCAAAT
Source organism: Streptomyces sp. NPDC058457 (assembly GCF_042720695.1). Taxonomy (NCBI): domain Bacteria; kingdom Bacillati; phylum Actinomycetota; class Actinomycetes; order Kitasatosporales; family Streptomycetaceae; genus Streptomyces; species Streptomyces sp. NPDC058457. The sequence continues at coordinate 27,973 of NZ_JBHXLU010000002.1, read as the reverse complement.
CGTTTCCGTTCTGTACGGATACGGAGGCTAGTGTCGGACTTCGTGACCGTGATCGCGTTCTCCGAGACCCGGCGCCGGGCGCCGGTGGCCCTGGGAGCGTGTCTCCTGTCGTTCACGGCGTTCTGGATGGCCCAGCGGGCCGCGCACGTGTCGATGATCGACCTGATGGTCTACCGGGCGGAGGGGGCGACCGTCCGCTCGGGGGGCGATCTCTACGCGCTGCGTACGACGGCGGCTCATCTGCCGTCCACCTACCCTCCGTTCGCGGCACTGCTGTTCACGCCGCTGACGTTGCTGGACGTCACGGGCATGCGCACGCTGGCGACGGCCGCGAATCTCGCCCTGCTGCTGGTGTTCGTCGGGCTGTCGATGCGGCTCGTCGGGCACGCGCGCGTGGAGCGCGTGCTGTGGGTCGCGGCGGCGGCGGTGTGGTGCGAGCCGGTGTGGACGACCGTGCGCTACGGGCAGGTCAACCTGCTGCTGGCCGTACTGGTGCTGCGGGATCTGTCACGCCGTCCGGCCGAACGCCCGGACCGCTGGGCGGGGGTGGGGGTGGGGCTCGCGGCTGCGGTCAAGCTGACACCCGCCCTGTTCGCGGTGTTCCTGCTCGCCACGGGCCTGACCGCGCGCCTCGCAGGACGGGACGGGGGCCCGTGGCTGCGGCACGCGCGCGGGTCTGCCGCCGCCTTCGCGGGGGCGACCCTGCTGGCGGCGGCCGTCCTGCCGTACGACTCGTGGCGGTTCTGGACCGGGATGGTGTTCCGGACGGGGCGGGTGGGCCGGGCCGAGGAGACCGCGAATCAGGCCCTGCGCGGCGTTCTGGCGCGCTTGCTGCACACCCCCGACCCGGGAGCCCTCTGGGCCGCCACGGCGGCCCTGACGGCCGTCCTGGGGCTCGCGGTGGCGGTGACGGCGGAGTTGCGGGGCCGGCGGGCCTGGGCGGTGGCCGTCTGCGCGGTGACCGCGCTGCTGATCAGCCCGGTGTCCTGGTCGCACCACTGGGTGTGGTGCGTACCGGTGGTGCTGCTGCTGTGGACGCGCGGGCAGCGGACAGCGGCCGCGGCCACGCTGCTGGTCTTCTGCTCGTACGCCCTGTGGTGGGTGCCGCACGGCCAAGGGCGGCCCGAACTGCACCAGGACACCGTCGCCTTGACGCTGTCCGGGCTCTACACGGTCACCGGGGTGCTGTTCCTCGCGATCGCCCGGACATCGTTGCCGAAGCCGGGCCCCGCTCAGGCCGTGACGAACGAATAGAACCGTTTGAGCGTGCAGTGCTCTTCGAGGAGCCGGCCGTAGATCGGCTCGCCCTCCAGTTCACGGTAGGTCTCGATCGGGTCGCCTTTTATGATCAGCGCCCGCGCGCATTCCTCGCACCAGTACTGGTAGTCGGGGTTGATCGGCTCCATGTCGCGGACGATCGGGGTACCGCTCCCGCACCAGTCGCACTTCCGCCTGTGTGCACCCATCGATCAGCTCCAGCTGTGGCCGCAGGCCGTGCACACGTAGGAGATCCCGCCGTTGTCGCCGAGCACTTGGGCGACATGTACGGAACCGCAGGAAGGGCAGAGCAGCCGGGTGGTCGTGTCCCGTATCAACGCCGCACCGAGGAGGTGGCCGCCCTCCTCAAGGATGCTCGCAGGCATCGCTACTCCTCCCGTCGGGCCGCGCCCCCTTCCGGCCGTTTGATTCTGCCACGGCCGGACCAATACGGTCAGCGACGCCTCAGTACCAGTCCGGACACGGCACCCGCGGCCGCTGTCGCGGCGAGCGCCCATGCGCAGGCTGACAGCGCCTCCGCAGAGGTATACGCCCGCGGGCCCCCAACTGACTCAAGCCGGTTCAAGAACAGTGTGCCGAACGCGGCGACCCCTATGAGCTGACCGAGCTGGGTGACGGTCGCGAGGAGTCCGCTGGCGTCCGCCGCGTCCTCGGGGCGCACGGTTGCGAGCGCGCCGGTGAGCGTGGGGCTGAACGCGAGCGCGAGCCCCGCGCCCAATCCGGCGTACGCAACATAGAGCTGCGCGCCCCCGTCGCCGCCCCCGTGGAAGGCCAGCCCGACGCCGGTCACGCCCAGCGCGGTGAGCACGAACCCGGCCGGAGCCAGCGCCCGCTGCCAGGCGGCCGGCCACCTGCGCCAGGTGAGGGCGACCGCGCCGAAGACGACGGCGGTCGGCGCGAAGGTGAGACCGGCGCGCAGCGCGCTGTAGCCGAGGCCGCTCTGGACGTGCAGGGTGAGCGTGAAGAGGAATCCGGCGTTGACGGCCATGACGGCGAGGATGCGCAGGACGGCCAGGGCCATGCCGGGGTGGCGGAGCACCCGGAGAGCGATCAGCGGAGCGCCGCCGCGCCGGGCCAGCCGCGACTCGTAGCCGCAGAACAGCGCGAACAGGAGCACGGCGGCGGCCAGGGACAGCCAGGACCACAGCGGCCAGTTCTCCTCCTGTCCCAGCACCAGCGGGACCGTCAGCAGCGACACGGCGGCCCCCAGCAGGACCAGGCCGGGCAGGTCCAGCCCGCGTGCCCGATCGGGACCGGATCCGGCGCCGAACGGAAGGACGCGTCGGCCGAGGACGAGGAGTACGGCGCCAACGGGCACGTTGACGAGGAACACCGGCCGCCAGCCGGTGCCGAACAGGTCGGCGCTGACCAGGACGCCGCCGATGATCTGGCCGGCGGCGGCGCCGACCGCGAGGACCGCGGAGTAGGCGCCGAGCGCCCTGATGCGGGCCTCGCCGGTGAAGGAGCGCTGGATGATGCTGAGGACCTGCGGGATCATCACCGCCGATCCGGCGCCCTGCACCAGCCGGAACACGATCAGCTCGGTGGCCCCCTGGGCCAGGCCGCAGGCGAGCGACGCCGTCGTGAACAGGGCGAGGCCGGCCAGGTGGACCCGGCCGTGGCCGAACCGGTCGCCGAGCCGGGCGCCGGTGATCAGCAGTACCGAGTAGGTGATGGCGTAGCCGGCCACGACCAGCTGCAAGTCGGCGCCGGAGGCGTGGAGTTCGGAACCCATGGTGGGGGCCGCGACGTTCACGATGAAGACGTCCAGCACGGCCATGAACAGGGCCGCGAGGACGACCGCGAGGAGCAGCCGGGGCCGGTTGTCAGTGCCGGGTGCTTCACTTTTCGCAGGGGTCGGAGCCGTTGCGGGACCTGGTCCCGTCCGGGGTGTCGTCGTCATGCGTCCGAGCGTGGCGGCGGGCCGGTACGGGTGCCGAGAGCCCGCCGATGCTGGTACTGGCAGCACCTGGCAGGGAACGGGGGCCGCGCCCACGATGGAGGACGTGACGACGGGGGACGTGACGATGGCAACGACAGCACACCGCCGCAGGCCCGAGCTGGCGGCGTTCCTGCGCAGCAGGCGGGCCCGGGTGCAGCCGGCGGACGTCGGGATGCCGCCGGGGCTGCGGCGGCGCACGCCGGGGCTGCGGCGGGAGGAGGTCGCCCAGCTCTCGGGCGTGGGCGTGACCTGGTACACGTGGCTGGAGCAGGGCCGGCCGATCAACGCGTCGGCGCAGGTGCTGGACGCGGTGGCGCGGACGCTGATGCTGGACCTGCCGGAGCGCGAGCATCTGTACCGGCTGGCGGAGGTGCCGTTCGCCCCGATGCCGGAGGGGCTGTCCCGGTCGGTCGGCGCGGAGGTGCAGGGCATCATCGACGCGCTCGACCCGCTGATGGCGGTGGTGTACACGTCGCGCTACGACTTGCTGGCCACCAACGCCGCCTATCGGGACCTGTTCCTGGTGCCGGAGACGGTACGGATCGGCGTGCCGAACGTGCTGTGGACGCTGTTCACGGTCTCGGAGGACGCCTGCCCGGTGGTGCACCTGCAGCGCGAACTGCCGGTGATGGTGGCGACCCTGCGTTCCTCGTACGGCAGACATGTCGGAGAGCCGGCCTGGGAGGACTTCATACGGGCGCTGTCCCAGGTCAGTCCGTACTTCGCCCGGTTGTGGGCGAGCGGGGCGGTCGCGCAGCCGGGGCCGCGGGTGAAGACGTTCCGTCATGAGGCGGTAGGAGAACTGCGGATGACCTCGCAGTCGCTGTCGATCGACGGGATGCCGGAGGCACGGATCGTGGTCTACACGCCGGAGGACGAACGGACGCGGGAGCGGGTGGCATTGCTGCGGGAGCGCCGGCAGCGGCTGTGGCCGGTGACGGAGGAGGAGGCCACCGAGATCATCCGGGAGTGGAACACGAGAAATCCCGCCCTCTGAATCTGAAGAGGACGGGATTTCCATCACCGATCTTTGACAACTCGACAGTGTGCAGAGTGTCGATCTGTGGAGCTAAGGAGAATTGAACTCCTGACCTCCTGCATGCCATGCAGGCGCTCTACCAACTGAGCTATAGCCCCTTGCGTTCTTCCCGTCTTTCCGCTCGGCGGGGTGAACAAGAAGAACTTTAGCCTGCGACCTGCCGGAAAGTGAAATCCGGGCCCCGGGGCGGGCCGGGTGACAGGAGAGACCTCAGCCGCCGGCCTTCAGTCGTCGGCCCTCGGTCGTCGGCCCTCAGTCGTCGTCGCCGAGGACGGGCTCCGGGAGGGTGCCGGCGTTGTGCTCCAGGAGCCGCCAGCCGCGGGCGCCCTCGCCGAGCACGGACCAGCAGCAGTTGGTGAGACCGCCGAGGCTCTCCCAGTGCTGGGACTCCAGGCCGAGGAGACGGCCGATGGTGGTGCGGATGGTACCGCCGTGGCTGACCACCACGAGGGTGCCGTCCTCGGGGAGCTTCTCGGCGTGCCTGAGCACGACGGGGGCGGCCCGGTCGGCGACCTCGGTCTCCAGTTCGCCGCCGCCGCGGCGGACCGGCTCGCCGCGTTTCCAGGCGGCGTACTCGTCGCCGTGGCGGGCGATGATCTCCTCGTGGGTGAGTCCCTGCCAGACGCCCGCGTACGTCTCCCGCAGTCCCTCGTCACGGATCACGTCGAGGCCGGTGAGGGCGGCGAGCTGGGCGGCCGTGTCTGCGGCCCGTCGCAGATCGGAGGAGACGATCGTGTCCGGGCCGAGGGAGGCGAGCAGGCGGGCCGCGCGGCGGGCCTGGCCGACGCCGGTCTCCGTGAGCTCGACGTCGGTGGAGCCCTGGAAGCGGCGCTCCACGTTCCAGGCGGTCTGGCCGTGCCGCCACAGGATGACGCGGCGACCGCGGCCCCTGCGGTCGGTCACCTCAGCCGTGGCGCTCATCGCCACTCCCCGCCCGGCTCGCCGGTGTCCTCGGCGGCCTGCAGCTGGGCGTGGGCCGCCGCCTTGCCGCGGGTGGCCTTGGCGTCGGCCGGCAGCTCGATCTCGGGGCAGTCCTTCCACAGCCGCTCCAGGGCGTAGAAGACACGCTCCTCGCTGTGCTGCACGTGGACGACGATGTCGACGTAGTCGAGCAGGATCCAGCGGGCCTCACGGTCGCCCTCGCGGCGCACCGGCTTGGCGCCGAGTTCCTTCTGGAGGCGTTCCTCGATCTCGTCGACGATCGACTTGACCTGGCGGTCGTTGGGTGCTGAGGCCAGCAGGAAGGCGTCCGTGATCGACAGGACGTCGCTGACGTCGTAGGCGATGACGTCGTGGGCGAGCTTGTCGGCGGCTGCCTGGGCGGCGGCGGAGATGAGCTCGAGGGAACGGTCGGTTGCGGTCACTGCGTGGCTTTCCTTCGGCGGTCGTTTGACACCAAGGGTCTCACGGACCGCCGGGCGCACCCCACGTGATTACCGCGTCACGTGGGGTGCGACGGGCCGCCGCTCAGGAGGAGGACGGCTTGTAGTCCTGGCCGAGGACGACCGAGACGTCGGCGCCCGAGCCGACCGTGCCCTTCTGGACGGCGCCGGTGCCGAGGCCGAGGGTCTTGGCGACCTCGGTGGCGTTCTCCTTGTCGGCGGCGTCGGAGTACAGCACCTTGGAGGTGGCCTGGGTGCCGGAGGCCGTACCGCCTTCCAGGAAGGTGTATCCGCCGTTGACGAGCACCACGCGGGCCTTCTCGGTGTCGTCCTTGACGCCGGTGGCGTTCTGGACGGAGACGCGGACCGCGGAGCCGGCCGAGGGGCTCTTGGCGGTGCCGCCGAGGATGTCCTTGACGACGCTGGAGCTGGTCTCGGCGCTGAGGGTGCCGTCGCTCTGCACCGGCAGCAGGGCGGTCTTGTAGTCGCCGTCCTTGGCGAGGTCGGCGAGCTTGGCGAGGAAGGTGCCGAGATCCTTGTCGGTGAGGGACGGGTCGAGGATCTGCGCGAGGGTCTGCACGGTGGTCGTCGCGGCGGAGGAGTCGGAGGACATCTTGCGCAGGACACCCTGCATGACCTGGCCGAACCGCTCCAGCTGGGCGTTCTGGGCCTCGCCGGAGGCGCGGTAGGTGGCGTAGGCGACGGCGGCCTTGCCGCTGAGGGTCTGGTCCTTGCCCTTGTTGACGAGGGGCTCCTCGCCCTTCTTCTTGGCGTCCGGGTCGGGGACGTCGGCGTTCGTGTCGATGTCGATGTTGCCGACGAGTTCGACGAGGTTCTGCAGGTAGGGGGTGTCGAGGCGCCAGGTGCCCTCGATGCTGGTGCCGAGGACGGTGTCGAGCTGGTCGCGGGTGCCGGAGGAGCCGTCGTCGTCGACGGACTTGGCGAGGGTCGTGGTGGTGCCGTCGTCGTCGGTGAGGGCGAGGGAGTTGGGCAGCAGGACGGTGCTGCCCTGCTTCGTGGTGGTGTTGTCGACGAGCAGCACGCTCGAGGTGCCGCCACCGCCGGTGTTGTGCAGGTGGAGGACGATCACGTCGCGTTTCTGGGCGACCGCGGAGGTCGTCGTACCGCCCTTGGTGCCGGAGGAGGACACGCCGGGGAGTTTTCCGGCGTACCAGAGGTAGCCGACGCCGCCGACGGCGACCAGGACGAGGACGACGACCAGGGCGATCATCCGGCTGCGGGCGCGGCGCTTGGCCTCCTCGCGGCGCTCGGTGCGGTTCTCGGTGAAGTTCAGCCAGTCGATGACGTCCTCGGAGTCACCGTCCGGCTGCTCGACGAACGCGAACTGCCCGGTGTGGTAGTCCCGTTCGTCATCCTCCTGGCGGGGTTCGGCGGGTTCCCGGACCGGTCCGGCCTGCTGCGGGATGTGCGCGGTCTGCTCGGCGACCCGGGGCTGCCGGCTGCTGGTGGCCGCCTGCCCGTAGGGGTCGTAGGCCGTCTGGCCGCCGGTGCCGTACGGGTCGTACCCGGGCGTGGGTGGCATGGACGGCTGTTGTCCGGTGTCGTAGACGGACGGCTGTTGTCCGGTGTCGTAGGACGGCGCGGCCTGCTGCCCGCCGCCTGCGTAGGGGTCGTAACCGTAGCCCTGGCTCTGCCCTTGCCCCTGGCCCTGGCTCGCGTACGGGTCGTACGTCTGCTGCTGTTGCGCCGGGATCTGGCGGTACACCGGCTGTCCGTACTCGTCGTAGCCGACGAGTTCGTACTGGTCGCTTCCGTAGCCCGCGTCGTATCGGTCGTTCACCGGTGCCCCTCTCGGCTCACTCGCCGCGGTACAGGTCGCGCTTGTCGATGTAGCGCACGACTCCGTCCGGCACCATGTACCAGATGGGGTCGCCCTTGGCGACTCTCGCACGGCAGTCTGTGGAGGAGATGGCGAGCGCGGGAACCTCCACCAGCGAGACGCCACCCTCGGGGAGACCGCGGTCGGTCAGATGGTGACCGGGCCGGGTGCAGCCGATGAAGTGGGCCAGGGAGAAGAGTTCCTCGGAGTCCCGCCAGGTGAGGATCTGGCCCAGTGCGTCGGCGCCGGTGATGAAGAACAGGTCGGTGTCGGGGTTGAGGGCCCGCAGGTCGCGCAGGGTGTCCACGGTGTAGGTGGGACCGCCGCGGTCGATGTCGATGCGGCTGACGGAGAACTGCGGGTTCTCCGCGGTCGCGATGACCGTCATCAGATAGCGGTCCTCGGCCGGTGAGACGGCACGGGCGGTCTTCTGCCACGGCTGCCCGGTGGGCACGAAGACCACCTCGTCGAGGTGGAACTGGGCGGCGACCTCGCTGGCCGCCACGAGGTGACCGTGGTGGATCGGGTCGAACGTTCCGCCCATGACGCCGAGGCGGCGTTTGCCGGTGTGCCCGGGGCCCGCCGGCGTGTACCGCGGGGTCGTCACCATGTCGTCGGCCTCGTCATTCGCCGGACCGGTAGGCATGTCCTGCTCTCCCATGCGTGCAGACCCTACCGGCCCGGCCCGCGGGCCCCGCCCGGAGGACCGGTGAACCGGCGGTCCGGTGCCGGGCTCGGCGTCCGGCTCAGCGGTCGCGGTTGAAGCGGGTGGTGATCCACAGCAGGAGCAGCAGGATGACGAAGGCGCTGCCACCGGTGACGGCCGGGTTGAGGCTGTTGTGGTTGCCGCCGTGCTCCTCGCCCTCGGCGGCGAGGGTGACCAACTGGGCAGCGGCGCTGTGAAGATTCATCATCTGCGGCAGGACCTATCGCGTGTGGACGGGATAAAGATGTCGGCTCATCGTAAGCGTGCGGCCCGTCGGCGATCACGCCGACTCCTCCGTTGGGCCGACGTCTGAGCGCCGCCCGGCCGACGCCCGGCCCGGCTCCCGCGTTCTCCCGAGCTCCCGCGTCCTCGTGCGTCCTCGTGCTTCACAACGGACAGGGGAACGATCCCGGCGGCTCAGTCGTCCTTCTGTTTGTACCCGCGCAGCAGGAACCAGGCGGTCAGTGCGCAGCCGACGAACATGACGACGATGACGACCCGGAGCAGATCGCCCGAGCCCTGGTGCTGGGCGGCGCTCGCGGCCTGGGTGAGCCAGGCGGCCGGGGGGTGGTGCTCCATGAGGACTCCTTCGGCTGTACTGCCCGTCCACGGTATCTCCGCCTAGGCTGGGCCCTGCTTCGGGGGCACACAGTGGGCACTCACGCACCTGGGGGATGACATGTCCGACGACGGCCACGAGCAGAACGGGCACGAGCGCGTGCCGAGCAGGCAGCGCAGGCGGTTCCCGGGGATCTCCTCGCGTGCGTACGAGCATCCGGCGGACCGTTCGGCGCTGGTGGCGCTGCGCAGGCTGAGCGGCTTCGACACGGTCTTCAAGGCGCTCAGCGGGCTGCTTCCGGAGCGGAGCCTCAGGCTGCTGTTCCTGTCCGACTCGGTCCGGGTGTCCGACCAGCAGTTCACACACCTGAACGACATGCTGCGGGACGCCTGTTACATCCTGGACCTGGAGAAGGTCCCGCCGATGTACGTGACGCAGGATCCGCAGCCGAACGCGATGTGCATCGGCCTGGACGAGCCGATCATCGTGGTGACCACGGGACTGGTGGAGCTCCTCGACGAGGAGGAGATGCGGGCGGCCGTCGGCCACGAGGTGGGGCACGCGCTGTCCGGGCACTCGGTGTACCGCACGATTCTGCTGTTCCTGACGAACCTGGCGCTGAAGGTCGCCTGGATCCCGCTGGGCAACCTCGCCGTCCTGGCGATCGTGACGGCCCTGCGGGAGTGGTTCCGCAAGTCGGAGCTGTCCGCCGACCGGGCCGGGCTGCTGGTGGGCCAGGACCTGCGGGCCTCGATGCGCGGGCTGATGAAGATAGCGGGCGGCAACCACCTGCACGAGATGAACGTGGACGCGTTCCTCAAGCAGGCCGAGGAGTACGAGGCGGGCGGCGACCTGCGCGACTCCGTCCTGAAGATCCTGAACGTGCTGCCGCGCTCGCACCCCTTCACCACGGTCCGCGCGGCCGAGCTGAAGAAGTGGGCCGAGTCCCGCGACCACCAGCGGATCATGGACGGTCACTACCCGCGGCGCACCGAGGACAAGGACACCTCGGTCGGCGACTCGTTCAAGGAGTCCGCGGCGAGTTACGCCGACGATGTGAAGGGCTCCAAGGACCCGCTGATGAAGCTGGTCACGGACATCGCGGGCGGGGCGGGAGGCCTGGGTGGCCGGGTGAAGCGCGGCTTCGACGGGTTCACGAGCGCACCGCCGTCGAAGGACGCGCCGCCGCGGGACACTCCCTCGCAGGGCGAAGAGGAGTAGCGGACCCGGGACCCGGGCCGGGCTCCGCCGGGCCGGGCTCCGCCGGGACCTGCGACTCGGTCGCCGAGACCTCGGGGCCGGCCGCTCAGACCTTCGGCTCGGCCGCGGCGGCCAGCGTCCCGCACAGGGCGGTGGCGCTGTCCGTGGCGAACGGGTTCGTGCCCGCCGGGCCGCCCGCCTTGGCCGTCTGGCCGGCCAGGAGGGGTTGCAGGTGGTCGGCGGAGTCCTCGGCGCAGGACTGGGGGCCCGCCTGGATGTAGGAGACGACCAGCTGGGTCTGGTGCAGACGAAGGTCGTCGCGGTCGAAGCGGAAGGTCAGCTCGCGGCGGACGGTGAACAGGGAGACCTGGGCGCCGGCCGGGGCGCCGGTGGGGCGCAGCGCGTAGACGAAGGTGTGGTCGGCGGTGACCTCCAGGGTGGCCGGGTCGGTCTCGGTGGCCTGCAGGTTGCCCTGGACGCGGATCCTCGGGTCGGCGAGCTCGGCGCGGGTGGGGTCGAAGCGGACCAGCCATCCCGTGGGGGCGTGCCGGCCGTCCGCCGTGGGGTGGTCGACGCTCTGGTCGAACTGGTCGAGCTGACCGGGGTCGAGCAGCGCCCGCGCGGGCCGCACCGCGCTGCTGTCGAGGACCTCGGGGTAGAGCGAGGAGCGGACGAGGTAGTCCTTGGCCGTGGTCAGGGCGGTGACCACCTGGCTGTCGGAGAAGTGCGCGGTGCTCCGGGCGGCCGGCAGCGGTATCCCCTCGGCGCCGACCTCGTACCGCGCGGCGGGGCTGTGCGCGAACAGGGCCTCGGCGTCGGCGCCGCCGGGCACCTTGCCCTGGGGGGAGAGCGGGATGACGGTCATGCGCAGGGGGTCGACGGGCTGCTGGGCCTCGTCGGTGCCGTAGGGGTGGCGGACGCCCATGTAGATCGCGGTGCCGAAGGCGACGAGGATCAGGACGACGAGGATCAGGGCCTGCCGGGTGAGGCCACGGCGCAGGGGCGGCCGACGGCGTACGGCGGGCGCATGGTCGGTCATGCGTTCGCGTGCGGAGGACTCCTGGAGGCGGGCAGCGCGAACAAACGATTCGTCGAAGACGACGGATCGGTACTCGTCCTCGCCACCCACGGGGCCGCCCTCGGGTGTCCCCTCAGGTGGGTCTCCTGGCCCGCCCATACCTTCAGAGTAGGTCTCGGGAGCCTCAGGTAAACGCGCTGCTACACGACAACTTCTGACAGGTTCTCACCAGAACTGCCACCGGGGCGGCCGAGGCCGCTCAGGGGGTGCGGGGGACCGCGGAGGCCGCCGGCTTGGCGGGTTGGGAGTAGTCGGCGGACACGGAGGGTGCCGCCGCGGTGCCCTGCTCCTGGCCCGTCGAGGGGGGCCTGGGCACCTGGTCGCGGCTGCCGCCCGAGGAGGCGCTGCGGTAGACCGCGGCGAAGGCGAGCGCGACCATGCCGATGCCCATGACGAGGGCGAGCACCCAGGCGACGGGACGGTGCCAGCGGACGTGTTTGCCGTACGTCCCGGCGGCGCCGTACCGGTCTTCGAGCACGTCGGCGTCGTCCAGGTCGTCGAGTTCGCCGCCGAGATCGGTGCCGTCCGGGCTGTAGCGGTCGTCGTAGCGCTCGCCTCTGGCATGGGCGCGGCGGGCCTCGGCCTCGGAGGCCTCGGCTCTGGCCTGGGCGGCTGCAAGGAGGCGTTCGACGGCGGTCGGCTCGTGAACCACGGCCGCCTTCACGAAGGCCTCGTCGAAGACCACGGCGTCGAACTCTTCGTCCGACATTCCGTGGTCATGGTCGTCGTCGGGCTCCCAGCCGTCAGGGAACGGCGTGCCCCCCACGTCCTCCGGCACGGATCCAGAGTAGACCTGGGGGGTCAATTTGGGCAGACGGTATGGAAATTCATAGGCCCGGTGAGACACCTCTCACGCCGTCCCCGGGGCCCGTACGCCCTTCCGCGCGCCCGTACGGCGTGGGTACGCCCTTCTGCACGCCCTCGCCGCCATGAGGGCGCCGTACGGCCGTACGGGCGTCAGCGGCGGATGTGGCCGTCGCCCGTGACGATGTACTTGGTGCTGGTCAGCTCCGGCAGGCCCATGGGGCCGCGGGCGTGCAGCTTCTGGGTGGAGATGCCGATCTCGGCTCCGAAGCCGAACTGGCCGCCGTCGGTGAAGCGGGTGGAGGCGTTCACGGCGACGGTGGTGGAGTCGACCAGCTGGGTGAAGCGTCGGGCGGCCTGCTGGGAAGTGGTGACGATGGCCTCGGTGTGCCCGGAGGTCCACAGCCGGATGTGTTCCACGGCCTTGTCGAGCGAGTCGACGACGGCGGCGGCGATGTCGTACGACAGGTACTCGGTCTCCCAGTCCTCCGGGACCGCCTCGACAACGGTCGCCTTGGAGTCCTCGGCGTAGGCGAGGACGCGTTCGTCGGCGTGCACGGTGACGCCGGCCTCGGCGAGGGCGTCCAGGGCACGCGGCAGGAACTCGGGGGCGATGTCCTGGTGGACGAGGAGGGTCTCGGCGGCGTTGCAGACGCTGACCCGCTGCGCCTTGGAGTTGATGAGGATGTCGATGGCCATGTCGATGTCGGCGTGGGCGTCGACGTAGACGTGGCAGTTGCCGGTGCCGGTCTCGATGACCGGGACCTTGGACTCCATGACGACGGTCTGGATGAGGGAGGCGCCGCCGCGCGGGATGAGGACGTCGACGAGGCCGCGGGCGCGCATCAGCTCGTGGACGGACTCGCGGCCCTCGCCGGGCACCAGCTGGACGGCGTCGGCGGGCAGCCCGGCACCGCCGACGGCGTCACGCAGGACGCGGACCAGGGCAGTGTTGGACTCGTAGGCGGAGGCGGAGCCGCGCAGCAGGACCGCGTTGCCGGACTTCAGGCAGAGGGCGGCGGCGTCGACGGTGACGTTCGGGCGGGCCTCGTAGATGATGCCGACGACGCCGAGCGGGACGCGGACCTGGCGCAGGTCGATGCCGTTGGGGAGGGTGGAGCCGCGGACGACCTCGCCGACCGGGTCGGGCAGCTTCGCCACGTCGCGGACGTCGGAGGCGATGGCGCGGACCCGCTCCGGGGTGAGGGTGAGGCGGTCGATGATCGCCTCACTGGTGCCGTTCTCGCGGGCCTTGGCGATGTCCTTGGCGTTGGCCTCGACGATCTCGCTCGTGCGGACCTCCAGGGCGTCCGCGACGGCGAGCAGCGCGTCGTCCTTCACGGCACGCGGCAGCGGCGCGAGGTCGGCGGCGGCGGCCTTGGCACGGTAGGCGGCCTGGGTGACCGGGGACATGGCGTCGTACGGCGAGAGCGTGGTCATGAGGGAAGGGTAGTGCGCGCCGGCGGGCCGTCCACGCGTCATCCCATACCGCGAGACGTGGATCAAAACGGGTGAATACCGGCCGGCGTCACAGGCGACGCCAGGGGCGGCGTCAGAACGGGTGGATGCCGACCGGTGTCGCGGGCGGCGGGCCGTAACCCTCGGCGATCCGCTGGTGGTAGGTGGCGCGGTCGATGACCTCAAGACCGACGATCTCCCAAGCCGGCAGTCCGGCGGTCTGGCGGTGCTCGCCCCACAGCCGCAGGGCGACGGCGGCGGCGTCGTGGAGATCCCGGGCCTCTTCCCAGTAGCGGATCTCGGCGTGGTCGCAGGCGTAGCGGCTGGTGAGGAGGAAGGGGTGGTCGTGGGCCAGTTGTTCGAGTCCGCGGCGCAGCTCCGGCAGGGGGACCTCGGCACCGCAGACGCTGAGGGTGACATGCCACAGGCGGGGCAGGTCCTTCGGCTCCTCGTAGGTGTCCCCGGCCGCGACGCTCGTCAGAGCACCGCGGGAGGCCGCAGCCCCAGGGCGCACTCGTCTCACGACGGCCTCCTTCAGCTGTGCTCGTGCGGAACGCGGTCCTGAGACAAAGTTGAGCAGGCCGCAAGGGTTCGTGTGGCGGTTTTACGGAACGTCCCCCACCGGGGTCCGTCGTTACGCCCCGTTTTACGGGTGCAGGATCACCAGGTCGTCCCTGTGTACGACCTCGCGTTCGTACGCCGGGCCCAGCTCGCGCGCCAGCTCCCTGGTCGAACGCCCGATCAGCTGGGGGATCTCCCTGGCGTCGAAGCTGACGAGCCCGCGGGCCACCGCGCGTCCTTCGGTGTCGCGCAGTTCGACCGGATCACCGGCAGCGAAATCGCCCTCCACGGCGGCGATCCCGGCCGGCAGCAGCGACTTGCGGCCCTCGACGACCGCGCGGACGGCGCCGTCGTCGAGGGTGAGCGAACCCTGCGGGGTGGAGGCGTGCTGGAGCCACAGGAGGCGGTCTGCGGATCGTTTGCCGGTGGGGTGGAAGTAGGTGCCGGTGTCGCCGCCGGAGAGCGCGTCGGCGGCGTGCACGGCGCTCGTGAGGACCACCGGGATGCCCGCGGCGGCGGCGATCCGGGCGGCCTCCACCTTGGTGACCATCCCGCCGGTTCCGACGCCGGCCTTCCCGGCGCTGCCGATCTCGACGCCCGCGAGGTCCTCGGGTCCCTTCACCTCCGCTATCCGGGAGGTGCCGGGCCTGCCGGGGTCGCCGTCGTAGACGCCGTCGATGTCGGAGAGGAGGACCAGCAGGTCGGCGTGGACGAGGTGGGCGACGAGGGCGGCGAGGCGGTCGTTGTCGCCGAAGCGGATCTCGTCGGTGGCGACGGTGTCGTTCTCGTTGACGACCGGCAGTGCGCCCATCGCGAGCAGCTTGTCGAGCGTGCGGGAGGCGTTGCGGTGGTGGGCGCGGCGGCTCATGTCGTCAGAGGTGAGCAGGACCTGTCCGACGCGGACGGCGTAGCGGGCGAAGGAGGCGGTGTAGCGGGCGACGAGCAGGCCCTGGCCGACACTGGCGGCGGCCTGCTGGCGGGCCAGGTCCCGGGGACGGCGGCGCAGGCCGAGCGGGGCGAGTCCGGCGGCGATGGCACCGGAGGAGACCAGGACGATCTCCTTCTCCCCGCCGCTGCGGCTCTTGGCGAGGACGTCGACGAGCGCGTCGACACGGTCGGCGTCCAGGCCGCCGGAGGCGGTGGTCAGCGAGGAGGAGCCCACCTTGACGACGATCCTGCGGGCCTCGCCGACGGCCTGCCTAGCCCTTGCCACGTCCTGTCCCCACTTCCTTGCGCGTGGCAGCAATCTACGCGAAGGGGATGTGCGGGGGACGCGTCCGTCCAGCCCCCGGACATCGGGACGGACGCAACACCCGCAGACGACGAGTGATCGGTCGACCACGCCCCGCTTATGGCAAAAAGGTTGCACTGACTGCTTATAGAAATTGAAGCAAACGCAAAGTTAACTTGAAGTTTGTGTCATCTAAAGTTCGCAGCGTGAAGCGCATCCTCCTCAGGTCAGGGAAGAGCCCCTACGACGTCGTCACGGTCGAGGAGGCTCTGCACCGGGACGTCATCGCCACCAACTCGGGCAACCTGATCTTCAGTGATGCCGCCCACAAGATCCTCGAGACGCCGGGCACCGAGGTCGTCTCGAACGGCATGCCCTCCGAGGCCTCCGCCGCCGCACGCATCAACGAGGAGTACGACGCCTTCGTCGTCCCGCTCGCCAACGCCTTCCGGCCCTCCTTCGAGAGCGCGTTGAAGCGGATGACCCGGCTGATCTCCAGGCTGGACATACCGGTGGTCGTGCTCGGCGTCGGTGCGCAGACCGGGGTGAGCTACAACCCGGAACGGCTCAAGCGGATTGAGCCGACCGTGCGGGAGTTCTGCGCGGCGGTACTGGAGCGCAGTGCGTCGATCGGCGTACGGGGCGAGTTCACCGAGCAGTACCTGAAGGCCATGGGCTTCAAGGACGTCGAGGTCATCGGCTGCCCCTCGCTGTTCATGTACGGCGAACAGCTCCCGGTGCACAAGAAGGCGCTGGAGTTGACGCCGGCATCGCGGATCGCGATCAACGGCTCGCACAGTGCCGTACGTGCGCAGGGCCTGGACCGGATCATCACGCGCACCCACGAGCGCTATCCGAATCTGCGTTTCGTCGGCCAGAACCTCAGTGACGCACGGCAGTTGCACTGGCGGGACCTGTCGGATCCCAACGCCGCGGTGACCGCGATGCCGACCCACCCGGACCATCCGATGTTCCGCGAGGACAAGGCGCGGGTCTATGTAGACCCGTTCACCTGGATCGACGATCTGCGCTCCTTCGACTTCTCCTTCGGTTCGCGCATCCACGGCAACATCGCGGCGCTGCTGGCCGGCACGCCGGCCACTGTGCTGTGCGGTGACTCGCGGACGCTGGAACTCTGCCGTTACTTCGAGATTCCGCACCGGCGCCTGGACCAGGCGGTGAAGGACCCCGAGTCGGCGGACCCGGCGAAGCTGTACGCGGAGGCCGACTTCGGCGGGCTGGTCGGCGGTCACCGGGAGCGTTTCGAGCGGTTCACCGGGTTCCTCGGCAGGAACGGGCTGGAGAACACCTTCACGCACGGCGACGGCGGAGCGGCCTTCGAGGAGCGGATGCGGACGCTGGCGTTCCCGGCGGGAATCCGCCCCTGGAACGATGCGGACGTCGCCTCGCTCACCTCGCGGTTCGGCTGGCTGCACAGCCGTATCGAGGAACTGTCGCTGGACAACGCCCGGCTGGAGAAGGAACTGGCGCGCGCCGGGTCCCGCGCCGCCAAGACGGCCGCCGTGCCGCCGTCGGCCTCGGTGTACCGGCGGGCCCGGCGGGCCGTGGGCAAGCCGATCCGCCGGGCGCTGGGGTCGGGCGGATAACCGCGCGGGGCCTGGTCAGGCCGTGGCCGCCTTCACGTCCCGGGTCGGCAGCGACCGCCGCAGCTTGCGCAGCGCGCGCCGCAGGACGTTGTTGGCGGCCTCCTCGCGGTAGCCCTTGACGGCGCGGGCCTCGCGGGGTTCGGCGAGATAGATCCAGTCGGGGAGCCCGGCCGTCTTGGAACGGAAGTGCGGGTAGCCGAGGTAGACGCGGGTGCCGCGCTTCTCCAGGACCGGGGTGGGCTTCTTCTTGGCCCGTACGAACTCGACGACGTCCGGGAGGAGCTCGGTACGCCGGACGGCGACCAGGTGCAGCTGGAGCCGCTCGTGGACCTTGAGGCGGCGGGCCACCTCGGGGTTCCAGTGGGCGTCCATCAGCGGCTTGACGAGCTCCAGTTTGTGCTGCCGTACCTGGTCGGTGTCCTTGAGGAACTTGGGGCCGAACTGCGGGAGCACCGTGACCTTGAACGGCCGGACCATGAGGCTGTCGCGCCGCGGCCCCGCCGGGACCATCTCGGCGATCAGGTTGATCAGGGCGCGCGCGGAGTCGAAACGGAGGGTGTAGCTGCCGCTCTTGGTGACGTGTTTGCCGTCCTCGCGGCCGACGAGGTAGTAGCAGGGGTAGTCGGCGATCACGGAGACGCCGTCGGCGCGCAGATAGGCCTCCATGGTGAACAGCGCGTCCTCGCCGGTCCACAGGGACTCGTCGAACCGCATGCTGTGCCGTTCCAGCAGCGCGCGGCGGAAGAGTTTCTGGGCACTGAGCGCGAACTTGATGTTGGAGGAGAAGACGTCGGTACGGCCGAGGGTCTCGCCCCACATCGACTGTGGTGCCTTGCGGTTGATCCCCTCGACCTTGCCGAGGACGACGTCGGTTCTGTTCTTGTCGGCCATCGCGACCATGCGTTCCAGCGCCTCGGGACCGAGCCGGTCGTCGGCGTCCAGGAAGAACACGTAGCGGCCGGCGGCCTTGGCGAGGCCGACGTTGCGCGGGCCGCTGGGGCCGCCGGAGTTCTCCTGGCGGATCACGGTCACCGGCATGGCGGCACGGGCCGCGAACCCCTCCAGACACTCCCCCGTGCCGTCGGTGGAGCCGTCGTCGACGGCGATGACCTCCATGCGGGCCGGGTCGAGGGTCTGCTGCTCGACGGAGGCCAGACATTCGACCAGGTACGGCATCGCTTCGTACGCCCCGATGATCACGGTCACATCAGGCTGCGCAACGACGGTCACGTTTCCCCCTAGTCAATGATGCGTTCCCCCTGTGTCACCTCGAACGCAACGTCTTAGATGACCGATCGGCGCAACAGGTTGCCTTGGAGTACACACTCAGTGGCCCAGCTCACATGAAGAGCGGACTGCCTGGTGGTGTACAGCGGGTTACACCGGACAGTACGGGCGCACGGTAAGAGCTACTCAACTCGAACGACGAAGCATCGGTAAGAAGAAATCCGCGCATTACTAAGCAGTGGTAAGAGAACGCATCGCATCGGCGCAACCGGAACGGGCCCGGTCCCGGGGAGATCCCCGGGACCGGGCCCGTTCGCGGTCTTCGCGGGTGTCAGCCGGCGGTCGCGCCCTCCGCCTCGCCGGCGGTCGTCCGCGGCTTGCCACCGGGCAGCGCCTCGGCGAGTTCGGCCGCCTCGGGGTCACCGGCCGCGATCCGGGCCTCCTGGCCCAGGTTGCGGGTCTCGGCCTTGCGGGCGAGCGCGGCCGCCGCGCCGTTGAACTGCTCGATGGAGGTCGGCTCGTCCGGCCCGAGCAGGTAGTGCTTGAGCTCGTCCCGGTCCGCGGCCAGCGGATCGGCCGACGGGTCGCGTACGGCGTCCAGGAGACCGCCGAGTTCCTTGGCGCTGTTGGAGAGGATCACAGCGGCGCGCACGGCGGTGTTCGCCCGCTTGAACTCCTCCACGCCGACGCCCGCGGAGTCGGTGACGGCGTACGGCTTGCCGCTCGCGATGAAGTCGGAGACCACGCTGGAGATGTCGGAGACCATCGCGTCGGAGACGTTGAAGCAGTCGTACAGGCGGGGTTCGGCGCCCGTGATGACGGCGTGCTGGTACGACGGCAGGGCCTGCCAGTAGAAGTCGTCCCAGTCGGCGCGCAGCCGGGCGATCTCCTCGTGCTTCTTCAGGTCGACGACGTCGTCCCGGCTGGCCTCGGCCTCGTCGCGCTTGTCGTCGCCGGTGCCGGCCAGCTCGGTCAGACGGGTCTCGATGCGGGTCAGTTCGGCCTTCGCCGCCGTCTGGGCGGCCGTGTCGGCGGTGAAGCGGGCATCGGTGGCACGGGCGGCGGCGGCCTTCTCCACGAGGGCGGTGACGCGCCGGTGGGCGGCGCCGGCCTCGGGGCTGACGGTGCCGGTGAAGGGGTGCGGCTTGTACAGGACGCGGACCGGCGGGTCGGCCTTGACCAGCTTCTTCACGATGTTCTCGCCGGCGAGAACGAGCGAGGTGTTGCCGGGGTCGCCGTCCCAGCCTTCCCAGGTGGGCGCGTAGAGCACGGTGGGGATACGGCCGTCGGGGACGCCCTGCCAGCTCTGGATGGGGGCCAGCTGGGGTCGGCCGACCTCGACGATGTCGTCGTCGCGGACGCCGACGTCGGCGATGGCGTAGCGGTCGCGGCCCGCGCGGCCCGCGGTCCACACCTCGTCGTACACCTTGCTGAACGGGTTGACGCTGGCCAGCTTGTCGCTGTCGCCGTGGCCGATGAAGACGTGCTTCATCGTGGGGACGCGCAGCAGGTGGATGTTCTTGCCGACGTTGGCCGCGTAGAGGGCGACGCGGACCGTGGAGAGGTCCATGTTCATCAGGTGCACGCCGCCGGGCACGCAGATGACGGGGACGGTCGTCGGGGCGAGGCTCTGTAGGATGACCCGCTCGCGCAGCAGGATCAGCGGGCGGGACTCCAGCTGTTCCATGGTCTCCAGCCACATGTTGACCTGGTATGCGGAGTCCTTGGAGCCGGAGAAGTACAGCACGGTCCCGGGCCGGTACTCGGCCAGCCAGTCGTCGACGGCGGCCAGCACCGTGTCGGCGCCGGGCGGGGTCTTGCGGCCGCGTACGTACGGCATCAGTACCAGTACGTACAGGCAGCCCAGGGCGAGGGTGATCCCGACACCGACGAAGCCGGCGACCACGTTGTCCGTCATCGCCGAGATCAGCAGGCCGACGACGGCCGCGAGGTCGAGGTGGAGCATCTTCTCGGCGGAGCGGTCGAGCAGGCCGCGCGGCGGGGCGTCCGGGATGCGGATGCGGGACTGCAGGTCGACGTTGCGGGTGGCGACCGGCATCCGGCGGCGGTTGCGGATCAGGGTGACCAGTGCGCCGTGCGGGGCCTGCAGGCCGTAGAAGGCGATGAAGCAGGCGATCGCACCGTAGAAGACCAGACCGTTCGAGAGGTCCATCCGGGCCAGCAGCAGGATCAGCAGCAGCTGCCGGATCAGGAAGCGGATCGACAGACCGGCCCGGACCTTGCTCAGGCGGTTGATGAGGTAGCTGCCCTTGCGGTGCAGGTAGTGGTCCGCCAGGTACGTGACGGCGGCCGCGGCCGCGAAGGCGTAAACGCTCGGGACGAGCGCGGCGACCATGAGGACCGGGAAGCCCAGCACCATGAGTGCCGCCGCGGCCAGCTCGGCCGCGCTGCCCACCCGGGCGACGCGAATAGCTGTGGATATCACGGAGAACCTTTTGCTGACAAAAAGGCCTGAATTTGACCTTGCGGACGATCTGGGAGGTGGTCGATCTGGGTTTTTACGGGTTCAGGCCCCTGTGAATGCTCAGCGAACGCGCGCAACCACAGAGGCCTGAATTACAGATGACTAATGGCTGTCGATTATGCCACGCCGTCCTGACGGTCCAGGACACTGGCCAAGGCCTGCTCGAAGCCGGAGGCCTGGCCGGCGGCCGCCGTCGGGTCCTGCTGGCGGACGTCGATGACATGGCCGGTGAGTTCGGAGAGCAGCACGTCGAGGGAGGTGCGGGCGACGGCCTCGGAGGAGAGCAGCGAGCCCGAGGGTTCCTGGCCGAACGCCTTGGTGCGCATCGGGGTGGCGGTGCGCTCCGGGTTGATGCAGTTGACGCGGACGGCGTCGCCGGCCCACTCGTCGGACAGGGCCTGGGTGAGGTTCACCATGGCGGCCTTGGTCGAGGAGTAGAGGCTGTACTCGGCGCGGCCGCGGGTGTAGCTGCTGGAGGTGTAGAGCAGCAGCTGGCCCTGGGTCTCGGCGAGGTACTTGTAGCTCGAACGGGCGATCTGCACCGGGGCCAGGTAGTTGACCTTCAGCGCCTCTTCGATGGTGGCGTTGTCGGTCTCGGCGAGCTTGCCGATGCGCAGCACGCCCGCGGTGTTGACGACGTAGTCGATGCGGCCGGTCTCGGCGTACGCCTTGGAGAGGGCGTCGTCGACCTCCTCCGGGTTCTCCACGTGGGTGCCGGTGGTGGAGCGGCCGAGGGCGTAGACGTTGGCGCCGTAGGACTCGGCGAGTTCGGCGATGTCCTTGCCGATGCCGTACGAACCGCCGAAGATCACCGCGGTCTTGCCGGTGAGGAGCTCGCGGTAGGCGTCCTCGCTCTTCTGCTCGGGGGCGGCGCTGGAGGCGAGCTGGAAGAGCTTGTCGGCGATGAAGACGTCGACGGGCTGGGTGACCTTCATGTTGTACTCGTCGCCGGCCACGACGTGGATCGGCACGTCCGGCAGGTACTTGAGGACGACGGAGCAGTCGTCGGTGGCCTGGAAGTTGGGGTCGCCGTCGGCGACCGCGTAGGCCCGCTTGATCGTGGACAGCTTGAACGCCTGCGGGGTCTGGCCGCGGCGCAGCCTGGAGCGGTCCGGGATCTCGGTGATGAACTCGCCGTCCCCGCCGTGGGTGCGGGTGACGATGATGGTGTCGGCGGACGGGATGGCGACGTCGACGGCCTGGTAGCGCTCCAGCGCGATCACGCAGTCGTCGATGACGCGCTGCGACAGCAGGGGGCGTACGGCGTCGTGGAAGAGGACGTTGAGGTCCTCACCATCGGCCAGGCCCTCGCCGAGGGCCTCGATGGCGCGCTCGGTGGTCTCGTTCCGCGTGCTGCCGCCCTCGATGACCTTCTTGACCTTGGTGAACCCGGCCTTGGCGACGATCTTCTCGACGTCCGCGACGTAGCCCGGTGTCATCAGCACGATGATGTCGTCGATCGAGTCGGCCTTCTCGAAGGTGGCCAGGGTGTGCTCGATGACGGCCTTGCCGGCGATCTTCAGCAGCTGCTTGGGGATCGACAGACCCACCCGCTGGCCGGTGCCACCGGCCAGGATCACTGCGGTGGTTCGGGGCTTGGCTATGTGCTGGGACACAGGTGACCTACCTTGGGGCATCAGGGAACCAGGAAATGGTCCCACTTCTGGTAACCGCTGTGCAAGGTGAGCGCCGTCCACTGCATATGTGCCCGCAACCTTTCATTCACCTTGCACCGCTGGTGATGGGCGTCGCCCGCCGGACCGCTGGAAGAGTTCCGTGAATTTGCTGTGAGTAACTACACAGCGCATTCCGATTGCTGTGCGTGACGCGATGCACGTCTCAGCAGCGCTACGCCGTGCTACAGGGACGCCCTAGCCGGGCTGAGCCGTCCCCCCTCCCGCACCTCACCGCCGTCGCAGCTTCTTCAGACATCGGTGGCCCAGGACCCGTACGAGCTCCTTGGACGACGTCTGGTGCACGGTGCGGGACTTCGGCTCGGCGGTGTGGCGCACCGGTGCCGAGGCCGCCGCGGCGAGCGCGCCGTAGAGCGCCTGGGCGGCGACCTCCGGGGCGATGCGGGCCTCGGCGGCGGGCGGTCCCGGCTGTGCGGGGATGGCGGGCAGGGCGTGGAGGAGGGCGGGGTCGCCGATGATGCGGACACCCATGGCGCCGATGCGTTCCACGATCTCGGCACCGATGCGCCCGGCGGCCTCGACGGCCCAGTCGGGGGTGGAGATCTTCACGTCGGCGGCGGTGGGGCTGCACGAGTTCTTCATATGCATGACGGCGCCGTTGCGGACGAGCTTGGAATACAGCTCGTCGGGGAGTCCATTACCACGGAATTCCACGTTGAGATTTCGCAGCATTTCGGTCTCGGCGAGGGTGAGGGAGCGGTTCGCCGCGTCCGGGACGGGCTGGAGGAGTTTTTCGGGAAGTCCGAGGAGGGCTTCGAAGGTGCGCATCAGGCCGTCGCGGTCCCGGTCGTCGACCACGACGACGGTGATCCGGTCGGCGCCGACCGCGCGGATCCAGCGTTCGACGAGCCGGTCATGCCGGTGCCGGCGCCAGAAGCTGGGGTTGGGCTTCTCGTAGGGGGCCTTGCGGAGCATGTGCTCCAGCCATTCCTCGTAGCCCATGCGCAGTCCGTTCTGCACGTACTGCTGCCACTGCGAGGGCATGATCCTGGCGAGGGGGCGGAGGGTGACGAGGACGTGGACGCGTTCGCCGCCGAGCTGTTCGACGATGCGGGCGACGGTCTCGTCGTCGGGGGCGTCGGCGAAGAACTCGCTGCTGATCACCGAGGTGCGGGAGCCGGTGGCCTCGATCTGCTTGAGCAGCCGCGTCCAGTGCTTCTCGGTGGGCACGGTGTCGCCCATCATCGCGGGCCGGGCGCAGGCGGCGAGGGCGGCCTCCATCGGGTGCCGGGTGGTCGCCGGGAACTCCACACAGTGTTCGGGCAGCTTGTCCTTCGCGGCGAACAGGGCGCCCTGGATGGCCGTGGTCCCCGTTTTGTGCGGGCCGATGTGCAGCAGGCGGGTACCGGCAGGCAGGGCGGCCAGGGGACCAGTGGGGCTCACGGGGCCTATGGGGGCGTTGTTCACCGGGGCTTCGCCTCTCGTACAGTCCGTCTCCATGGTTAACAGAAGGTAAGACGTTTACCTTGGGTTCACCTGAGAGGAGCCTGGGACACAGATGAGTCCCAGGCTCCTGTTACAAAGACTTGACGTTCGGCGCGCCCGGTTCGTACGTCAGACGACCTGTACGCCCGGTTCATCCGTCTCGACCCGCAGGGTGGCGAGCGTACTCGCGGTGGCCTGTGGGCTGACGACGGTGTCGACGACTCGCACGCGCGCGTCGATGCCGTCGCGGCGGATGTCGAACAGGTGGTATCCGCGGTGGGCGTCGATGACCTTCCAGTGCGGGTTGTCGGCCTTCAGCGGGTCCCACTGGGAGTGGAAGGCGGCCTGGTCCTGGTCGCCGTTGCTGGAGATGGAGGTGCCGACGAACTCGGCGCCGACGACGCCCGACGACGGGTCCGCGAAGTCCTTCTTCAAGTCGCTGATCATGGTGAGATGACGGTCGCCGCTGAGCACGACGGGGTTGCGAACGGAGGCGAACTCGTCGAGCAGGGCATTGCGTTCGACCTGGTAGCCGTCCCAGGCGTCGTAATACCAGAGTTTTCCGTCGCCGGGCAGGATGTCGGTCTCGGCCATCATGATCTGTGAGGCGATCAGGTTCCAGCGGGCCGGCAAGTCGCGCAGTCCGTCGAGCAGCCACTGCTTCTGTTCGGCGCCGAGCATGGTGAGCGAGGGATCCTCCGCGGCCGCCTGGCTGGTGACCTGGTCGCTGCGGAACTGGCGGGTGTCGAGGACGTTGAGCCGGGCGAGGCGGCCGAACTCCAGGCGGCGGTACATCTGGATGTGCGGCCCGTCCGGGATCGCGGTGGCCCGGACCGGCATGTGCTCGTAGTAGGCCTGGAAGGCGGCGGTGAGCCGGGCGACGAACGCGTCGTGGGACTGCTTGCCGGGGTCCTGGGGGATCTCGCCGGCCCAGTCGTTGTCGACCTCGTGGTCGTCGAAGGTGACCACCCAGGGCGCGTTCGCGTGCATGGCGGCGAGGTCGGGGTCGCTGCGGTACTGGGCGTAGCGGTTGCGGTACTGCACCAGGGTGTACGGCTCTCCGGTGCCCTCGTGGCGGCGGGGTCCCGCGGAGGACGGGGTGGACTCGTAGATGTAGTCGCCGACGAAGAGGACGATGTCGGGGTCCTGGGCGAGCATGTCGGCGTACGGGGTGAAGTAGCCGTGCTGCCAGTTCTGGCAGGAGGCGAGGGCCACGCGCAGGGTGCCGCCCTTGCGGTGCGGGTGGGGGGCGGTGCGGGTGCGGCCGGTCGGGGAGATCCGGCCGCCGGCGCGGAAGCGGTACCAGTAGGAGCGGCCGGGGCGCAGTCCTCGTACGTCCACGTGAACGCTGTGCCCGTACTCGGGCCGGGCGTGGGCGGTGCCGCGGCGGACGACCTTGCGGAGGCGCTCGTCCTCGGCGATCTCCCACTCGACGGGGACGATCTCGTCCGGCATGCCGCCGCCGTTCAGGGGATCGGGGGCGAGCCGCGTCCAGAGCACGATGCCGTCGGGCAGCGGGTCGCCGGAGGCGATACCGAGACCGAACACTCCGTCGGGCAGCGGGGTTTCGGCGGCCCGGGCGACGGACGGCAGCCAGAGCTGGGCGGACGTGGCGGCTCCGAGGACGGCTGCGCCGGCGGTCAGAAAGCGGCGGCGGTCGGGCGATGGTGCTCCGGTCATGCGCGGACTCCCTTGCCACAGTGGCCTCTTGGACGGTCTGGCTTTCGGAAGCTCCCACGGCCGGACGGTCCGTCCGCCGAACACGGGCAGGCGTGCGCATGACAAATAGGCAGACAACAGAAAACCCGTTACGGCCGGGAACGGGTCCCGGCCGTAACGGGCCTGACAGGTCTACAGATCTACGGGTCTACAGGTCTGACGGGTCTGACGGGTCTGACGGCAGATCGGCGCCCCCGGGGACCGGGGAAGCCGGCAGCCATACGGGCCCTACCGGCCCTACCTGCCCTACCGGCCTTGCTACTCGAACGGGTCGAAGTCGCCGTACTCCCGAAGGGACTCGTCGCGTTCCGCATCCCGGTCGCGGCGGCGCTGCACGGCGGGCCGCTGCTCCTCGAAGCGGTGGTCCTCGCCGCGCCGGCCGAGCATCTCGGCGCCGGACATCATGGTCGGCTCCCAGTCGAAGACGACGGCGTTGTCCTCGGGGCCGATGGCGACGCCGTCGCCCGAGCGGGCACCCGCCTTCATCAGCTCCTGCTCCACGCCGAGCCGGTTGAGGCGGTCGGCGAGGTAGCCGACGGCCTCGTCGTTGTTGAAGTCGGTCTGGCGGACCCAGCGTTCCGGCTTCTCGCCGCGCACCCGGTAAAGCCCGTCGTCCTCCGGGGTGACGGTGAAGCCGGCGTCGTCCACGGCCTTGGGCCGGATGACGATCCGGGTCGCCTCCTCCTTGGGCTTGGCCGCGCGGGCCTGGGCGACCAGGTCGCCTAGCGCGAAGGTCAGCTCGCGCAGCCCCAGGTGGGCGACTGCGGACACCTCGAAGACGCGGTAGCCGCGGGCCTCCAGGTCGGGGCGGACCATCTCGGCGAGGTCCTTGCCGTCGGGGACGTCGATCTTGTTGAGGACGACGATCCGGGGCCGGTCGCCGAGGCCGCCGTACTGCTTGAGCTCCTCCTCGATGATGTCGAGGTCGGAGACGGGGTCGCGCTCGGACTCCAGGGTGGCGGTGTCGAGGACGTGGACGAGGACGCTGCACCGCTCGACGTGGCGCAGGAACTCCAGGCCGAGGCCCCTGCCCTGGCTGGCGCCGGGGATGAGTCCGGGGACGTCGGCGATGGTGTAGACGGTGGAACCGGCGGTCACCACGCCGAGGTTGGGGACCAGGGTGGTGAACGGGTAGTCGGCGATCTTCGGCTTGGCGGCCGACAGCACCGAGATCAGCGAGGACTTGCCTGCGCTCGGGTAGCCGACCAGGGCCACGTCGGCGACGGTCTTCAGCTCCAGCACGATGTCCTGGAGGTCGCCGGGCACGCCGAGCAGCGCGAAGCCGGGGGCCTTGCGGCGGGCGCTGGCGAGGGCCGCGTTGCCGAGGCCGCCGCGGCCGCCCTGGGCGGCGACGTAGGAGGTGCCGTGGCCGACGAGGTCGGCGAGGACGTTGCCGTCCTTGTCCAGCACCACGGTGCCGTCGGGCACCGGCAGGACCAGGTCCTGGCCGTCCTTGCCGGCCCGGTTGCCGCCCTCGCCGGGCTTGCCGTTGGTGGCCTTGCGGTGCGGGGAGTGGTGGTAGTCGAGCAGAGTCGTCACGGACTGGTCGACGGTCAGGGTGACGTCGCCGCCACGGCCGCCGTTGCCGCCGTCGGGGCCGCCGAGCGGCTTGAACTTCTCCCGGTGTACGGAGGCGCAGCCGTGGCCTCCGTTACCCGCGGCGATGTGCAGCTCGACGCGGTCCACGAAGGTGGTCATGGTGCAGTGCCTCCAGATACTTACGGGGTAATACCTATGTCAACACGCGAAAGGCGGACCCGCCTTCCCGATCGGGAAGTGAGGTCCGCCTCGCGAATCGTTCGGTCTGGGCCTTGAAACTCAGGCTCAGGCGACCGGGACGATGTTCACGACCTTGCGGCCACGGTGGGTGCCGAACTGCACCGAACCGGCCTGCAGCGCGAACAGCGTGTCGTCGCCGCCGCGGCCGACGCCCGCACCCGGGTGGAAGTGGGTGCCACGCTGGCGGACCAGGATCTCGCCCGCGTTGACGACCTGACCGCCGAAGCGCTTCACGCCGAGGCGCTGAGCGTTGGAGTCACGACCGTTACGGGTGGACGATGCGCCCTTCTTGTGTGCCATCTCTCCTCAGTCCCTTACTTCGCAGCCGCGGGGATCTCAGTGACCTTGATCGCCGTGTACTGCTGGCGGTGGCCCTGACGACGGCGGTAGCCGGTCTTGTTCTTGTAGCGAAGGATGTCGATCTTGACGCCCTTGTGGTGGTCCACGACCTCGGCCTGGACCTTGATGCCGGCCAGGACCCACGGGTCGCTGGTCACAGCGTCGCCGTCGACAACGAGCAGGGTCGAGAGCTCGACCGTGTCGCCAACCTTGGCAGTGGAAATCTTGTCAACCTCAACGATGTCGCCGACAGCAACCTTGTGCTGGCGACCACCGCTGCGCACGATGGCGTACACGCGGATCTCACTCTCTCGCTCGGGAACGGCACCCCCGCAGTCCAGCCGCCCGACGAACGCAGGCGGCCTCTCCGGAACACCGTGTGCTCCCGAGGAAGAGGTTTACGGGGATGTGGCGCGTCCTCATATCCATGGACACGCCGACGGTCAAGGTTACGGGGCGGTGGCCGAGGGGGTCAAACCGGGCCCCGGGGTGTGTGGGACCGGTCACTCGGACCGGGGCCCGATAGGCGGGGGGGCGGGACCGAGGTCCGGCCCCCCGCCCCGGCGTCACCCCTCCTCTGAGGGGGGGGCGGCCGGGGTTGGGTGGTTAGCCGTGGAGGT